>NZ_JAVCWM010000005.1:0-392361 GCF_030846495.1 Massilia scottii | reverse complement strand
CTAGGGTACCTCGAAAAACCGGTGCAGCCGTGGCATCATAGCGGCTTAATGCTATCGACCCAATTTCATGATCAAGACGAGTCTGTTTGCCGACCAAGAACGGGAAGCCAAGCTGAACAAGCTTGGTGATGCGCTGAAGGTGATGGAGCAGCATGTCGACTTCGTCGCACTTGCCGATGCGGTTGATAAAGCGGCTCCACGCCCCAGCCGCGAACGCGGCGGCCGTCCCCCATTCCCGACCGAACTGATGGTTCGCGTCTTGCTGATCCAGCAGTTGTTCAATCTGAGCGACGAGCAAATGGAATTCCAGTTGCTCGACCGCCTGAGCTTCCAGCGTTTTGTCGGACTGCGTGCCAGTAGCCAGATACCGGACCGGACAACGATCTGGACGTTCAAGGAGCGCCTGATCAAGGCAGGCGCCAGCGAGAGCATCTTTGACGCGGTCAACCGTCAGCTTTCCAAGCATGGCTACATTGCGCGTGGCGGTCAGATGGTCGACGCGAGCATCGTGCAGACGCCGAAGCAGTCGATGAGCAAAGAGGAAAAGTCGCTCGTTGGAGAAGGTGCCATGCCAATCGACTGGAAGCCTGCGAAGCGCCGGCAGAAAGACACGGATGCGCGCTGGACCAAGAAGCACGGCAAGTCCTACTTCGGCTACAAGGTATCGGCCAACGCAGACAAACGCTACAAGTTGGTACGCAAGATCAAGGTCAGCACCGCCAGCGAGCACGACACGCTGCACTTCGAGGATGTACTCGATCCGGCCAACACGAACCGCAACATCCTGGCCGACAAGGGCTACGTGGATGGCGAGCGCGAGGACAGGCTGACCCGGCAGGGCTGGCGCATGCACATCCAGCGCAAAGGAAGCAAGGACAAGCCCATTTCGGAGACGCAAAAGCGTCGTAACGCGCGCATCGCCAAGACCCGCGCCCGGGTAGAGCATGTGTTTGCCGGCCTGGCCGAGATGGGCGGCAAGGGCCTGCGCACAATCGGGCTGGCGCGCGCCACGCTCCAGCTCAACTGGAAAGTCGCTGCGTACAATCTGCGGCGTCTGGTCTACTTGAGGGAGGCCAGGGTCGAGGCGTTCTGACGCCCGCAGTCCGTCCGGACTGCACAAAATGAGGTTGAGCGCCTGTAAAACGGGTCCGAAGCAGCTCGGCCTGACAGCAAAAAACGCATCCGTCGGCATCGCGACCGGCAGTTACGCGGAATTTGCCGGTAATTCGAGGTGCCCGTCAGTCGATCGTGTGCCGGATGCGGTCTTTGAAGCCTGCCTCAGTAACGCTTATGCCCATGGTCATCCAGTAGGCCCGGCAACGGGCCTGCCTCCGTCACGCCCGCAGCGTTCGCCGTCTTAGTTCAGCGCCACCTGCTCCGGCATCGCCGACGAGTGATGCTTGAGAATCAGCCAGTCCTTTCCCAGCTTCTTGTACACGAAGGTATACCGTGCCTGCACCTTGGCCGGCTTGCCATCCTTGACGATGTCGAAGGTGTACACGCCACTGTCGACCGCGCTATCCCTGCTCAGCATCTGGATGTGACGGGAGTTGATCACGCCGTGCGGCTTCAGTTCCAGAAAATGCACGAAATAATCCTCGATTTCCGCCGGCGTCGTCCGCACGTGGTTCGATACAGTCGGCTGCAACACCGCCTTGGGGTGGTACAGCTTGACCACGTCGGCCGGCTTTCCCGTGCCCAGCGCGGCGTTCCAGCGGTCGAACAGGCCGGCAATCTCGCGGTCCTGCCTGGTGGTCGGCGCGACGGCTTCGTTGCCGTACACCCGCGGCGGCTCCTTGGCATACGCAACGCTGCAAGCGAAGAGGGAAGCGGCAAGGATCAGTTTGTTCATGAAATTCTCCTGTCAAGTCAACGTGGATGGCGCATTGTTTGCTGCGACAGGCACACTATCGCCCCTCGCCGGCGCCTTGCCGTCCGCCGCCAGGCCTATCCGAAGCTCTGCCGTTCGGCATATACTGCGCGTATGCCCCGTACCTCTTCTCCCTCCGCTCAAACCCTGCGCGAGCACTACCGCGAGCAGCAAGCCAATACCGCCCGCCTGCGTCTGCTGCACGAGGCCGGCCAGGCGCTCGCCGCGCGCGAGGCCGCCACCGCGCTGGACGCGATGCTCGGCTTCGCCCTGGCGTTTTCCGCCTTCGACTGCGGCAGCGTGCTGGCCGACGACAACGGCGCGCTGCGCGTGCAGGCCGCGCGCGGCGAGGTACTGCCGGCGGGCATGCGTTTTCCAGCGCAAGGCGCCCTGGCAGCCGGCCTGAAGGATGAGGCGGGCGTGCTGGTCCGGCGCAACAGCGTCAGCCAGATGCTGCTGCCGGCCGGGGCGATGGCCGGCATCGAACTGCTGTTTCCCCTGCGTTCGGCGGGGCGCGCGCTGGGCGTGCTGCAACTGGCCAGCCGCCACCCGCTGCCGGTTCCCGGCGAGGCCGACCTGGCCGCCTTGTCCACCCTGGCCAGCATGCTGGCCACGGCCTTGCCCCAGGGCGGCGCGCGGCCTGTGGTGCCAGCCGCCCAATCGGCCAAGCTGCTCACGCCGCTCACACCGCGCGAGCGCGAGGTGCTGTGCCTGCTGCCGCACGGACTGACCAATGCCGACATCGCCTTGCGCCTGGGCATCGCCCCCGGCACGGTGAAGGTGCATGTGGAACGCATCATCCACAAGTTCGGCCTGGCCGACCGCACCCAGGTCGCCGCCCGCGCGGTCGAACTCGGCTTCGGCCATTCCGGCGCGACCAACCCATGAGCGTGCTGGCGAGCTGGTCCCAGTGGTGGTCGAACCGTTCCTTGCGCGTCAAGGGGCTGGTGCTGATCGCGGTGCCGCTGGTGATCCTGCTGGGCGCGCTCGCTTCGAGCTATCTGATGGGGGCCGAAAGCCGCCGCGCCCAGCAGGGCGTGCAGCGCACCTTGCAGATCCAGCACGACATCCAGGAAGTGCACACTTTGCTGGCCGAGGCCGCCACCGGCGTGCGCGGCTATCTGTTGACGGGGCGCGCGAATTTCCTGGAGCGCTACCGGATTGCCGAAACCGAGCTGCCGCGCACCTTGCGCCGGCTGCGCATGCAGATTCGCGATCCGCAGCAGAACGCCTTGCTCGACCAGGTAGCCGCCCTGGCCGCGAGAAAAAGCGAGGGCTTGAGCGAACTGGTCGCCCTCGGCAATACCACGCCGGCGGCAACGCTGGTGCCGATCCTGGTGTCGAACAAAGTGGTGCTGGACGAGCTGCGCGGCCACATCGACGCCATGCTGGCGCGGGAAGACGTGCTGCGGCGCGAGAGCGAGCGCTTCGCCGACCAGGTCTACATGCGCACGATGGTGGCCACCGGCGTGGCCAGCGCGGCCGGAGTGCTGGGCGCGCTCGTCGTGGTGCTGCTGTTTTCAACCGGCATCGGGCGCCGCGTGCGCGATCTGGCCGATAACGCGGAGCGGCTGGCGCGCGGCGCGCCGCTGGCGCCGATCGCACCGGCCACCGATGAACTGGGCCAGCTGGCGGCGCGGATGGAGCATGCCAGCATGCTGCTGGCCGCGCGCAGCGCCGACGCCGAGCAAGCCTATCGCGAAGCCGAGCGCGCCAGCAAGGCCAAGACCGAATTCCTGTCGCGCACCAGCCATGAACTGCGCACGCCGCTCAACGCGATTCTGGGTTTTGCCCAGTTGCTCGAACGCGATCTCAAGACGCCCGCCGAGCGCGGGCATGTCGGCCATATCCTGAAAGGCGGCCGTCACCTGCTGGCGCTGATCAACGAAGTGCTCGATATCGCGCGCATCGAAACCGGCCATATGGACCTGGAGCCGGAGCCGGTCGAGGTGGACAGCCTGCTGCGCGAAGCGCTGGCGCTGATCGCCCCGATGGCCGGCGAGCGCGACGTGACCTTGGCCGCCCAAGCGCCATCGTCCGGCGTGCACGTGCTGGCCGACCGCAAGCGCTTGCTGCAGGTGATGCTCAATCTGCTGTCGAACGCGGTCAAGTACAACCATCCGAACGGGACTGTGTCGCTGCGCGTCGAGGCCGACGCGCAGCGCGCGCGCATCGGCGTGAGCGACAACGGCCCGGGCATCGATCCATCCTTGCAAGCGCGCCTGTTCACGCCGTTCGACCGGCTGGGCGCCGAACACCGTCCCGGCGAGGGCACCGGCCTGGGGCTCGCGGTATCGCTGCAGATGGTGCGCGCCATGGGCGGCGACATCGGCATGGAAAGCGCGGTGGGGCAGGGCAGCACCTTCCGCGTCGAGCTGCCGCTGAGCGCCGCGGCGGGCCATGCGGACGCGGCGCGGCCGGCCAGCATTGCGGCGCCGCCATCGCAGCGCGCCTGTACCGTGCTGTATATCGAGGATCAGTCCTCCAACCTGGCGCTGGTCGAGATCCTGCTGGCGCGGCGCGCCAACATCACCCTGCTGAGCGCGTCCACCGGCAGCGAGGGCCTGGCGCTGGCCCAGCGGCATGCGCCCGACCTGGTGCTGCTGGACCTGCACCTGCCCGACGTATCCGGACTCGAGGTGCTCGCGCAGCTGCGCGCCACGGCCGGGTTGAGCCAGACGCCGGTGCTGATGGTCAGCGCCGACGCCTTGCCTGCGACCATAGCCGGCGCACTGGCCGCCGGCGCCGCCGGTTACCTGACCAAGCCGCTCGACGTGAGCCTGTTTTTTGCTACCTTGGACCGATTGCTGCCATGAATATTTCCGACCTGCATGCCATGCGGCTCCTGATCGTCGACGACAACATCGAGAACGTCAACATCCTCGAAGACATGCTGACGGGAGAAGGGTTTCGCAACGTCGTCAGTACCACCGATCCGCGCCGCACGCTCGATCTGGTATCGGCGTTCGATCCCGACCTGGTACTGCTCGACCTGATGATGCCGGACCTGGACGGTTATGCCGTTCTGGAGCAACTGGCGCGCCGCACGCCGCCCAACGAGTTTCGTCCGGTCATGGTGATCAGCGCCGACGTGACCCAGGAGGCCCGGAGGCGCGCACTGTCGCTGGGGGCCAAGGATTTCCTGACCAAGCCGTTCGACCTGATCGAGACGATGCTGCGCATCTGCAATCTGCTCGAAACCAGCCTGCTGTACAAGCGCCTGCAAGCGCTCACGTCGCCGGAGCCGCCGCTGCAGCGCTGGCACCCGAAGGCGGACGACTGAGCGGATGGGGCCTGGCGTTTAGTCGGTGTGGAACTCGCTGGCCGAGGCAAACAGATCCCAGGCCGCGATGAACAGCGCCGCCACCACCGGCCCGATCACAAAGCCGTTCAAACCGAACAGCGCCATGCCGCCCACGGTGGAGAGCAGCACCACGTAGTCCGGCATTTTGGTGTCCTTGCCCACCAGGATAGGGCGCAGGATATTGTCGACCAGTCCGATCACGACCACACCGAAGACGCTCAGCACCACGCCTTCCCAGATCGATCCGGTGACCAGGAAATAGACGGCGACCGGTGCCCACACCAGCGCCGCGCCGATTGCCGGCAGCAGCGACAGGAACGCCATCACCACGGCCCACAGCACCGGCGCCTGCACGTCCAGAAACCAGAATATCAGGCCTCCGAGCGCGCCTTGCGCCACCGCGACCAGGATATTGCCCTTGACGGTAGCGCGGGTGACGGCGGTGAAATTGCTGAACAGGCGCTGTTTATATTTGCGGCTCAGCGGAACGGCACTCTTGATACGCGCAGCGAGCGCCTGGCCGTCACGCAGCAGGAAATACAGCAGGTACAGCATGATGCACATGCTGACCATCAGATCGAAGGTGTAGCTGCCCACATGGATGGCCTGGCGCGCGACGGTCTGGCTGACCTGCGACGCGCCTTCCGTCATTTTCTGCTGCAGCTTCGACAGGGTGGTCAGGTCGAAACGTTCCAGCAAATTGACGGCCCACTGCGGCAGGGCAGCCATGATTTTCTTGAAGTAGCTGCCCACGGTCAGGTCGCCGGAACGGACCATTTCGTACACGGTGGCGGCCTGGTCGACCAGGGACACCGCGATCAGCGACAGCGGCAAAATCACCATGACCACGATCGACAGCAGGGTCAGCAAGGCAGCCAGATTGGGTTTGTGATTGGTCTTCTTGAGCAGCCAGCGATTCAGCGGCGCAAACAGGATCGCCAGCACCACGCCCCAGAAGATTGCGCCGGCATAGGGCGCCAGGATCCAGCCGAAGCCGATGGTGACCAGGGCGAGAAGGAGCAGAAACGATTTTTGCTGGAGGGTGTATTGGTGCATAGGAGTTTGCATATGAATTCGATAATTTTCGTAGGGTCATCATAATCTATCCCATGCCCAAGGTGCGTGCGTTGGGATACGCAAGTGCGGCGACTGCGGGGCGGCATTCGCATGACTGATAGAATACGATGTACTTTTTGGCACGCACATGACCAATACAAACTTGAAAAACCTGACTACCGCGATCCTGTTCGTACCGCTGCTGGCCTTCGCGGCGGCGCCGGACACAAAGACCGGTATCGAGACGCGCCATGGCAGGGTAGACGTGAGCGCGGACGCGGATGCCACGCACCTCCTTGTCGCTGGCAAGAAAATCGCAACCATCGGCGCAGGCGGCGCATCCCTGTTTCGCATCCCCGCCATGACGGAGCGAGAATACATCGTCGTGCAAGGCAGCCGCCCTGGTTTGCATTGCCAGTACTCGTATCGGCTGCTGGCATTGTCGGATAGTGCGCCGAAGGTGTCGAAGGAATTCGGCGAGTGCCTTGACCTTGGCGGCACCGGCATGGCCGGGGCCGAGCCGGTGGTGCATCTGAACAGTCGGGTGGACCCGGAAGCCGGCGTCGAAACCTATCAGTGGCAGGGCGATGACGTCATCCTGGTGTTTGAATCGCCCACTCTGTGCGGAGCAGCCGGGTTTCTGGCCCAGAAAAATGCCGCGCCGGTAAGCGCGCCGCGTGACAGGCGCGTCAAGGGCCCCGGACGATTGCAATTCCTGAGCGCTCCCGATGCCGGCTGCGCGATGCCCGGCGTATTTGTGGTGGCGGGCGATCGCGTGACGACCAGCCTGGCTTCCGGTGCGTTCGTGTATGCGAGCTACACCAATCCCAAAAGCGGAAGGAAAGTTCAGGGATGGGTGCCGCGTGAACGCCTGTCCGGCCTGTGATGCCCGCCATGGAAGGCGACTATTTCCGTCATCCCCAACGATTCCCGAAAAACGCGGAAGGCCCTTCTAAACGATAGGAAGTCAACTATAGCCGCACACGCCGAGTGCACGCATTGACGCTGCTATCGCCGGTGATGAATGCGAGCGCCATTCGCCTTCCATCGCGCACATATGTGGCCGTGCCAGTAACAAATTGGATGGTTGTCGAGCGCAAGGATTTACTCCGTTAGTAAAACGCCGGTGTGATGTGGACTCGGAACCGTCATATCTGCCACTGATGCCATGCGCTTCGGTTCCCACGGGCGCAGGCCCTGGTCCTTTGCCAGGCGGATGCGATGCACCTTCATCGCGTCGATGACGTCGAACGCTTGCGCACGGTCGGTCAGCAAGGGCAGGGTTTGTCCTGCTTCAAGGAAGAAACGGTTGCTGGCATCGCTATCGACCGACAGAAAGGCATCGCTCCACCAGTGCGTGATTCGGTCGCTGGCACGCTCCAGCGCACCTTGCGTTACCAGGCGGTTCGATTTTTCATTATTGATCTTTTTGGATGCGGGCATCAGGTTCCAGGCGTCGCCGCAAGGCCAGGCGGCGAAAGGGAAGCAGTGGTCGACGTCGTAATCGTCGCGCAGGCGCTGGCCGGACCAGACGCAATACACTGGCTTTCCCGCTTCCCGAAGCCGGGAGACGGCGACGCGCGCAATACGTGTGTCGCGTTCCGGATCGGCCCATGCAAGCAGGGCGTGCGCAAGCCGGCCACTATCGGGCAGGCGGTTTGCCGCGTACGACACGACCAGGCGTACCCATTCCGATACCAGCACCGGTTCGACCCAGACGTTGTAACGGGTGAGCGCCTGCCATATCTGGAACGGTACGCGCAGCTCGCCAAAGCTCCACAGGAATGGATCGTCAATCACCAGCCTTGACGGAGCCGCCGTCTGGCGCAGGGCATGAATATCGAAAATCGATTCGCTGCTGGCTGGCCAGCACAAATACTTTGCCGGCATCAGGCGAATGGTGCGGGCAATCTCCCACAGGCTGCAGTGCAGATGCCTGGCCGTATCGCTGTCGAACACCGCGCCCACGCGTAATTCGACAGGATGAATCAGGCGCAGGGCATTGAAACTGTCGGTGACAAAGCCTGGTTTGGTGCCCGCGCGCGATACAGGCATTTGTGGCAGACCGTTTTCAATCAGCGGCTTGTACATGCGCATCCAGAACAGCGCGGCCAGGCCCATCGGCAGCGCCACATAATCGGCTTCATGGCGCGCGCAGCCACCAGCCGTATCGGCAATGCGCGCCACGATGCGCAGCAGCGCGATTTTGTAGGTCGATGATTTTTCGTCGACCAGCACCAAGTGGCGCAGCAGGGGCAGGGCGCCGAGGCCATCGTCCGGAAGGCCGAAAATGGCCGTGGTCCATGCGATGCCGGGCCGTCCCAGCCGGTCCGCGCTGTCGCTGGCGCGAAGCAGGCGCAGTCCGAATTGCTGGGCGTGGCCTGATAATTCGTGCAGCGTGACTTCGTACATGGCGCGCGCGGTGTCAGGTTCTCCGAGGCGCAGGCTGATGGCAATGCGCCCGCTCGGTGCCAGCATGGTGGCGAGTTTTCTCAGTGCCCGTGCGCGCGCTGCGGGCGGTACATGCATCCATACCGCCGACAGGAGAATCAGGTCGAACGTCAGTCCTAAGCGTCTTACCTGGGCCAGGTCGGGGAGCGAGTCGGACAGCCAGTGAATAGGCTGGGATCCGTGCAGCGCGAGCGCCTGGCTGCGCATGGCGTCAGATGGTTCGACGGCGACGACATCGTATCCATGGCTCGCCAGCCAGGCGGCATCGCGGCCAGAGCCCGCGCCCACGTCGAGAATCGTCGAACCAGGTGCCGGGAGCAGATCCATCAGCCCGGCGTGTACCTCCTCGAACGACAACGATTCGTATTGTGTAACCAGTTCCTTGGCGTTTTGCTCGTAATGCGTGAACTGGGTCATTGGACTCGCTGGTTATTGTATCGATGTTACCGATAATAGCACCGTGATTGTGTTTGTCGTTTATGCCCTCATGGTGCGGCTGAAGAACACCGTCGGCTGCCCGCAGCGAATGCGGTACAGCTGCGCCGGGCGATTGCTGCCGTGGCGCTGCTTGCCGGGGATTTCTTCAAGAAAATCGCCTTCCTTGACGCGCTTGCGAAAGGCGCTTTTATCGATCGGCCGCCCCAGCACGATTTCATACACGCGCTGCAGATCGGACAAGGTGAATTCCTCCGCCAGCAAATGCGCCGGCAGCGAGGTGTATTCGACCTTGTTACGCAGCCGCTGGACCGCCGTGGCAATGATCATGGCGTGGTCGAATGCCAGATCGATGTCCACGCCGGCCTCGCTGATCGAGTGCCAGCAAGCGGCATCCGCCCCCGCTCCGTGCTGCAATTCGATGTGGCTTGACCCGATCAGCGCAAAATAGGCGAACGTGGCCGACCAGCCGCGCGGATCGCGCGTGCTGCTGCCGAATCCCTGCAATTGCTCCAGATAAGGCGCCGTCACGCCTGTCTTTTCGCGCAGCTTGCGCAAGGCCGTGCCGTCCAGATCGGCGTCGTGCCGCACATCGATGAACCCGCCCGGCAATGCCCATCGCCCCTTGGCCGGATGCGCGCCACGCTGCACCAGCAGCACGTGCAGTGCCTGTTCCCTGACCGTGAATATCACCAGGTCGACACTGGTCAACGGCACATCGAAAGCGTGGACGTTGTAGCTGGCGAGATATTCCTCTTCAGTGAGATCGGCGGTACCCATCGTTTTCCTCGTAGTGGCGAGCGCGGATTTTACCACTTCCCGTGTCTTAGTTGAAAATTCAAACTAAGTTAGTTGTAAATTACCACTAAGTGATTTATGATGCGGCAGCCGCCCGGCGCAACGCTGCTGCCGTGCGGGTTTCACGTCGTAACACATAAAAATAAAAAGGAACACCAATGAGTAATCGAGATTACCGCGCCGGTATTGCGCAGGAAACACTGACCGTGCTGGAGCGCGGGAACTATCAAAATGCGCGCGGAGAGACTGTGTCCATCGCTGACGCCCTGGCGTCCGCCAAGGCGCAGTCGCATCACTATTCGTCGGAGCGCCTGGCGCAACTGAGCGCGGCGCCGGTTGCGGGCGAAGCGAAGACCACGTGTTTTGAAGTACGCAATGAATCAACCCTCGCCGCAGCCCGGCGCGGCATCGCTGAAGGGCGCCTGGACCCGCTGTGCCTCAATTTCGCCTCCGCGAAGAACCCGGGTGGCGGCTTTCTCGGCGGCGCAGAGGCGCAGGAAGAAAACCTGGCCAAGTCGTCCGGCCTGTATCCCTGCATCGTGCAGATGAACGCCCTATACGACGCCAATCGCGCGCTCAGAACCTGCATCTACAACGATGACATGATCTATTCGCCCAAGGTGCCGGTGTTTCGCGACGATGCGTACGCCTTCCTCGATACGCCTTATCTGGCGTCGATCGTGACCGCGCCTGCCGTCAATCGGGGTGCGATTTCCCGCAATGAACCGCAGCGCATGCAGGATGTGGCGCAGTGCATGCTGCAGCGGATCGACAAGCTGCTGGCGCTGGCCCTGCATCACGGTCATCAGGACTTGATTCTCGGTGCCTGGGGCTGCGGCGTGTTCGGCAATCTGCCCGAGGAAATGGCCGGCTGGTTCGCCGCGCATTTGCTGCATAACCCGCGCTACAGGAACGCGTTCGGCCATGTGACGTTTGCGGTGCTCGATCGTAAAGACAGCGGGACGTTCGACGCATTCGATCAGGTGTTTGGGCGGCTGTAAAATTCGTCTATTCCTGGCACACCACGCCGGCTCAATGGCCGGACGCTGACATGCAAGCTTTGATCAATCGGCCGGTATCTGGTAAAACAGTGGTCCGCGCATCCGGCCGCTTTCCGGCCAGGCCGCATATGTATAACTACAAGGAGCGTCATGTCGACACCTCACACCACCATGCGGACTATCCGCGCCGCCGTCGCCCTGGCCATGCTGTCGCTGTGCGCCGCTGTTTCCGCGGCCGAACCGGCGTGGGTCACCAGAAGTAATGCCAACGCCAAGCTTGTGCTCAACGTGATGGCCAAATATGCGCCCGAAAGCGCCAGCGGCCTCGGTGTCGACGGTTACGACGAACAGATCACCGACCTGTCGCGCGACCATTTTGCACAGACCAATAAAGATACCCGCGCCGTGATCGCGGAACTGCAAAAACGCCGCAAAACCGAGACCGACGCCAAGATCCGCCAGGATATCGATATCCTGATCGGCAGCGCCGAAGACCAGATGCGCTCGGCCGCCCTGGAACGCAAGCATTTTGTCCCGTTCGATAATCTGGCCGATCAATTGTTCGGCGTGGTGCGCCAGACGCTCGACCCGCGCATTCCCAAGGAGCGCCAGAAGACGCTGCTGGTCCGGCTGCAGAAATACGCCGGCCTGGCCAAGGGATATCGCCCGTCCACCGAACTGGCGGTCGAACGCCTGCACGAGCGCCTGAAAGCGAACAAGAACCTGATCGGTCCTTTCAAGGATGAAGTGGAGCAGGCGATCAACGACAGCCCGACCCTGATCAAGGGCATCAAGGACCTGCTGAGCAAGAGCGACCTGCAAGGCTGGGAGCCGAGTTTCGCCGCGCTCGAAACGCAGCTGACGGCCTATAACGAGCACGTGAAAAAGCAGATCCTGCCGCGCGCGCGCAGCGACCACCGTTTGCCGGCCGAGGTCTATGCCAATAACCTGCGCCAGTTCGGGGTCGATATCGGTCCGCAGGAGTTGATCGCCAAGGCGCTGACCTCGTTCGCCGAAATCCGCAACCAGATGAATATCACCGCCGGCCTGATCGCGCGCGAGCGCAAGCTGGCCAATCCCGATTACCGCGCCGTGATGGCCGAGCTGAAAAAGCAGCAGATCGCGCCCGACCAGGTCATGCCTTTGTATGCCGACCGCCTGGTACAGATCGAAGCGGCCGTGCGCGCGCAAAATATCGTGTCGCTGCCGGCGCGCAAGGCGGTCATCCGCATGGCCAGCACCGCCGAAAGCGCAGCGCAGCCGGCGCCGCACATGAACCCGCCGCGCCTGATCGGCAACACGGGCGAATATGGCGAATTCGTGCTGACCGCCGGCATGCCGCCCGACGCCAAGGGCAAGACGCTGGCCTTCGACGACTTCACCCATGAAGCGGCAACTTGGACGCTGACCGCGCACGAAGCTCGCCCCGGGCACGAGCTGCAATTCGCCAAGATGATCGAAACCGGCGTCTCGACCGCGCGCGCGGTGTTTGCGTTTAACAGCGTCAACGTCGAAGGATGGGCCCTGTACGCGGAAGCGGAAATGCAGCCCTACGAGCCGCTCGACGGCCAGTTGTTCGCGCTGCAAGCCCGCATGCAGCGCGCCGCCCGCGCCTTCCTCGATCCGATGGTCAACCTGGGCGAGATCACGCCCGAGGGTGTCAAGGACTTCCTGATGGATGAGGTGGGGCTGTCGGAAGGCATGGCCACCCAGGAAATGCAGCGCTACACCTTCCGCGCGCCGGGCCAGGCGACCTCGTATTTCTACGGCTACCAGCGCCTGATGGAAACGCGCCAGGCGGCCGAGGTTGCCCTGCGCAAGAAGTTCAACCGCCAGGCCTTCAACGACTTCGTGCTGGCCCAGGGCCTGGTGCCGCCGGCGCTGCTGCGCCAGGCTGTGCTGCAGGAGTTCGTGCCGGCCCAGCGCTAGACCGATGCGGCCGCAGTGTGCCGCTTAACAACACTCCTTGACTGCGTCGCATGAAGCAGGCTTACAATCGTTCTCATCGGTTAGCCATGTGAACGCTCGTCAAGGAGGATTATCGTGATGTTTTCTGATCTGAAAATTGGTGCACGCCTGGCAATCGGGTTTGGCTTGACGATCTGCATCCTGCTGGTGATGTCGCTGTTCGGGATCAGCCGCATCCGCTACACCAGTTCCCTGACCGACCATATCGTCAACGACCGCTACGTCCAGGTCGAGCTGACCAATGTCATGCGCAGCTACGCCAACCGCGGCGCCCAGTCGCTGCGCAACGCCATGCTGGCGCCCGATCCGGCCCAGTCCAAAACCTTGATGACCGGCATGCTCGATGCCGACCGCACCGGCGCCGAGGCATCCGCCAAGCTGGGCGCGATGATGGTCGCCGACGAAGCGAAACAATTGTTCCAGGATCAGGTCAAGGCCTTCGATGCGTATTTCCAGCTGCGTTCGCAAGCGGTCAAGCGCTTCGAGGCGGGCGAGCGCGACGCCGCCATCCAATTCCTGTTCAAGGAAGTCATTCCGATACAGAACGCGTACTTCGGCCGGCTCGACGCCGTGCTCAAGTACCAGACCGCGCTGATGGCGCGCGACGGCAAGGAAGCGGCCGACGCGTCCAGCTCGGCGGCGCTGATGATGTTGATGCTGCTGGCGCTGGCCAGCGCGATCTCGGCGGTGGCGGGCTTTCTGATCACCCGTTCCGTGACCGTTCCCATCGGCGAGGCCGTGACCCTGGCCGAGACGGTCGCCCGCGGCGACCTGACCACCCGCATCGACGTGACCAGCCAGGATGAAACCGGGCGCCTGCTGACGGCCTTGAAGGACATGGTGGAGGGCTTGACCCGCACCGTCGGCGCCGTGCGCAGCAGCACCGACACGATCACGACCGCGTCCTCCGAAATCGCCGCCGGCAATATGGACCTGGCTTCGCGCACCGAAAACCAGGCCGCCAGCCTGGAAGAGACGGCGTCGTCGATGGAAGAACTGACGTCCATCGTCAGCCAGAACGCCGACAACGCGCGCCAGGCCAACACCCTCGTGGTTTCCGCCGCCGAGCACGCCAACAAGGGTGGCCGCGTGGTCAGCGAAGTGGTCGAAACGATGGGCGCGATCAGGGAAAGTTCCGGCAAGATCGTCGACATCATCAGCGTGATCGACGGCATCGCTTTCCAGACCAACATCCTGGCGCTGAATGCCGCGGTCGAGGCGGCCCGCGCCGGCGAGCAGGGGCGCGGCTTTGCGGTGGTGGCGTCCGAGGTGCGCAACCTGGCGCAGCGCTCGGCCAGCGCCGCCAAGGAAATCAAGGCGCTGATCGACGATTCGGTGGGCAAGGTCGAAAATGGCAGCGCACTGGTCAATCAGGCGGGCGAAACGATGCAGCAGATCATGGGTTCGGTGCGCCAGGTGGCCGACATCATGGGCGAAATCGCCGCCGCCAGCGCCGAGCAGAGCGCCGGGATCGGGCAGGTGAATGTGGCGATCGTGGCGATGGACAATGCCACGCAACAAAACGCGGCCCTGGTCGAGGAGGCCGCCGCCGCGGCGGCGAGCATGCAGGGGCAGGCGGTGCAACTGGCCGAGGCGGTCAGCGTGTTCAAGCTGCATGGCGACGATGCGCAGGGAACGCCGCTGCGCGCGCCGGTGCGCACTGCCGTTGCCGCGCCGGTGCGCGCCAGGGCAGTGGCCAAGCCGGTGGCGAAGGCGGCCGCCAAGGCGCCAGTCAAGGCGTCACCCCAACCCGCGCCCCGGGTCGCCAAGCCGGCGGCCCAGGCCGACGAGTGGGAAGAGTTCTAGCCCGCACCCGCCTTCATCTTGACGTCGAGGCCGGTGAGAATCAGGTCCAGTCCGGCCTCGAAGCGGGCCTCGAAATCCATGTCGAACAGGTCGTCCATCGCCGCCAGCACATGCGGATAGCGTTGCGCCGCCAGTTCCTCGAACGGACCGCGCCGGCTGTCCGCATCGATGGGGGCGGCCGCTGCCGGGGCCAGCGCCTGTTCCTCCATCACGAACCCGAGCACGTAGTACAGGATGGAAAATGCGCCCCAGCCCGCCATGCGTGTGCTGGCGCCCGCCGTGCGCAGCGGGCCGATCATCGACTCGGCCACGCGCAGCACGTTGTCGGTGACCACATAGGTGCCCGCGAACACGCGCGCACCGTCGCGCCGGGCGAGCAGGGCGGCGCGCACCGCCCGCGCCGTGGCGCCGACGGCGTCGCGCCATGAGGCCGGCGCCGCTTCCTGCGCCACGCCCGCCATCAGGGCGTCGGCCATGCCATCCATCAAAACCTGCTTGTTGGCAAAGTGCCAGTAGAGCGATGCTGCCTTGATGTCGAGCGCGTCGGCCAGCCGGCGCATCGTCAATCCCTCCAGCCCGACCTCATCGAGCAAGCCCAGTGCCGTGGCGATCACCGCCTCGCGCGAAATTCCCATGATGTCCTCTTTTTCTTGACAGTCTAACGGTGTTAGGTTTATCTTTGTCACTCCCTAACGATGTTAGCTTATATGACGATGACAAGCAATGCAGAGGTAATCGTGGCCGGCGCCGGGCCGGTCGGGCTGTTGCTGGCCTGCGAACTGGCGGTGGCCGGCGTGCGGGTGACGGTGCTGGAGCGGCGCGCCGGGACGGTGCCCCAATCGCGCGCGCTGACCATGCACGGGCGCACGCTGGAAATGCTGGCGCTGCGCGGCGTGGCCGGGCGTTTCCTTGCGCGCGGCATGCCCATTCCCAGCGGCCATTTCGCCGGCCTGCCGACCCGGCTCGATTTCAGCGCCTGCGACAGCACGTATCCCTTCACGCTGTTCATTCCCCAGAGCGTGACGGAACAGTTGCTCGAAGCCTGGGCCGGCGAACTGGGCGTGGACGTGCGGCGCGCGGCGACGGTCGAGGCAACCGGGCAGGATGAGGATGGCGTGTGGGTCGGCGGCACGCGGGCGGGAACGCCGTTCCGGCTGGCTGCGCGCTATCTGGTCGGTGCGGACGGGGCGCGCAGCCTGGTGCGGCGGCAGGCCGGCATCGCCTTCGATGGCTTGGCGGCCACCAAAACGGCCATGCTGGGCGACGTGCGCCTGCATACGCCACCAGCGGGCCGGGCCATCAGCCTGGGCAATCCGGCGGGCGGGCTGATGGTGGTCCCGCTCGGTGGCGAGCTGTACCGCGTGATCGTGGTCGATGCGCAGGAGATCGAGGTGCCGCTGGAGGTTCCGGTCACCCTGGAAGGATTGTCGGCAGCGACGCGGCGCGTGGCGGGGGAGGATTTCGGCATGCATTCGCCCGAATGGCTGTCGCGTTTTTCGAACCAAACCTGCCTGGCGCAGTCTTATCGTAAAGGGAGGATTTTTTTGGCGGGCGACGCGGCCCACATCCATTTGCCGGCGGGCGGGCAGGGGATGAATGTGGGCATGCAGGACGCCATGAATCTGGGCTGGAAGCTTGCTGGCGTGCTGCGGGGCAGGGCGGATGCGTCGCTGCTCGACACTTATGAAGGCGAACGCCATCCGGTGGGGGCGGCGCTGTATCGCAACACACTGGCCCAGAGCGCGCTGATGATGGATTCCTTCGGCCCGGCGGGCCAGGCGCTGCGCGCCACGCTCAGCGACCTGATGAAGGGGCCGGAACTCAATGCGGCGCTGGCGCATGATTTGTCGGGTTTCGGTATCCGTTATCCGGCTGCGCTGCTTTCCGGGGCGCCGGAGGGCGATGCGTGCGCGCGCTGGACCGGGCGCAGGTTGCCGGATTGGCCCCTGCGGCATGCCGATGGCGCGGCATCGTCGCTGTACGCGCATCTGGCGAGCGGACGCTGGCTGGTGCTGCAGGTGGACGGGGGCGTGCACGGCCGCTATCAGCCTGCGCTGGACGGCGCCTGGGTGAATGCGGTGACGGCACTGGTGCCGGGAAGGGAGGCGGAACTGGACGGCGTGGCAGCGCTCGTGGTGCGGCCGGACGGCTATGTCGACCATGCCGTTGCATTGCGGTCCTCCGTCACGGGCGGCAATCCATGCCCCGCGCAAGCGGTGACGTAGCCTGTCGCCCGGCACCTGCACGCCCGTTGTTGGTTTTCTTAGGCGTTCGCGCCAGCTCTGGTCCGGCCGCGTCCGCCTTGGCGCGGGAACAACGAAGTTGGTACCTGTAGCCCAATATTCGTCGTTCCCGCGCCGGCGGGAACCCTGGTTCCGCGCTCCACGCAAGGCTGCGACCCGCATTCCATCCCCCGCTCCTCATCCGGACGCATCCCCGCCCACGGCTCCATGCTCCCGCAGGAACCCACGGTCGGCTTGCCATCACGGCGCTCCACTCAGGCCGCGAGCAAACGCTTCTGATGCGTCACTACCCAGGCATACTGTTCCGGCGTATCCGGCACCTGAACGCCGCGCGACGCCGACACCAGCCTGAAGGCGTCCCCGGGCGTCCAGCCGTGCCATACCAGCACGGCCGCTGCCATCAATCCGGTGCGTCCGATACCGGCCCGGCAATGAATGACGGTATGTTCACCATCTTCAATGCGGCGGCCGAGCGCCTGCACCAGTGCAAAAACGCCTGGCGAGGCGGGCAAGCCGCGGTCGGCGATGGGGAAATGCGTGAAGGCAATGCCGTTCGACGCGCACAGTGCCGGCGCGTTGACCAGACCGAGTTCGTGTATTTCGTGCCGTTCCAGCAAGGAAACCATGCCGGTGATGCCATACCTGGCGATGCCGGAAAATTCTTCGTCAATCCATTCGCCAGCCACCGGTTTTGCCATCACGGCCAATGACCCGCGGCCAATGTCCGCGACCTTGTAAATCTCTGGACCCATATCACCTTTTATTGTTTATCGCATTGCGGCAACGTTGACGGCAGTGCCTCATTCGCCATCGCTTTCCTCTGACGCGGCAACTGCCCTGGCTTTGGCCGCCCCTGGCGAACGCAGCGGGCGGCGCCGGCGCGCCGATCTGGCCGCCCGCACCCCCTCCAGCCAGTCGCGTCCGGCGCCGGCCAGCGCGGCGTCGATCACCTCTTGCGGCAGGCAATACACCGAGGCCCAGCCCGCCCGGCCATCGGCCGTGTTGGTCGGAAAGTCGCGGCGCTCGATCGGCCAGCCGTACTTGCGGATCAGCGCGCGGATCACCGTGCTCAAGCTTTGCTTTCTTTGGTCGAAAATACTCTCAATGCCGGTCATGTCGTCCGATGCCAGCAAGACCGCCAGCACATCGGCGCGCAAGGTGCCTGGCATCTTGGGATAACGGAAGGTTTTGCTGCTGCTGTTACTCACTGTGGACATCCTGTCAGGCCGTGGTCAATACGATATCGACGATGATAGCCTGCTATGTGGGGTAACGGACAGAACAAAAATTCCGGTTGGAGGATAACCTAACTAGCGTAGAATTAATTGTACGGAGTACCGCCATGAAACCATCTTCTTTTGCCATTGTTGCCTTGTGCGCCTGCGCCGCGGGTGCGAATGCTCAAACACAAACTTCCGTGTATCGGGCTGCCCTCGCGCCGTCCGACGCAAAACAGGGGCTGGCGCTGGTTGATGTCAGCGATCTGTTCGACTCGGGCACGCCCGAGACCGCCACCAAGGTGTTCGGCTATCCCGGCAAGCGCATGGGCTTGCAGGACGTGACCGAACCACGCCGCTTTGCCCTCAGCAACTTTGAACGCGACCGCCAGAACAGCCGCGCCTGGGGCTTGTCGGTCGGTATCTCAGGCGGACCGGTCACCCTGCGCCTGGCGCACCAGAACAAGAGCGTTGCCAAGGTCGCACCGGCAACCTCGCTCGGCGCCCGCATGGATGCCAAGAATTCCATCGCCGCCGCCAATGTCGACCTGGGCAATATGAAGGCGTACGCCGCCTACAGCGCCAACCGCGGCTGGGGCGCGTCGCCGTTGTGGAATCCTGATAACCCCTACGGCGCGGCCATGGCCAGCACGCCATCGACCGACAGCCGCGACGTACTGGTCGGCATTGCCGTGCCGATGCGCGCCACCACCTACCTGGTGTCGTTCGTGCGCAAGAACGACCGCGACCGCGCCAACCGCGATGTGGACATGCTGGCCTTCGGCGCCACTTATCAGATTTCGCGCCGCACCGATTTTTATACCGCGTTTTCGCTGGTAAAACACCGTACCGGACCGGGCTACATGGCCATCACGGCGCCGGACGGCGGCAAAGGCTGGTCGGCCCTCAACATCGGCATGCGCCACTCGTTTTAAGCGCGGCCGGGCCCGATTCGGAGCGCTGGGCCGCCGCGCCGCAGGCGGGTCAGTCCTTGGTGCACGGCGCGTGCGCCATCAGGTGTTCAAATTCCAGCGCGCCCACCGGGCGGCTGAAGAAATAGCCTTGCACTTCATCGCAGCCATGCTCGCGCAGGAAGGCCAGCTGTTCGGCCGTTTCCACCCCTTCGGCAATGACTTTCATGCGCAGGCTGTGCGCCAGCGAAATGATCGACACCACGATCGCCGCCCCGTCGGCTTCCAGCGCAATGTCGCGCACGAACGACTGGTCGATCTTGAGCACGTCGATGGGAAAACGGCTCAGATACGACAGGCTGGAGTAGCCGGTGCCGAAATCGTCGATGGCGAGGTGCACGCCGAGCTGCTTGAGCATGCGCAAGATCGTGATGGCGTTGTCGACATCGCTCATCACCATGCTCTCGGTCAGTTCCAGCTCCAGGTAGCGCGCCTCCAGGCCGCTTTCCTCGAGGGCGCTGGACACCGATTGCAGCAGATCCTTGCCGGTGAACTGGCGGGCCGACAGATTGACCGCCATGCGCAGCCGGCCCAGCCCGGCCTTTTGCCAGGCCATGTTCTGCATGCACGCGGTACGGATCACCCACGCGCCGATCGGGATGATCAAGCCCATTTCTTCGGCCAGGGCGATGAAGCGCAGCGGCGAGACCAGGCCCAGCACCGGATGCTCCCAGCGCAGCAGCGCTTCCATGCCGACGATGACGCCGCTGTGCACATCGATCTGGGGCTGGTAGTGCAGCACCAGTTCGTTGCGTTCGAGCGCGTGGCGCAGGTCGGCCTCGATCTGCAGGCGTTCCAGGGTGCGCGCGTTCATTTCCGGGCAATAGAACTGGTAACTGTTGCGCCCCAGTTCCTTGGCCCGGTACATGGCTATGTCGGCATGCTTGGTCAGGGTGTCGGCGTTGCCGCCATCGGCCGGGTACACCGCCACGCCCATGCTGCAGGTGACGAAAAATTCGTGCGCCTGGATCCGCAGCGGCTCGGCCACCGCGTCCATGATGCGCTGGAGCACGCGCAGACCGTCGCCGTCGCCCGGATGGCCGGGCAAGACCAGCACGAACTCGTCGCCGCCCATGCGCGATACCGTGTCGGCCTCGCCCACGGCGCCCTTGATGCGCTCGCCCAGCACGCGCAGCATGGCGTCGCCGGCTTCATGGCCGAGCGTGTCGTTGACGAACTTGAAGCGGTCGAGGTCGACGAACACGACCCACAGTTCGGTACCCGCGCGGTGTGCCTGCGCAATGGCGCTGGAGAGCCGTTCGGCCAGCAGATGGCGGTTGGCCAGGCCGGTCAGGGCGTCATGATTGGCCTGGTATTCCAGCTCGGCCTCGAAGCGCATCACGGCGCTGATGTCGTACTGGGCCACCACGAAATGGCTGATCGCGCCGGCGTCGTCGCGCACCGGGGCGATGAACAGGTCGTTCCAGTAGCCGCTGCCATCCTTGCGGTAGTTGCGCAGCACGGCGTGGCCTTCGCGCTGTTCGCGCAGGGCGGCGCTGATTTCGTCGATGTTCTGCTGGTCGTGTCCGGCGCCCTGCAAGGATTTGAGGCTCTTGCCGATGACCTCGGCGGCGCTGTAGCCGGTGATCGATTCGAATGCGGGATTGACGTACTCGACGGCATAATCGGGGCCTTCGGCGTTGCAGATGATGACCGCGTTGGCCGACACTTCAATGACTTTCTCGCGCAGGCGCAGCGCCTTTTCGGTGCGTTTGCGCAAGGCCAGGTCTTCGGTCAGGCGCAGGTTGGCGAACTGCAGCGCGGCGGTGCGTTCGCCGGCGACGCGCTCGATCGCCGAGTGGCGCGAGACCAGGCTGTAGACATAGCCGGCCGTCAAGAAGCTCGACAGCAAGCCGCCCAGCAGCGCATACCAGGAACCGGCGTGGGTGCCCACGAAGGAGCGCGGTTCCTGGGTCACTTCGATGAACCACGGTTCTCCCCCCACGTTGAATACCGCGTTGACCGGAGCCGGATGGTCGTACAGCAGCCAGGCGGGCAGCAGGGAGCGGACGCTGCCGGACCGGCGTGGCGCCTTGCCGTCGGAAAACGCCAGCTGCGCCGCCTGCGCCGAGCCCGATGCGTAGATATTGATCGACATGCCGGGCTGGTCGAGCAGCCTGGCGTTGCCGAGCAGGGTATGGATCAGGTGGTCGACGCGGAACACGGCGGCCGTCTCGCCGATCACGGCGCGCTCGCGCTGGCGGACGGTGTCTTGCGGGGCCTGGCGCTGATAGACCGGCGCGAGCACCAGGAAGCCGGTATGAAATCCGCGCTGCTGCACCAGCGAGAGCAGGCCGGTGGCGGTGACGCGGCCGTTGCGGCGCGAGCGCGAGCGGGCGTCGCCATAGGTCGTCACGGCTGAAGTGTCGAGCCCGAGCGCGGTGTCGTTGCCGGCGGCCGGTTCGATATACTCGACCACGTTGTAGTGCGCGCGGCGTGGCGCCGGGCCGTGGTGCTCGTCGATGAATTCGGTGATGGTAAAACCCGGGATGCGCCGGCGCTGCTGCGCTTCGTAGGCCGGGCGCTCGGCATGGCTGACGAGGCGCTGGAAGCTGAGGGCGTGCAGTTCCGGATAACGCGCCAGCAAGGGCGCGGTAAAGCTGCGAAATTGTTCCCTGCTGACCACACCGAAGGTATTGAACAGCTGGTTGACCACCATCAGCTGCTCGATCGCGCCCGACAGTCCGCCGGACACGGCATTGATGCGCAGCATGGCTTCCTGCTGGAAGCGCACGGTGCGCGCCTGGGTTTCCACCCGCCGCACCGAGGCGAACAGCAAGGCAGTCAAGGCCAGCCCGACCAGCAGCGCCAGGATCGCCGACACCGAGATCGAAATACGCACCCGGCGCAGTAAATTTCCCATCAGCGAACCTCCTGCGTGCACGCGTCCGGGTGATCGACGATCACATCTGGCCGTAGGTTCACGATACGCCAAAGTACGCCGTTTGTATGTACGCTTCCGTACGGACGAGTATGCTTTACTGTAATACATTGCGTCGTAGAATCACTGCGCGTGATATTCTGTCGGACTAACTCAACGCAGTATTCACTGGAAGAATAGGCCGTCTCCAATGTCCAGTAAGCACGACCCTAACCAGAACCATTTGTTGGCAGCGCTTCTCGACGCCGAATTCGACCGTCTTGCCCCGCACCTCGAACTGATTCCCCTGCTGCTTGGCGACGTGTTGTCGGAATCGGGCGACAAGTTGCATCATTTGTACTTCCCCACGACCGCGATCGTGTCGCTCCATTACCTTCTGGAAAATGGAGGCTCGTCCGAAATTGCCGGGGTCGGCAATGAAGGCGTGCTCGGCGTGTCGGTATTCATGGGCGGCGACAGCACGCCCAGCCGCGCCGTGGTGCAGACGCGCGGCCATGCCTACCGCTTGCCGGCCGCGATCCTGATGGAAGAATTCAATCGCGGCGGCCATGTGATGCGCCTGCTGCTGCGCTACACCCAGGCCCTGCTGACGCAAATGTCGCAAACCGCGGTGTGCAACCGTCACCATTCGGTGGAGCAGCAACTGTGCCGCTGGCTGCTGCTGACCCTGGACCGCCTGCCGTCGAACGAACTGACCATGACCCAGGAACTGATCGCCAATATGCTCGGCGTGCGGCGCGAGGGCGTCACCGAGGCGGCCGGGCGCCTGCAGGGCTACGGCTACATCAGCTACCGGCGCGGCCACATCACCGTGCTGGACCGGGCCGGGCTGGAGGACGACGTGTGCGAATGCTACGCCGTCGTCAAGAAGGAATTCGGACGCCTGCTGTCGGACGTGCGCCACCGCCAGGGAAACATCGGATGAGCAACGGTTTCTTGCACAACACCTCGGTCGAGCGCCTGATGGTGATCGGCTTCGGCGCCACCTTGGCGGTGCTGCTGCTGGTCGGCAGCATCGCGCTCAATTATGCGGTCGACTCGGCGGGCGCGGTCAACCTGATCAAGGCCAGCATCATCCTGCTGCTCATTTTCCTGGCGCTGCTGTTCGTGCGGGTGCAGCGCGCCATCAGCCAGCGTACCGAGGCCGACCGGGCGCTGCACGCGGTGCCGCTGCTCAAGGCCGGCGCGCTGCAGGATGCGATTTTCAACAGCGCCAATTTTTCCAGCATTGCCACCGATGCCCAGGGCGTGATCCAGATTTTCAACGTCGGCGCCGAGCGCATGCTGGGCTACGCCGCCGCCGAAGTGGTCGACAAGCTGACCCCGGCCGATATTTCCGACCGCCAGGAACTGGAAGCGCGCGCCGCGGAACTGAGCCATGAAATGGGCGAGCCGATCGCCCCCGGCTTCGAATCGATGATCCACAAGGCCCTGCGCGGCATCGAAGACATTTACGAACTGACTTATATTCGCAAGGACGGCACCCGCTTTCCGGCGCTGGTGTCGGTCACGGCCCTGCGCGACGCGCCCGGCCGGGTGATCGGCTACCTGCTGATCGGCAGCGACAATACCGCGCGCAAGCAGGTCGAGGCCGAACAGGCCCTGCTCGACCAGCGCCTGCGCGACCAGCAGTTCTACACGCGTTCGCTGATCGAATCGAATACCGATGCCCTGATCGCCACCGATCCGCGCGGCATCATCAGCGACGTCAACCAGCAGATGGAAGCGCTGACCGGCTGCACCCGCGACGAACTGATCGGCGCACCGTTCAAAAGCTATTTTTCCGAGCCGGAACGGGCGCACGAAGCCGTCACGCGCGTGCTGCGCGAAGGCAAGGTGACCAATTACGAGCTGACGGCGGTGGCGCGCGACGGCACCCGGACGGTGGTGTCGTACAGTGCCAGCACTTTCTACGACCGCGACCGCAAGCTGCAGGGCGTGTTCGCCGCGGCGCGCGACGTGACCGAGCGCAAGCAGTTCGAGCACGCGCTGCAGGAGACCAATGTCGAGCTGGAAAGCGCGCGCGCCACGGCCGACAAGGCCAACCGCGCCAAGTCCGAATTCCTGTCCTCGATGAGCCACGAACTGCGCACCCCGCTCAACGCGGTGCTCGGCTTTGCCCAGCTGATGGCGTCCGACGTGCCGCCGCCGGCCCCGCATCAGCAGCGCTCGATCGACCAGATCCTCAAGGGCGGCTGGTATCTGCTGCGCCTGATCAACGAAATCCTCGACCTGGCCATGGTCGAATCGGGCAAGGTGACGATGTCGCAGGAATCGATGTCGCTGGGCGACGTGCTGCTCGACTGCCAGGGCATGATCGGCCCGCAGGCCGCCACCCGCAACCTGGGCCTGCATTTCCCGATTGTCGACAAGCAGCTGTACATCCATGCCGACCGCACCCGCGTGAAACAGGTGATGATCAACCTGCTGTCGAACGCGATCAAGTACAACCGCGAAGGCGGCTCGGTGAGCGTGACCTGCGAACTGGTGGCCGACGGCCGGGTGCGCGTGAGCGTGGAAGATACCGGCGCCGGTCTGGCGCCCACCCAGCTGGCGCAGCTGTTCCAGCCGTTTAACCGCCTGGGCCAGGAAAACAGTGCCGAAGAGGGCACCGGCATCGGCCTGGTGGTCACCAAGCGCCTGGTCGAGCTGATGGATGGCCGCATCGGCGTCAACAGCACGGTCGGTTCCGGTACCGTGTTCTGGGTCGAGTTCGCAGGCGCCGCCGAGCCCGCGCTGGCGATGGACCACGATGACGACCTGGAGCGCGACCGCCGCCAGGCCGCCGCGCGCCGGATCGGCCGGCAGCCGACCCTGCTGTACGTGGAAGACAACCCGGCCAACCTGGCGCTGGTGGAGCAATTGATGGAGCGCCGCGGCGACCTGCAACTGCTCACCGCCGTCGACGGCTACCACGGCGTCGAAATGGCGCGCGCCTGCAAGCCCGACGTGATCCTGATGGACATCAACCTGCCCGGCATGAGCGGCTACGGCGCGCTCAAGATCCTGCGCGAAGACAGCAGTACCGCGCATATTCCGGTGGTGGCGCTGTCGGCCAACGCCATGCCGCGCGACATTGAAAAAGGCTTGGAAGCGGGATTTTTCCGCTACCTCACCAAGCCGATCCGCGTGCGCGAATTCATGGATGCGCTCGACCTCGCCATCCAGCACGCGGCCGAACACGGCCTGGCCGAAACTGTCGACTCCGGCACCAATGCACCACTTTGAAAGAACGACATGCTTGACCCTTCTGAAATCCTGAGCGGCAACATCCTGATCGTCGATGATCAGGAAGCGAACGTGATGCTGCTTGAACAAATGTTGCGTAATGCAGGTTACGCCAACATTTCCACGACTCAGGATCCGCGCACCGTGTGCGCCGCGCACGCCGAACACAGCTACGACCTGATTCTGCTCGACCTGCAGATGCCGGACATGGACGGGTTCGAGGTGATCGAAGGACTCAAGCTGATCGAGCGCGGCGGCTACCTGCCGGTGCTGGTCATTACCGCCCAGCCCGGGCACAAGCTGCGCGCGCTCAAGGCCGGCGCCAAGGATTTCGTCAGCAAGCCGTTCGATCTGGTCGAGGTGCAGACGCGCATTCACAACATGCTCGAAGTGCGCCTGCTGTACCGCCGCCTGGCCGATTACAACCGCCAGCTCGAACAGACGGTGCTGGAGCGCACCGCCGAGCTGCGCGCCAGCGAAGCGCGTTTCCAGCGCTTTACCGAGCTGTCGTCGGACTGGTACTGGGAGCAGGATGCGCAGGGCCAGCTGACCCGGTTTTCCGGTCCCGTCAGCGAAATGCTGGGCATCGGTGCCGACAGCGACAGCGACGGCGGCTGGAACCCGGACGAGCGCGCCGAGCTGCAAGACAATATCGCCAGCCGCACGCCCTTCCTCGATTTCATCTTCACGCGCACGCGTGCCGATGGCAGCGTGCAATACCTGCAGGTGAGCGGCGAGCCGATGTTCGATTCGTCGAGCCGCTTCACCGGGTATCGCGGGATCGGGATGGATATCACCGAGCGCATGAACTGGCGGCCGCCGGCAACGACGCCGGGCTGACATGACCCGCCCCGGCGGTGCCGCATGGCGCAGCTGTCAGCCGTTCCGGGCGGCCGCTACCTGTAGAGCCGTCGCCCCCGCGCCAAGGCGGCTCTCGGCGGGGGGGCAAGTTCGCGCCGCATCCTCGGACGCAGTTTGTCAACCTTGTCCGTGCGACACCATTCTCCGATTGTGGTTACGCTGTCATCACACCATCCAATCATTTCCGGAGGCACCATGACAGGCACCAGCACGCTCGACCCCGATAATTTCCCTGAAACGCCCGACCGCAAGCTTGGCACCGGCCATGGCACCGGCGCACTCGGCCCCAGCGATTCGTCCGACAGCGGCAGCGACCTGGTCGGCGCATCGGGCTTCGGTCGCGACGACGTGCTGGACCTCGGCGGCGGCACCACCTCCGACCTGGAAACCGGCACGGCCGGCGGCGCCGGTCCCGACATCGGCGACCCTGACCTCGACAGCGACACCGATGCCAGCGGCACCGGCGAACGCGCCGCCGCCGGGCGCGACACCACCGTGCGCGACGGCGCCGACATCGACGTCGACCACATCGAATCGATTCCCTCGGTGCCCCTCGACGAGGACGATCTAGCATTCATGGCCAGTACGCCGCCGGGACAGGCGCCAGGCGGCAAGAAGGGCGCCCACCCCTAACAGGGCGCTCAGCACGGGCCGGGTGCGCATCGACAGCGCCGTGTAGGTGCTCGATTCGGCCACCTGCGCCACCATGCCCATGCCCTGGCGTTCGCGCATGGCGTTGGCCGGATCGGGCGCGTGCAGGGCGTCGCGCCGGGTCTGCGTGGCCGGCATGGCGGACGGCTCGCGCATCTGCCGGCGAAACAGGGCATGCCGCATATAGCGGTCCATCAGCGACGGCAGGTGAAAGCTGCCCAGCGACATCAGCCTGGAGGCGGCGCCCACATACACGTCGCGGCGCTGGCGGCGCGCCGCATACAGGATCGCTTGCGCCACCAGTTCGGGCGCGTAGATGGGCGGAGGCAGGGCCGGTTCCTTTTCCATGTAGTTTTTCGCGTGCACCGTGAACAGGGTGTCGACCGCGGCCGGCTTGATCAGGGTGACCGACACCGGCGCGCCATCGTGCGCCAGCTCGACCCGCAGCGCATCCGTGAAGCCCTTGACCGCGTGCTTCGAGGCCGAATACATCCCCTGCAGCGGCACCGCCACATCCGACACTTCGCTTCCCAGGTTGATCAGGGCGCCGCCGCGCGCCTTCATGTGCTTGAGCGCTTCGAGCGAGCCGTGCACCACGCCCCAGAAATTGGTCTGGAACAGGCGCTGCTGGTCTTGCAGCGTGACATCTTCGAGCTTGCCGAAAATCGCCACGCCGGCATTGTTGATCCAGGTATCGATGCGGCCGAAGCGCTCGATCGCGGCGCGGCCGATGCGCGCCACATCGTGCGGCACGCCCACGTCGGCCGTGACGGCGACGACCTGGGCGCCATGCAGGCGCAGCTCGCCGGCCAGCTGTTCGAGGGCATCGCGCCCGCGCGCGGCCAGCACCAGGCTGGCGCCCTCGTCGGCGGCCATGCGCGCGGTGGTCAGGCCGATGCCGCTGGTGGCGCCGGTGATCACCATCACCTGGTCCTTGAGGGGTTTGAGTCGGGGTTTCATCAGGCATCCTTTCGTGAATAGGCTCACAAAGGACAGACAGCGCGCGACGGTGTTTGGTTCGCCGGCGCTGGTGCCGGGGTTACGGTGCAGGGCAGTCAGCCCCGCCTGTGCGCTGGCGGGGATGGCGCGCCGGTCAGCCCAGGTGTTTCTTGAAGAAATCCATGGTGCGCTGCCAGGCCAGCTTGGCGGCCGCTTGATCGTAGCGCGGGGTGGTGTCGTTGTTGAAGCCGTGCTCGACGCCGGGATAGATGTAGTGCTGGTAATCGACCTTGTTGGCCTTGAGCGCCGCTTCGTACGCGGGCCAGCCGGCCAGGATGCGTTCATCCTTTTCGGCGTCGTGGATCAGCAGCGGCGTTTTGATCTTCGGCACTTCGGCGGCGGGCGTCTGGGCGCCGTAGAACGGTACCGAGGCGGCCAGGTGCTTGACCACGGTCGGCAGGTAGTTGGCGATGCCGCCGCCGTAGCAGAAGCCGACCACGCCGACCTTGCCGCTACCGTTGGGCATGGCCTTGAGGATGGCGGCGGCTTCGACGAAATCGGCGCGCGTCTTGGTCTGGTCGAGTTTGCCGAACAGTTCGCGCGCCTTGTCTTCGTCGCCGGGGTAGCCGCCGAGCGGGAACAGGGCGTCGGGGGCGAAGGCGATGTAGTTCTCGAGCGCGACGCGGCGGGCGATGTCTTCGATGTGCGGATTGAGGCCGCGGTTTTCGTGCACGACCAGCACGGTCGGCAGCTTGCCTTTGGCGTTGGCTGGCTGCACCAGGTAGCCGCGCAGTTTGCCGTATCCCTGGGGCGAGGGATACTCGACATAGGTGGCCTTGATGCGCGGGTCGGTGGGAGGCACGAGCTGGGCCGCGAAACTGGGGGAGAGCGCAGCGAGCATGCTGGCGGCCGTCGCGCCGCCGACCGCGTAGCGGCCGGCCTGCGACAGAAAGCCGCGGCGGTCGAGCTGGCCGTGTACATACTGGTCGAATAACTTCAGCACTTCGGGATCGAAATCTTTAGCGGTCATGCGTGTCATCGTTGACGTCTCCTCGTAGTTGCGGTGTGGCCGTGAATGGTTCCGCGGCGATCCGATCATACCCCGGTTAAGGGCTTGATGCAGGGTGGGGGCGGCGTGAGGAAACAGGCATGGGGGCGCCGGAAGTGAGGGAGGGTGCCGCTGTTGCGGGGCGCGCGACGAGCGCTTGCGGCGCGCAGATATGTCGCGTCGCAATGCGCTGCCGTCTCGCACCGGGCCGGCGCTCCGTGGAGCCATCGCCTTCGCGCCAGGAGGGCACTCGGCGGGGGGCGGCTGCGCGGCATAACGGTTGCCCAAATGGGCTACATCATTACTTCTTGCCGGTCAGGTAAATCTGGTCGAACACGCCGCCATCGGCGAAGTGGGCCTTCTGGGCCCTGGTCCAGCCGCCGGCAACGTCGTCAATGGTGAACAGCTTGACCTTGGGGAACTGCGCGGCGTATTTGGCGGCAATTTTGGGCACCACCGGACGGTAGTAGTTCCTGGCCGCGATTTCCTGGCCTTCATCGGTGTACAGGAATTGCAGGTAGGCTTGCGCCACCTTGCGCGTGCCGCGTTTGTCGACAACCTTGTCCACCACCGACACGGGCGGCTCGGCCAGGATGCTGAGCGATGGCGCAACGATGTCGACCTTGTCCGGGCCGAGTTCCCTGATCGCCAGCAGCGCTTCGTTTTCCCACGCGATCAGCACGTCGCCGATGCCGCGTTCCACGAACGTGGTGGTCGCACCGCGCGCGCCCGAATCGAGCACCGGTACGTTCTTGTACAGCTTGCCGATGAATTCCTTGGCCGTCGCTTCAGTGGCGCCCGGCTGGCGCAGGGCGTAGCCCCAGGCCGCAAGGTGGTTCCAGCGCGCCCCGCCCGAGGTCTTGGGATTCGGCGTGATCACGGCGATACCCGGCTTGACCAGGTCGTTCCAATCCTTGATGCCTTTCGGATTGCCTTTGCGGACCAAAAACACGATCGTCGACGTGTAGGGGGCGCTGTTGTGCTGCAAGCGTTTTTGCCACTGGGGCGACACGCTGCCGCGCTCGGCGATGGCGTCGATGTCATAGGCCAGCGCGAGCGTGACCACGTCCGCTTGCAGCCCGTCGATGACGCCACGGGCCTGCTTGCCCGAACCGCCGTGCGATTGCTTGACCGAGACGTTGTCGCCCGTCCTGGCTTTCCATTGCTTGGCAAACGCGGCATTGACGTCCTGGTACAGCTCGCGGGTCGGATCGTACGACACATTGAGCAAGGTAAGGTCAGCGGCGAGGGCAGCTTGTGACAGCAGGGTCAGTGCGATCAGGGACTGGCTTATTTTTTTTAACAGCATGGTGAGCTCTCTCGGTGGGAAATGCGGGAACAAACAGCATAAATTGCTCCCACCGGAAAGAACACGAATTAAATCAGCTTTGCATATGCGTTTAATGTGCCTTGGAGAGGATCAGCAGCCAGCGGCGCATCAGCAGCACTTCCACATGGCCCGGCTCGACGCCGGTATCGCATTCGATGATGGGGTTGACCGGGTAGAAGCGCTTGCGGAAATCGCGCGTCACCAGCACTTCGCGGCGGCCGAGGCGCATCAGGAATGGGGTTGGAGCGTATTCGAGGCCGAAGTTACCGTTCAGTGGAGTCATGATAAATTCCTTTGGGGTTTGCGTTGAGCGAGTGAATCCAGAATAGCACAAGTACTGTATGAATCCACAGGTACTGTATAAATAAACAGTTGTTTGTCGTTTTGCGGCATCGGCCCCTTTCTCGTCAGGAATAGGCGATGTGCCGCCCGGGCAGGCCGGCGCCGTCCCGCGCACGGGTGCCCTGGACCAGCGCCATGATCTGGTCCTTGCCGATGGCGATCGGCGCGGCGATGCTGCCGTCGGCGCCAAGCAGCAAGGCGCTGGGCGTGGCCACCACCCCGAACAGGGCGTTGATTTCCCGTTCCTCTTGCAGCAGGGCATCGGCGCCGATCAGGCCACCGAGCTTGTCGCGGTTGGCCTGGGCTGTCCCGCTGGTCACAATCACCAGCCGGTCGCGGGGAGGATGCGCGCCGCGCCATGCCAGCAGGTCGGCCAGCAAATCCTGGCACGGTGCGCAGTCGGCGCTCACGAACAGCAGCAGCGACGGGGTGCCGTTGCCGAACAGCGTACTTGAGGAGACAGCCGCCCCCGCCAGGGTGACGGCGCTGAACGCGGGCGCGGCGCTGCCGGGCAGGGGGCCGGTCAGCGGTGCGAACTGGTGTTCCGGGATGCCGGCCGCGGCCAGGCGTTGCTCCAGGTTATCGATTTTCAGGAGCAGCCGCCCTTGCTGGCGCACCAGGTTCAGCGACAGCCAGCCCTGGAGCAGAAAGAGGCACGCCACGGCCAGCGACGCCAGCACGGCCGCGCCAGGCGTCGCCGCCAGCTTGCCGGCTGCTGCCAGCAGCCCCTGATCGAGCTGTGCGGGTCCGGTCCACAATACATAAGCGGCGCACAGGGTCAGCAGCAGGCTGCGCAGGGCGACGCCCCAGCTGACCGGCGCGGCACGCACCTGTCCGAAGCAGTTGCAGCTGGGATGCCTGTTTTGCAGCAGCGCGACCGTCACCAGCATGGTCACCAGCGCCATGAACAGGGTCGCCGCCAGCGCGCCGGCCCATGCCACGCCTGGCGTGAGCAGGCAGACGGCAATGCCGAGCTCCGCAGCAGGCAGCACGGGAGCGGCCCGATCCGCCCATCGCGCGGGCAAGCCGAACTCGCGCATGGCGCCGGCGGTCTCGGCCGCGCGGCCGAACTTGGACACGCCGGCCAGGGTCAGGACCAGCACCACCGCGATGCCGCATACGACGAACAGGATACCCATTGATTACCTCCGGTCAGTGGCTGGAATGTGAATGGCGCGCTCAGTGCCTGCGGGCGCTGGCCGGCCGCGCCGTGGTCGGTCCCGCCGCCGGCGCCACCCCGAACGGCGACACGCGCTCGCCGCCAACGACGAAGCAGGGCTGGATGCAAACAGGATGGCTTCCGCAGCAAGTGACGCTGACGCAGGCCCATCCGGGCGGGCAGCTGGCGCTGGAGGTGCAGCCCGACAAGCCCGCGCACGGTTGCGGACGGTGGCAAAATCCGGCGCCTTCGATGGTCTGGAAGCACACGCAGCCGGGATCCTCGCAGCTGGGCAATGCCTCGCAGGTGCCGCCGGGGCAGGTCTTGCAGGTTTGGGTGCCGCAGCAGTCGCAGGCCGCCTGCTGCGCCGCGAGGTAAGCCGGGGTGCCCCAGGTATCGGTCCGGACACCCTCGAAGTAGGCGCGCGCCGTGGCGCGGCACGAGGAGCGCCGGATCCGGTTGCTGTCCAGGCCGAGCGCATCGAGGCGCGGCGGGTAAGCCGCGTCGCAGGCGTCGCGCAGGCAATCGATGAACGTGCCGTCGCAGCGTGGCCGGTTGCTGTTGCAGCTGCCCCAGCAGCAGTCGTGGCCGTCGCAACAGGCGCCGAAGCGCGCCGCGCCGAACGCGCCCGGAAACGATTGTCCGCCGGCGGCGCCGCAGCCGTTCGGACGGCAGACGTAGCCCGGGTGCGCGACCCGCTCGGGGCACGAGGCCAGGTCCGCCAGCGGATGCTTGGGCCGCACTCCGGCCGGGGTGCAGCATTGGGTCGCCACGTCGTACAGCTGGCGTCCGCACAGGCAGTTGGCCGCGGCCCGGGCCTGCTTCATGCCGACGCTGCCGAGCAGCGCCGAGACCGCACCGAACAGCGCCACTTTCATCACGTCGCGGCGCGCAATCTGGCTGCCCAGCGAGCGCGAAAAATGGTCGAAGCCGGTGTCGTCTCCGGCAGGGCTGGCCGGCGCGGCGGCGCGCACCCGCGCGCGCCCCCAGCGGCGCAGTGCGCGCGCCAGTGCCGACATGGCCGAACGAGTGGCATCCATGCTTTCCTCCGCGTCATACATGCATTGAATCGATTCAGGCAAACCGGTATGGCGTCATCACGTAGTCGGACACGACGGGCCCGGCCTCGTCGCTGGCGTGGTTCCAGGACGTCAGCGCGGCCGGGCTGGCTTCCGACCGCGTTCGGGTGCTCATCAATTGAAATCCGGACAGGGATTGTCCGGGCGCGAGCTGATGCGGGTAGGGCGGCGCATCGTCGGCGGCGTACCACAGCACGAAGGTCTGGCCGTCGGTTTCCACCGCCCAGCCGGCCGGGATGCCGGTCACGGCCACCGGCGCGGCGATCGCCAGTGACAAGGTGGCGATCGACTTGCGGCTGCCGGCCGGCTCGTCGTTGAAGAGCGTGTAGTTCCAGTAGCGGGCCCGGGACGCCGATTCCACGCGCGCCTTGAAGCGCGGCAGCGCGGCCGCCGTCGCGGCAGGCAGGCGGATGAAGCGGTTCAGGCTCAGCCCATACGCAAGCCCGCCCACCGTGTAGGTCCCGCTGAGGGTGAACAGGTATTTGCCGCCCACGGCCAGTTCCGCGCTGGAAAAGCGCGCCGTCACATGCGCGGTGGCGCTGGCGCCGATGAGCTCGATCACGATGGGGAATCCGGGCGGGCTGGCGCGGCGCGCGCTGCCGAGCGTCATCGCGCTGATGTGCAGATTGCCCAGCGGCGCTTCGCCCACGTTCATGATGTGCAGATTGAGGAACACTTGTCCGTTCACATGCTCAATCCCCGGCTCTCCGAGCACGACCTTGGTAGCGGCTGCAAGCTTGGCCATGTCAGCCTCGCAAGCCGTTGGGATGCCCGGCCCGGGGCCGGGCCAGGGCCGCGCCGGCCAGCAGCGCAATGAGCCCGGCGCTCACCAGCGGCACCGTGGATGGTTCCGGCACCGCGGCCGCCTGCCCCCCGATGAGGAAGGAAAACGTGCTCACGTCGCTGAAATTGCCATGGATGTCGGCCGCGAATACGTCCATCGACCAGGCCAGGCCGCGCACCGCATCGGGCGCGATGTCGACGTGGAACAGTTCGGTCAGGCCGGAGATCGTCCGGTTGCCGATGGTAAATTCAATCCCGCCCAGGCGTTGCTGGGGCGCCAGCATGTGATGCGGGTAGCCGCTGAACTCGAGAAATATCTCCGTGCTGAGCAGATCGAAGCCGCTCAGGTTGGTGATGGTGCCCGTGGCATCCCAGGCCGATCCGGGCGCCAGGGTGATGGTGTGGACGGCGGGCGTGATGGTCAGCAGCGACGCTGGCGCGGGCGCGGACCAGAACACGGCCATCGCGAAGAGGAGGGTGGCACATCGGTTCAATCGCACAAGGATCTCCGGCGGGAAGGGATGGGGGAGCTGCTGTTCTGCCGATTTTGTAAGAAGGCGCCGCTAGCGGGTTTGATTCGCGTCCATCCGTCCGGCTTGCTTAACCCGCCTCACGCCGGCGCTTGACGCGGCGCGACTCGTGCATGTGCGTTCGCTCAACAAGCGGCCGCTTGAGCCGGGCCTGGTGTAAAATTTGGCGCACAGCAACAATTTGATTGACTACTGTGCAAGTCGCGGCGATACTGCGCGCAAGCTGGCTGTAGTGCAATATGATCTGACGTATCATATTGACGATTACGTCCATGCCCGGTGGACCAGGTAAAACCGGTTTTGTGTGCCGTCAGCAGTCCCGCGGGAGCCTGTGGCGCTTGTTCATTGATTGGGGTTCTATTCATGCCTGACCCAAAGGCGGTCAATTCTGCGCTGTATAACGCGGTGCGCAAAGACGTGGCGCGCTACGTCAGAAACAAGCTGCGAAGCATGGAACTCGACGTCACCGCCCTCGAGCTGCATAACTCCAGCTCGACCAAGACCTTGCGCGTGTACGTGACGGTAAGCCGCACGACCAACCTGAAGGCACTGTACCTGGCCGAAACCATCGTCTGCCAGGAATTGCAGAAGGAATTCGGCCTGCGTCCGGACGCCTTTTACTGGCGCTATCATCCCGAACGCAAGGCAGCAGCGGAGGAGGAGGCGGTGCCTTCCTCGTCGACCCATTGAAATCGATTTGCCATGGCTAGTCAAAAAATCCTCGTCGTCGACGATTCGCTGGTGCAGCGCCTGATCGTCGCCGAACTGCTGCAGGCCCACGGGCACCGCGTGATCCTCGCCACCGACGGCGTCGAAGCGGTGGCGATGGCGCGCAGCGAGCTGCCGGACCTGATCGTCATGGATGTCGTCATGCCCAACCTGAACGGCTTCCAGGCCACGCGCGCCATCACCAGCGATGAAACCACCTGGCATATCCCGGTCATCCTGCTCACCAGCAAGGATATGGATTCGGACCGCGTCTGGGCGCTGCGCCAGGGCGCGACCGCGTTCCTGAACAAGCCGCTCGATCACGCCGCGCTGCTCGACCTGGTCAATACGCTGGAATAGCAGCGGGCCGGGCGCCAACTTGGCGGTCTGTGCGCTGCGAAGGGCGGCGCGTCGTGTACGATTGCAAACGTTGCCGTGCCGCTGGTGCCGGCCGTCGCCCATCGTTCAACCGTGATCAATTTCCATCCCCGCGTACGCAGCTTCGTCGCCGCCCGTCTCAGTCCCGAAGGCGAGCTCGGCTTGCACGTCACCATCGGCGCCATCCTGATGATGCTGGCGGCCGCGCTGTTCGGCAACCTGGCGGCCGACGTCGTCTCGCACGACGACATCACCGAGCTCGATGCCCTCCTGGCGAACTGGTTCCACGGACACAAGGACAGCATCTGGACCGGCCCCATGCTGTTCATCACCAACACCCATGACGTGCTGGGCGTGCTGCTGATGGCGAGCGCGCTGGGCCTCTACTTTTACTTCAGGAAAGCGCGCTACTGGCTCATTTGCCTGGTGCTGGCGGTGCCGGGCGGCCAGCTGCTCAACGTCATGCTCAAGTATATTTTCCAGCGTGCCCGGCCGAGCTTCGACGAGCCGCTGCTGACCTTGTCCACCTACAGCTTCCCCAGCGGCCATACCCTGGGCGCGACCGTGTTCTACGGCTTGCTGGCGGCCTACCTGGTGTGCGTGGTGCCGCGCTGGCGCGTGCGCATCGTGGTGGTGCTGGGAGCCTGTACGATGGTCGCCCTGGTGGCCCTGAGCCGGGTCTACCTGGGCGCCCATTACCTGAGCGACGTGCTGGGGGCCATGGTCGAAGGCTGCGGCTGGCTGGCGGTATGCATCACCGCCTGCTCGACCCTGCGCCGGCGGCGCGCGGCGCGCATCAGCGAGTAAGCCATCGCTTTCCCTCTCAACGCACCCCGAGGAGTGCCATCCTGACCCCGATCGCAGTCATCATCAACGGCAGTGCCGGCAGCGGCCACGACGACGGCCGCGCCGCCGAGCTGCGCGACAAATTCGCCGCGCATGGCCTGGATGCGCACGTCACCCTGGCGCGCGGCGGCAGCGAGTTGATCGAGGCGGCCAGGGCGGCGCGCGCCAGCGGCAGGCAGATCGTGGTGGCCGGCGGCGGCGACGGCACCATCAACGCGGTCGCCTCGCAGCTGGTCGGCAGCGGGGTGGCGTTCGGCGTGCTGCCGATGGGCACCCTGAACCATTTCGCCAAGGACCTCGGCATTCCGCTGGCGCTCGACGAGGCGATCCGCAACGTGGCGCAGGGCCGCCGCACCCAGGTCGATGTGGGCGAGGTGAACGGCACGATCTTCCTGAACAATTCCAGCCTCGGCCTGTATCCCGACATCGTGCGCGACCGCGAAAAGCAGCAGCGCCGGCTCGGGCGCGGCAAGTGGCTGGCGGCCTGCTGGGCCACCGTGACGGCGCTGCGCCGCTATCCGTTTCTCAGCCTGCGCCTGACGGTGGGCGAGCAGGAACATGCGCGCCGCACGCCGTTCGTCTTCATCGGCAATAACGAATACACGATGCAGGGCCTGAGCGTGGGCGAACGCCAGCGCCTCGATGCCGGCAAGCTGAGCCTGTACGTGGCGCAGCGTCCCGGCCGCCTGGGCTTGCTGCGGCTGGGCTGGAGCGCCCTGTGGGGCAGTCTGGCGCAGGAGCGCGATTTCGACGTACTTACGGTCGAAAACATGGAAATTGCCACCCGCCACACGCGTTTGCGCGTGGCCACCGATGGCGAAGTGACCGTCATGACGACTCCGCTGCGTTACCGGATTCGTCCGGCCGCGCTGACGGTCGTTGTCCCAACTTGAGGAGTTAGCATGCGTACTTTGGTTCATCTTTCAGACCTGCATTTCGGCCGGGTCGACGAAAAACTGCTGGCGCCGCTGCGCGAGCTGGTCGAACGCATCGCGCCGGACGTGGTGGTGGTCTCGGGCGACCTGACCCAGCGCGCCAAGAGCGAGCAATTCGAGGCGGCCAGGGCCTGGCTCGACACCTTGCCCGGGCCGCAGATCATCGTGCCGGGCAATCACGACATTTCGCTGTACAACGTGTTCCGGCGCTTCCTGCAGCCCCTGACGCGCTACAAGCGCTACATCACCGACGACCTCGATCCGATCTATGTGGATGAAGAGATCGCGGTACTGGGCGTGAATACCGCGCGCTCGCTGACCTTCAAGGATGGGCGCGTCAACGACGAGCAGGTGGCCATGATCCGCAAGCAGCTCAAGGGGCTCGACCCGGCGATCACGCGCATCATCGTGACCCATCATCCGTTCGACCTGCCCAAGACCGAGGATGACGACGACCTGGTGGAGCGGGCGCCGGCGGCGATGCAGGCGTTTGCCGACTGCGGGGTGGACCTGCTGCTGTCGGGGCATATGCATACCAGCCATGCCGGCAACACCTCGGAGCGCTATCAGATGAGCGAGTACGCGGCGCTGGTGGTGCAGGCCGGCACGGCGACCTCGACGCGCGGACGGGGCGAGGTGAATTCGTTCAACGTGGTGCGGGTCGAGCACCAGCGCGTGGAAGTGGACCGCTATGGCTGGGATGAGGTGGGCATGCAGTTTTCGCTGATGAAGACCGAGCCGTTCCTGCGCTCCGGCAATATCTGGGCGGGCCATACCGAAGGCTTGATGGCCAGCGGAATCTGAGCCGCTTGCCGCTCCGCAGCGCCCGGGTTGACAGTACAATAGGCTGTGCGGCCGCTCGCGCGAGCGCCGATGCAAAAGTCCTGTGCCGGTGCGCACCCTGCGCCGGCGCAGCGGATGTCCGATGGTCCGACCTCACTGGCGCGATGTGCTCATGGCTGATTTTTCCCCTGAAAGTGCGCGTGGCGCGCCGCTGACCATCGTGCGGGTCGAGGCATGGAAGGTGCGCATGCCGTATGGCGCGCCCATGCAGTCCTCGCGCGGGCGCCTGGAGGTGGGCGAAAAGGTGCTGCTGCGCCTGACCGCGCTCGATGGCACCGTGGGCCTGGGCGAGGCCTCGATCATTTTCCCCGCGCGCGACGGCGAGTGCGCCGACTCGGTGTTCCGCCGCCTGGCCGAGGTCAGCGGCCCGCTCCTGCTGGGCCAGGACGGCGCGCGCATCGTCACCATCTTGCAGACCCTGGCCGGCCTGTCGTCGGAACGCCACGCCTTTCCCACGTCCCTGTGCGCCATCGACCTGGCGCTGCACGACCTGAAGGCGCGCCACCTCGGCATCCCGGTTGCCGACCTGCTCGGCGGCGCGACGCGCGAACGCTTTGCCCTGTCGCGCAGCATGGCCATGCCGGACGAACGCACGGCGGTGCAATCGGCCTGCACGCTGGCCGAGATGGGCTATCGCCTGCTCACCCTGAAAGGCAGCGCCGACTGGCGCCACGATATCCGCATGGCGCGTGCGGTGCAGCGCGCCGTGGGCGCGGGCGTGCGCATCGAGATCGATCCCAACCAGGCGTGGCACTGCAAGGCGGCGCTGGCCGTCGATGCCGCCTTGCAGGAGTGCGAGCTCGAATGCATCGAGCAGCCGTGCGCCTGGTGGGATATCGAGGCCATGCAGCTGATCACGGAACGCGCCCATGCGCCCATCGCGGCCGACGAAAGCGTCCTCAGTCCGGCCGACGCGATGCGCGTGGTGCGCGCGCGCGCGGCCGACATCATCACGGTCAAGCTGGCGAAGTCCGGCGGCTTGCGCGCCTCTTCGGCCATCGTGGCGATCGCCGAAGCAGGGGGGCTGCAGTGCAACCTGGGCTCGAAACACACCCTGGGCGTGGGCAGCGCGGCCCTGCTGCACTTTGCCGCGGCCCATCCCGCAGTCGGCGAATTCGTCGGCTACGGTTCCGCGCTCGAACGCTTCGTCGGCGACATCATCAACGAAACCATCGACATCAGCGATGGCCAGGCCCGGCTGCCGCCCGGTCCCGGCTTCGGGGTCACGCTGAACGACGAAGCGATCGCACGCTTCGCCCTTGCCTCGGCCGACCTGTCGGCCGAGCGGACGCGCGCGCGGTGACGCTGCCGCCCTGCGCCACCTACGGCCATGCGGCGCGGCGCGGCCGGCTGCTGCAAGCCTTGCCGGCCTTGCTGGCGATGCAATCGCCCTACCATGCCGGCTGGGTCGTGCTGCAACTGCTGGGCATCATCAGTGGCCTGGACAGCGAGCGCGCGCAGATCGTGCGCCATCTGCGGGCCCTGGCGCGCGCGCGGCCGATCGCTTCGGTGTACATCGCCGGCAGCGCCGATTGCGGCCTGCTGTCGGTGCTGCACGAAGCGTTCGGCGCGGGCATCGCGGCGCTCGACGTGCGCGTCGCCGACCGCTCGCCGGTACCGCTGGCGCTGTGCCGGCAGTACGCCGGCGCGATGGGCTTTGCGGTGACGCTGGACGTGCACGACCTGTGCGCGGCGCCCGCTCCGGACGGGCGCCGGTTCGACCTGGTGCTGACCCATTCGCTGCTCAGTTTTATCGCACCGGATGCGCGCGCCGCGCTGGTCGGCCATCTGGCGGCGCGGCTGGACGTGGCGGGCAGCCTGCTGCTGTACCAGAGCGTGCGCGCGCAGCATGGCGTGTCGCTGCTGGCGTATGCGCCGCGGCAGGTCGACAGCATGGTCGCCGCCAGCCTGGCGGCCCAGGGCACTGGCGCGCGGCGCCTGGCCATGCTGACCGACCACGAACTCGAATTGATCGTGCGCGCGTTCTGCGCGGCCAAGACCACCCATGCGGTGGCCTCGGTGGACGAATTGGCCGGCAGTGCCCGCGCCGCCGGCCTCACCGGCGTGCGCTGCGAGCCGCTGTCGGCGCGGGACCTGGCCGGGCACCGGCCCGCCACGCCGGAAAGCCATTACGTCAAATGGATGATGCAGGGACAGCGGGCCGCCTGAACGCCGTCACGGCGCTTGCGGCGGCGCCGCAATGGCCGCGACGAACTCCTCGAATTTGCCGTTCGCACTGCGCGCGATGGCGTCCACCCGCTGCGCCGTGACGTTCACGCCGGGCGGCAAGCGCTGCGCCACCTGCGCCGTGAGCCGGCTTTCTTCCTCGGGCGAGAGCGCACTGTGGCTGACATAGCGGATCTGCACCTGGTCGAGCGCGCTCTGGAGCACCTGGCGCTGGACGATGCGCGGGCCGCCGCTGCCTGCGCCGGTGGCACTGTCGCGAAAGCCGAAGGTGGGCCAGTAGCGTTTTGCGTCGGCCGTCACCAGCATGTTGCGGGTCCGTCCGAGGATGCGCGAGAGCACCGGCAGGCCGCGCCCGCAGGGGCAGGGCGGGCCGGCTTCGGCCATGTCGCCCAGTTCGTAACGGATCAGCGGCATCGCAAAATTCAGCAAGCCGGTCACCACCACGCGTCCGATGGCGCCCGGCGCGCAGGCCTTGCCATCGTCGTCCAGCACTTCGAGCAGGACGTTTTCGGACTGCACATGATAGTGGCCGCTGTGCGGACAGCGGATGGCGAGGTAGCCGAATTCCTCGGATGAATAGGTGTCGTTGACCGGCACGCCCCACGCTTCGCGGCAGGCGTCGCGCACCTGCGCATCGAGCGGCTCGCCGAAGGTGCGCACCTCGCGCAGGCCCGGCAAGCGCACGCCTTGCTGGCGCGCCAGGCTGGCCAGTTGCAGGGCGAGCGAGGGATAGGTCAGCAGATAGCCGGGCGCGCGCTCGACCAGCCATGCCAGCTGGGCCTCGACATCCACGCTGACCGGGCACAGATAGGCCGCGCCGGTGTGGAACATGCGGGTCGGCATGCCCCAGTTGTCGGCCTCGTCGGCCTCGCCGCGGCGGATGATGCACAGCGTTTGCAGCAGGTCGCGCCGGTGCCAGGCATGGTCGCGCAAGGTCAGCGCTTCCCATATCAGCTGGTTCAGGTAGGTCTTGCGAAAGCGCACCGGGGTACCGGTGGAGCCGGAACTGCTGCCGTCGGCGAGCGGGCCATGTTCGGACGGCACCGCGCCGCTTTGCAGCTGCGCAAACTGCGCCTGCAGGTCGCGCCGGGACAAGGATGGCAAGCGCGCAAAGTCGTGCGCAGTGACGGGCGCGCCGTCGCACCATTGCGCGAGCAGGCCGGGCGGCCAGTGCCCGCGGTACCAGGGGACGGTCAGCGCGGCATGCCGCACGACCTGCCCCAGCTGGACCGACTGGCGCGCCGCGATATCGCGCGGGGCCAGCCATTGTTCGGTTTCCATCTGGCGGAACAGGGAGTAGACCAGGCTGCCCCGTACATCCGGGACAGCCGGCCACTCGATGCCGCTCAAACTGCTTTTCAAACGCCATGCGGGTACGTCGTTCGACATCGGTCTCCTTGTGTCAGGGTCGAGGCGCCGCTCAGAACTGCTTGCGCAGTTTCAGCGACACGCTTTGCGCGCGGTAGCCGCGATGCGCTTCAGCGTCGTAGCGCGCCGTCAGTTCGGTGCTGCCGGCCCGCAGCAGCGTCACGCCGGCGCCGGCGCGCGCAAACAGCGGCTTGGGATCGATGCCGCTGGTGGTGAAGGCTGGTCCGCCACCGGCAAAGGTCGCCACGACCGCGGTTTGCTCGGCCAGGAAATCATAGCCGAACCCGAGGTTGCCCGAGAACGTCAATTCCTTCGATGGCGAATGATTGAACCTGACGTCGCCGTACAGGATGAACTGCTTGGCGCGCTGGCTGTTGACCAGCAAGTTCAGGGCGCCGGCACCGGTTTCGGCGTAGGCCTTGTTCTTGACGGTGGTGTAGTCCAGGCGCATCGATGGCGTCAGATTGGTTTGCTCGCTCAGGCGCAGCACGCGGGCGATGCCGCTGCCCGCATGCAGGCTCATGCCGCGGTAGTCGCTGCTTGCCATGCGCGTCAGGCCGCCAAAACTGATGAGCCGGCGGCCCTCGGTCTTGTTGGTGCCCAGGTCGAGCTGCCAGCTGATGTCGGTATCGGCGTCCAGGTTGTGGCTGCCGTAGGTCATCAGTTGCAGCAGGTCGATATCGGCCGTCTGCGCGCTCACGCCGGTGCCGTCCAGACTGGTCCTGGCATAGGTCACCGCGAAGCCGACCCGGTCGGCGCTGCTGACCACGCCGTCCGCTCCGACGATCAGGCCGCCGCTGTCGGCCTCGTAGCCGGGGGCGCCATTGCGTTCGCTCTGGCGTGCCCAGGATCCGAACGGCTTGGCCCACATTGCGCGCTCGCTGCCGTAGCCGTCGCCGGCCGACAGGCCGCGGTTCGATTCGATGCGCGCCTGCACCACGCGGTCGGTCAGGTTCATGGTACGGGCCAGCGCGGCGGCGGTGCCGCCGGCTGCCAGCGGCACGGTCTGGCCGACGGCATCGGACACTTCTTGCGCGGTCGACAGCTTGCCCAGCGCGGTGATGACCTGGCCCATGTCGCCGCCGGTGCTGTTGGCGATCAGGGTGTCGAACACGCGCGCCGCGCCGCCTCCCGACGAATTGCCGGTGGCCACGATGGCCGAGATGGCGGTGTTGGCCGGTGGCGGCGGCGTGATCGGCGGCGTCGGCGTCGGTACCGGTGTCGGGACCGGCGTCGGCACTGGCGTCGGGACCGGCACTGGCGTCGGGACCGGCGTGGGGACCGGCGTCGGCACTGGCACCGGTGTCGGCACTGGCACCGGAACAGGGGTCGGCACTGGCACCGGCGTGGGAACAGGCACCGGCACCGGTGTCGGCACAGGCACCGGTACCGGCGTCGGGACCGGTGTTGGCACGGGAACCGGGACCGGTGTCGGCACCGGCGTGGGAGTCGGCACCGGAGTCGGGGTCGGGGTCGGCACTGGCGTTGGTGTAGGCACCGGTGTCGGCGTCGGCGTTGGCGTTGGTGTTGGCGTCGGGGTTGGTGTTGGTGTTGGCGTCGGGGTTGGCGTTGGCGTTGGCGCCGAGGCAATCACCAGATCGACCGACTTGCCGTTTTTCACGCCAGTCAGGTTGAACAGGAAGCTGTTGTCGGTCACCGGAATGGTGACCGCAGTGGTCAGCGTGTCGCCGGCCTTGATCACATCGGCCAGGATGGTGCCGTTGGCTAGGACCGGCGCGCCGGTGACGTCGACATCGATGTTGCTGCTGGCGGACAGGTCGACATTGCCGGTCACGTTCAGTTTGCCGTAGGTCGTGGCGTTGGTCAGACCGGTGCGGAAAATGCCGCCGGCAGGCTGGACATAGTCGCCCGTCAGCGAGACGGTATGGCCGGCCGCGACCGACAGGATGCCGCTGTTGCTCATGGTCGTCGCGCCGATGTTGAGCGCACTGGTCGAACGCAGGGTACTGCCCGCGCCGATATTCATCTGGCTCAAGCCGGCAAAGTCGCCGCCGGCCGTCATCGACCCGGTATTGAGCGCACCGGTGCCGATATTGACCACGCTGCCAGTGCCGCCGGTGACGGTGCCGGTCACGCTGGCGGTGCTGCCCAGGACGGTCAGGGTATTGATGCCGAGCGCGACTGCCCCAGTCAGGCTGCCCTGGTTGGTGACGGTAAACGCGCTGCCGCTGTTGGTGAAGTTGAGCGCATTGGCGCCGCTGATGATGCCGGTGCCGCTGTTCAGGATGCCGCCGTCGAGAACGCTCGTGCCCGTGATTGCGATGCCGTTGTTGGTGCCGCTGATCGTGCCATCGTTGGTGATGCCGCCATGCACTTCCCCGTTGGGCACGGTGATGCCGATATCGGTGGCGGTGATGCTGGCGCCGACCTGGTTGACGATGCCGCCGGCCACGATGTTGGCGCCGCTGCCGACGTACACGCCGCGCGCGCCGTTCAGGGCGCCGTTGTTGGAGATCCCGTTCGCCACGCTGGTGCCGCTGCCATCGAGATGGATACTGTTGCCGTTGGCGCTGTTGATGATGCCGGTGAAGTTGTTGCTGATGTCGTCCGCCGTGGCGCCGCCCATCAGGTGGATGCCGGCGCCGCCGGTGCTGGCGATCGTGCCGCCGTTGACGATCGCGCCGCTGACCTGGGTATTACTCAAGGAAATCGAATCGCCGCCGCTGGTGATCGTGCCCGCGTTGACGATCTTGCCGGTGATGGTGGTCCCGTTGTACGCCACGATGCCGCCTTCGGCGCCGTCCAGCAGGCCGCGGTTGGTGATGTCGCCGGTGATCTGCGAAATGTTCAGATCGATCCCGCGGCCGCCATGCGTCTCGGCGCCGAGATCGTTCAGGATGCCGCCACCGCTGATGGTGCTCGTCTGCAAGCCGATGGCGTGGGTGGCGCTGAGGATGCCGGCATTGACGATGCCGCCGCTGACGGTGGAGTTGCTCGAATAGATCGCGAGGAAGCCGCCGTTGATGGTGCCCGACGCGGTATTTTCGATCTGGCCGACCGTGGAACTGCCTTGTACCGTCAGGGCATTGGAATTGGCGCTGCCCAGCGTGCCGCTATTGCTGATCTTGCCGCTGACGGTGCTCGCGACCAGCGACAGCGCCGGGCTGCCGCCCTGGGTGTCGATGGTGCCGCTGTTGAGGATATCGCCGGTGACGGTGGCGGTCGACATGGCGATGCCGCGCGCGTTTTGCCCTGGCGTACGGCCGATGTGTCCCTGGTTCACAATGCTGGCGCCGATCTGGGACCCGCTGATGTTGAGCGCGGCGAAGCCGCCGGCCGCGCTGATGTCGCCGCCGGCGGCGTTGGTGATGCCGCCCTGCAAAGTACTGTTGATGATATTGATCGCGGTGCCGTTGACGGTGCTGATCACGCCGGCCGGGCCGTTGCTGATGGCGCCGGCGACGGTGGCGCCGTTCAGGCGGATGCCTTCCTCGGTCACGCCGCCCCACGGCCCGGTGGAGGCGATGGTGCCGGTATTGGTGATGCCGCCGGTGAGCGTGCCTTCGATGTTGAGCGCGACCGCGACCGGGTTGATGGTGCCGGCATTGGTGATGGCGCCGGCGCTGACGCCGGGAGCGAGTTGCACGCCATTGTTTGGCGTGTTGGCCAGCGGCACGGTGATCACCCCGGTGGCAGTGACGTCGAGGCTCTCGCCGGCGCCGATCGTGCAGGTGTTATCGATGGTGATATTGTCCACCGTAATGATGCCGCCGCTGGCAGCCGGACAAGGGTTGCCGATCGCCGACGCGTTGGCCATCAGCAGGCAGGCACCGGCGACCAGTACCGCCATTTGTTTTTTTTGAAAATTGAGATTCGCCATGAGATGAGTTCCCCGGTTCAGGTGCGCAACAGGATGTGGAGGCGCCCTGCAAAGAACTCGCGCGCGCCCGATGAATCAAGGCTTCACTTGATTTATCTCAAGTGGCGCTGATCCCTATGTGCCTTGAATATAGCGAAACACTATTTTTATGTAAATGATGTTTCGCTCTGCACATAACGGAATCTGATTGTGTAACAACACATTGACCGAAGTACGGCCGATAGCGGTTCAGATCCAGTATTCGGTCAGCCGTGCCGCCCATTCCTTGAGGCGGTCGGACCACGGGCGGTCGCGCCATTGTTCGAGGGTGATCTCCTTGGAGTCGCGCATATCTTCCGCGAACGCGCTTTCCATGTCGGTGCCGAAGCCGGCGTCGAGCACCACCACGTTCAATTCGTAATTGTGCAGAAAACTGCGGCGGTCGATATTGGCCGAGCCGACGGTCGACCAGGTGCCGTCGATCACCGCCGTCTTGGCATGCAGAATCGCCACCTGCAACTGGTGAATCTTGACGCCGTTCCTGAGCAGCTCATCGTAAAACGCGCGCCCCGCATGGAACACCAGGCCGTGATCGGTCACCCCCGGCAGCACCAGGCGCACGTCCACGCCGCGCCTGGCGGCCGCGCACAGGGCATCGACGAACTGGCGGTCCGGCACGAAATAGGCCGAGGTGATGTGCACCGATTTCTTCGCTTCCTGGATCGCCAGCATGAACGACTTGTAAATCTCCGACTCGCGCTCGGGATCGGTGGCCAGCACGCGCACGATCTTGTCGCCCACCGGCGCCAGCGGCGGGAAATACTCGCGCTCGGGCAATTCGCCGGCATCCTGGTTGACCCAGGCATCGATGAAGTGATACTGCAGCGAGGCCACCGCCGGGCCCTCGATCTTGATGTGGGTATCGCGCCAGCCGACCTTCTTGCTGTCGGTCGTGTCCGGCTTGCGCTTGGAGCGGAAAAAGGAACTGTTGGCGTAGGTACTGCTGATGTTGATGCCGCCCGTGAACGCGACCTTGCCGTCGACCACCATCAGCTTGCGGTGGTCGCGGTTGTTCAGCTCCCATTTGCCGACCCGGGCCGCCGGATTGACCGGGTTGAAGGCAACCATGGCAATGCCGGCCTGCTTCATGCGCTCGAAGAATTCCTTGGGCGTGGCCAGGGTGCCGACGCTGTCGTACAGCACATTGACGGTGACGCCCTGTTTCTGCTTTTCGATCAGCACGTCGGCAAACTGCATGCCGATCTCATCCTGGTCGAAAATATAGGTTTCCAGGTTGATCGAGGTTTTGGCGTTGCTGGCGGCGGCCATCATTTCCTTCATGGTGGCCGGGCCGTCGAACAGCAGGGTGACCTTGTTGCCCGCCACCAGCGGCACGCCGGTGGCCGCTTCTTCCAGCACCGCCAGCGCCTTCATGTCCGGCGTGGCCTTGGCCCAGCGCCGCGCCAGCAGGTCGGCGGCTTTTTTCTTGTCCATCCGGCCCTTGCCGGTGGCCACCGTCGGGGTGGCGCGCGCCGCCGGGGCGTCCGCCAGCGCGTCCATCGAGGGCAGCGCGGTGCAGGAGGCCAGGCCGAGCGCAAGGGCCAGGACGGCCAGCCAGGCAGCGACACGTGGTTTTGTCATTTTGATCCCCTAATTGGTACGGCTTCGAGCGGCTCCGACGGCATGTCCTTGGGCCCGATGAAAAAATCGATGGGGGCGGCCAGGAATCGCCGTCCGAGTGCTTTCAACAGAAGAATACCGTGTTCGAAGTGAATCTTGCGCGCGCGAAGCGCAACTAAGAGTGCTAAACCGAAACTTACCACGAGATTGACCGTGCCGATCGATAAAAATCCGCCGATCGAGGTCAGCGCCACTTCCCAGCTCATATTGTGGTCGAGCGCCACCAGGGCGGTGGCGAAGTTGGCGGACGAGAAAGTGACGTGGCGGATGTCGAGCGGCAGGCCGAACAGGAAACCGAGGGTGCCGATGGTGCCGAGCAGGATGCCGAAATACAGGTTGCCCATCAGGCTGCCCAGGTTGTTTTCGATGTACAGCGACAGGCGGCGCAGGCGCTCCGGCCCCAGCAGGCGGCCCAGGCCGCGCAGCTGGTAGACGCGCTGCGCCATGCGGGTGTACAGCGCCTTGTTGTCGAAGTAGCCAGAGATCAGGCCGGCCACGAACAGGCACACGCCGGCAATGGCGGCGTAGAACAGGGCCAGGCTGTGGATCGGGTCGATGTCGTGCAGCAGGTGCATGGCCTTGTCGGGCGTGACCAGGTGGTGGCCGGTGGCGTAGCGGTAGCCCATGGCGATCAGCCAGGCGGTCGGAATGGCGGTGGCCAGGTTGCCCAGCACGGCGAAGCACTGGGTGCGGAACACCTTGTTGATGAGCGCGGCCATGCTGTCGAGGTCGATATTGCGCCCATCCTTGCTCGACAGGCCGGCGGCGATGCGCGAGGCGGTCATGGCCGGCTGCTTGGTGGCCACGGTGAAATGCAGCACGTGGATCAGCATGAAGCCGAGCGAGTAATTCAGGCTGAACAAAAACGCTTCGACCAGCGGCGCGGCGCGCAGGGTGCCCAGCAAAATCTTGAACAGCGCCATGAAGCCGACGATGAGGCCGGCCCCGGCCGAGGACAGGAACATGCCGCCCAGCTGGGCGCGGGTGTCGGCGATGTAGTGTTCGCCGGTGCGGCTGGCGTTTTCGGTGACGTTGCGGGCCAAGAGGTCGATATTGTCGGCGAACAGGTCGCGCACCGTGTATTTGTTATTGTGCGCTTCGACCAGTTCCTGCGCCAGGGCGATGGCGCCGGCGCGGCGCAGGCTGGTCGGCGGGGCGTAGTCGGGGGTGGCGTCGTTGGCCAGCGTTGCCAGGTCGACGCTGGGGGCGGCCGGCAAGTGGCCGCTGACGTCGACCAGGAACAGCAGCTTGCGCAGGCGGTCGATGCTCTGGGTCAGGGCCAGCAGCAAATAGGTGAGGGCGACGCTGGTGCCGTGGCTGAGCGCATTCTTGCGGATCTTGGCCACCACGCTGTCGCACTGGTCGAGCATGACCAGCAGATGGCGCGCGTCGTCCATGCCGCTCGCTTCGCCGCACAGCAGGCGCGCGTAGCCGTCGAGGTAGTTGTTGACCTCGATGTTTTGCATCAGGAATGGCGAATCGAAGTTTTCGATGTCGGCGTGGCTGCCGATCAGGCGCGGCTCGAAGCCGAGCGCGCACACGCGGCAGGACAGGGTGCGGATCGCTTCGAGCATGCCGAGCGCGGTGGTGCGGCGCGCGTTGGCCGGGCTGGCGTGCGGCGCGGGCGTGGCGTTGGACACCACGTCGAACAGTTCCAGCCAGTCGGCGGCCGGCACGGTGCGAATCCAGCGGTAATCGGTTTTCACGTACAGCACCTGGTCGATGGCGTCGCTCAGGTACACATTGCCCAGCGCGGGCGGCAGGAAACGGTAGGAAATGCGGCGCTTCAGTTCGGTGAAGAAGCCATCGTTGGACAGCACGCCGATGTCGGTGTACAGGCTGGCGTGGCGGCGGCTGTCGAGCAGGCGCGTGATGTAGCTGCGCAGGGCGGAAGCCTGGGCGGGATTGCCCCTCAGTAGCTGGCACAGGGTGCGCACCCGGTCGGTGCTGGTGGCCATGTCGGCGCGCCGCCGCGGGCGCAGTTTGTCGACCAGGTCGACCAGGATATCAATGCGGTCGCTATGGGGGTCGAGTCGTTCTAAGGTTGAAAGCATGAAAAATAGCCGGAGCAACAGATACTAAAGACGTAGTGTACGTTGATGACGCCCAGAAACTTTGTACGCTAGCGAACACACGGCTTGGGACGCGCTCAATCGGGGCACATGGTGTATTTCTTTTCCTGGACACGGTCGTTGACTCGCTCAGTGTTCTTCAGATAAGTAATGCAGTACGTTCCCAAGGCGGTCCTGATTTTGTATTTGCGTCCGCCCGCATCGGCATTGCCGGTGGTAATTTCCTCGACTTCGGCCTTTTCAAACAGGGTGGGCGCGCGCCGGGCCGACTGGATGCCGGCGATCAGGCGCTTCTGGGGCGAATCGTCGGGCACGCTGAACTTGTTGAGCGATTGCTTGCGCAAGTCCTTGTCGATCCTGGCCAGGTCGGCCATCGCCCGCTTGCGGATGGCGTCGGCACCGCCGGATGGCGCGGCCGGGGCGGGCTCGGCGAAGGGGTCGGGCGGCACCACGGTCATCGCCGGCGCCTCGGCCTCGGGAGGGGGAGCAAGAGGGGACACTCGGCCCGGTGCGGGGGCATCCGGGCGCTGGCGCGCGGCGCGCAGCGGCGCGGCCGTCAGGCTGGCTGCCGGCCTGGCAGACGTCGCGGGCGGGCTCGGGACGGGCCTGGCGGCGATGGCCTCGATCCACTGGATACGCGGGCCACTGTCATCCTCGCGGTCCGGGGCTTTCTCGCGCGTATGGCGCCAGGCCAGCAGCAGGGCCGCATGCAGGCCGAGCACGAGGACGATGGCGATCCAGCGCGTGGGAAGCCGGGAAACAAGCGGATCAGGGGGCATGGTTCATCTGGATGAAGTTGGTGAATTGAACTGCGTTAAGTTAAATGTATTCTTGCAACATTCTCAATGCTAACAGTTCAGGCCGGCTTATTGCCGGGCCCGTGGTGGAGCACCACCTCTAAGTTCGGTTAAACTGGAACGCAGAACAATGACTGAGGGGCAAGTATGTATCTGACTTATTTCAAAGGGCAATGGGCCGAAGGTAATGTGCCGCTGTTCGGCGCGATGGACCATAGCGTGTGGCTGGGTTCGTCCGTATTCGATGGCGCGCGCGCCATCCGCGGCCAGTTGCCCGATCTGCGCCTGCATTTGCAGCGCGTGATTCACTCGGCCGAGCGGCTCGGCTTGCAGTGTCCGCTGACGGTGGACGAGATGGAAGCGCTGGTGCGCGAAGGGGTGGGCAAGTTTCCGCTTGACGCCGAGCTGTATGTGCGCCCGCTGGTGTTCGGCGCCGAGGGTTTCCTGGTGCCGGTGCCCGAGAAGAGCGGTTTCGCGCTGACCCTGTTCGATGCGCCGATGCCGCCGTTCACCGGTTTTTCGGCCTGCCTGTCGAGCCTGTGCCGGCCGGACGCCAGCATGGCGCCGACCGATGCCAAGGCCTCGGCCCTGTACGCCAACACCACGCGCGCGATCCGCGAAGCGAGTGCGCGCGGATTCGACAATGCGGTGGTGGTCGACAGCGACGGCAATGTGGGCGAGTTCGCGACCTCGAACCTGTTCCTGGTCACGCCCGAGGGCAAGGTGGTGACGCCGGTGCCGAACGGTACCTTCCTGGCCGGCATCACGCGCGCCCGGGTGATCGGGCTTTTGGCCGAGGCCGGCGTGGCGGTGGAAGAACGCAGCGTGCACCCGGACGAGCTGCTGACGGCGCTGGAAATTTTCAACACCGGCAACTACGGCAAGGTCACCCCGTGCATCCGCTACGAAGGGCGCACGCTGGCCATCGGGCCGGTGGCGACCCTGGCGCGCGAGCGCTACCTGGCGTTCTCGGGCGCGGCGTAAAGCGCGGCGTCAAACGCTGGCAGGCGCGCCGCCGGACGCCTTGCGGACGCCTTATTTGCCGGCGGCCGGCTTGGGAACCGGCTTGGTGTCGACCGGCTTGACGTCGCCGCAGTTGGCGCCCAAATACTTGCCCGTCGATTCCATGGTCATGTTTCCCATGGCGCCGGCGGCGCTGGACGTCATCGTCACGGTCGAGCTATACGAATCGGCCTGGTACGAAATCTTGCCCTCGCCGGACGCCTGCGGGTTGACGCAGGTGTAGGAGAAGCTTTGGGTGCCGCCCACCAATGGCCCCTTCTTGTGGGTGCAGTTGCCGTTGAGCTGGCCAAGATGGTTGCCGGCCGAATCGTCGATCATTTTCTGGGTGATGCACATCTTGACGGTGACGCTGCCGTCGTCGTTGAGCTTGAAGTTCGGCGCGCCGGAGTTGCCCATGGCTTTTTCCATCGCCTTGCGCTGTTCCGGCGGCATGGACTTCATCTGTTTCTGCATCTGTGCCATGGCCTTCGCAATCTCTGCGTTTTGCGAGGTCGACTTGCTGGTGTTTTCCCAGAGACCGGGCTTCATGTTCTGGGTGGCGGCGCTGGCGGGCGCGAGCGACAAGGTCGCGGCGGAAACGATGGCGAGGGCGGTCAGGCGAAGGCGTGGGTTCATGGTGGCTCCAGTGTGAATACGCGAGTTTATCGCGAAACGCGCACTGGATGTTGTTAATAGAACACGCAGGCGAACGGCGCGCCGCGCCGCCGCCGGTCGCCAAGCAGATCAGTTGAAGTCGTCGTCTTCGTCGTCGAGGTCGTCATCGAGTCCATCGTCGAGTTCATCGGCATTGTTCGCCGCGCTGTCGTTGCCGGCCTGGGCGTCGCCGCGCGCGCGCCAGGATGGATCCGATCCGACCGCTTCCAGCAAACCCTTGACGCGGCGTACGCGCGCGCTCTGGTTGGCGTTGGTCTGGCCGGTGGAGGTGACCGGCACTGCTGCCGGGGCGGGCGCTTCCGCGCTCCAGGATTGCAGAGAATCCAAAAAATGGGCAAAACGCTCCGTGCTCATACCGTGCTCCTGTGCGAGTGGTCAACCTGCGAAAAGTGGATACTGCCAATTGCGACGCCAATGCGGACGGCGTTCATCTCAATGCACCTGCGTGATCAAGGCGAGCAGCCGGACGTAGCCGACCACGTATGCAATGAACAGCACCAGCGCGCAGGGCAGGGCGACGGCCCAGGACTGGCGCGCATAATCGGTGCCCAGGCGCTCGCGGATGAAGCGCTCCTGGGGACTGGCCTCGGCGATATACCAGACCAGCAAGAAAATCACGTTGCTCATGCGTATGGGCGAGGACTCGCTGCACAGCAAGGAATAGTAGAAGTTGAGGATGAGCATCACCAGGCTCAGGGCGAACCACCAGCATGCGCGCACGGCGCGCCCGGGCTCGCCGAGCGCTTCCCAGTTGCGGATGATCAGGTAAGTGCCGAACAGGGGCGTGAGCAGCAGGCTCCAGCAGGCGGCGGCGTCCGGGTTCCACAGCGTGTCGCGCCGCTCGGCGCGCGCTGCCGGGTTCTCTGGGAGGGAGGTATGTGCATTCATAGGTGCAACTATCGCGTGCCTCCCACGCCGATGTATTGATCTGGCGCTAGGTTTGCGCCGACATCAGGTGCAACTGGAGATATTGCAACAGCAGGACAGTCTTGCCATCCATGATCTCGCCGCTGGCCATCATGGCCAGCGCTTCGTCGAAACCGAGTTCGAGCACGTCGATATCCTCGCCCTCGGCGGCCAGGCCGCCGCCATCGCCCACCTTGTGTTCCGGCGCGTAGGCGCCGATGAAAAAGTGCAGGCGTTCGGTCACCGACCCGGGACTCATGAACAGGTCGTATATCTTTTTCACGTCGTCAATGCGGTAACCGGTTTCTTCCTCGGCTTCCGCGCGGATGCGCTGCTCGGGGCTGGCATTGTCGAGCAGGCCGGCGGCCGCTTCGATCAGAAAACCGTGGTGGCCATTCACGAAAGCGGGGATGCGGAACTGGCGCGTGAGCAGCACGGTGCGCTGCCGGCCTTGCCCGCCTCGCCGGCGCTGGCCGACTTCAGCGCGCGCGCGCATGTCGCCCGACGCCAAGGCGGCCATCGGACGCGCCGCCGCCGCGCTGATCTGGCCGGGACAGGTGGTGTTCATCGATGGCGGCACCACGTCAGGCCACCTGGTGCGGTCACTGGCGCCGGACTTGCGCGCCACGGTGCTCACCCACAGCCCGTCGGTGGCGCTGGCGCTGCTGGGGCACGAGCAGGTGGAGGTGATCATGCTCGGCTGGCGCCTGTACCGCCACTCGGTGGTGGGGGTGGGCGCGGCCACGCTGGAAGCGATCGCCCAGGTGCGCGCCGACCTGTGTTTTTTTGGCGTGAGCAGCATCGACCCGGATGCCGGCCTGTCCACGGGCGACGTCGAGGAGGCGGCCGTCAAGCGCGCCATGTGGGGCGCGGCCGCGCGGACCGTGGTGCTGGCCTCGCCCGAAAAACTGGCGACCGCCTCGCCCTACCGCATCGCCGGCGCCGACCAGATCGCCGCGCTGGTGGTGGCGCACGGCACCGACGCGGCCTTGCTGGCGCGCTACCGCGCGCTCGGCGTGACGGTGCACGTGGCGCCGGCGTAAAAAAGCCGGCATCGCGATGCCGGCTTTTCGGGGTGTTGCAGCGGGGCTTAACCCTGGCGGTTCGGCTCGGCGACGTAGATCTCGACGCGGCGGTTGCGCGCGCGGCCGGAAGCGTCATCGTTCGAGGCGACCGGTTCGCGCTCGCCGCGGCCATCGATCATGATGCGGTTCGGCGAGACGCCGCGCGAAGCGAGGAAATCGCGCGTCTGGGCGGCGCGGTCGACCGACAGCGGCTGGTTGATGGCGTCGCCGCCGGTGCTGTCGGTGTGGCCGATGATGGTCACCGTGGTCGCAGGATTGTCCTGCAGGGTCGCGGCGAAGCGTTCCAGTACCGGACGGAAATTCGATTTGATGTCGGAACGGCCGGTGTCGAACGAGACGTCGGCAGGCACGTCGAGCTTCAGGCGGTTATCCTGGGTCTGGCTGACCTGGATGCCGGTGCCGCGCGTGGCCTGTTCCATGGCTTGCTTCTGCTGTTCCATGCGGTTCGACCAGATATTGCCGATGATCGCGCCGGCGGCGCCACCGATCAGGGCGCCCTTGCCCGCGCGTCCGCCGCTGCCGGCGGAGGCGCCAATGATCGCACCGAGGCCAGCGCCAACGCCGGCGCCGGTGGCGGTGCCGCGCTGGGTCGGTGACATGTCGGCGCAACCGGTGGCAAACATGGCGACGATGGTGATACCAATCAGGGACTTGCTCAGGTTCTTTTTCATAGTGGCTCCAAAAGTAATTAATCCGTTTCGCTGTCACACCAGGCTATGCCGGGCGCGACCGCGAAACGGATCGGACATCAGTCGATGGCCGGATCATGCGTCAGCTAGATACCTCGGCCGCTGATCAGGCGAACCAGAATCATGATGACTGCGACAACCAGCAAAATGTGGATGAAGCCGCCAATTGTATAGGAAGTGACCAAGCCAAGCAGCCACAGGATAAGAAGTACTACGGCGATTGTATAGAGCATGATATTGTCCTCGGTGGGTTTTTATAGACGACTGGTATGTCGTGATTGCAGTATGCAGAACTCTTGCATGCCGCTCCGTACGCTGGCGTACATTAAGAATAACTTTTTTGTTCGTTTCGCAAGGCTGGCAGCCATCCCAATACGCCAGCCATGCCAACCAGACCGATCAGGCAGGCCACCAGGCCGCCGGCAATCAGGAACACCACATCCTGGGCCTGCATCGTGGCGCTGCTGCCCGCCGCGACAGGTCCCGCGGCGCTGAAACCGAACAGCGTCACGATAATGCCCCAAGCTAAAATGCCGATCCAAACCATGCGGTTCATGATAATTCCTTCGTCTCTGGTGATACTGCCGCGCCTTTTGCTGCAGGCGTAAAGCCATTCTCGCGCCAGCTCATCAGGAGATCGGTTCGCTGGCACACATTGCAAAGAAGAAAACACAACGCCCCTTGCTTTTCAGCCAGGGGCGTTGTTTTTTGTACTGCTGTGCGGGATCAGGCGGCCGAGCGCAAGGTCCCGTTGACGATCTTAACGCGGTCGCCGGCGCGCCAGCCGGCGGCGCTTTGCTGATGAAAGGTGCGGGCCCCGCCATCGTCGAGGCGCACGCGGATTTCGTAGCCGCGGGTCGCTTTCAGATTGCCTTCGACCTGGTTGCCGACCACGGCGCCGCCCACCGCGCCGGCCACGGTGGCCAGCTTGCGGCCGTTGCCGCCGCCGACCTGGTTGCCCAGCAAGCCGCCGAGCAGGGCGCCGCCGGCCGCGCCCAGGCCGCTGCCTTCGGCGCGCTGCCTCACTTCACGCACCGATTCGATATTGCCGCAGTGCGCGCACCAGCCGCTTTCCTTCACCGGCTCGGCCGCTGCCAGGCGCGGTGCCGGTTTGCGTGGCTGCGCCGCATTGTCGAGGGCGGCGCGTTCGGCGGCGCGTTCGCGCGCGGCGAGGCGATCGGCCGCACGGTCACGGTCGCGTTCGCGTTCGCGGTCGCCGTCGTGGTCGAGCTCGCGCAGATCGAGCGCGGCCGGCTGGGGCGGCGTGGTGCCCTGCAGTTTGGACGCGAGCACGGCGCGGTCGATTTCGCTCAGTTCGGCCGCGGCGGGCGTGCCGCCGATGGAGGAAGGAATCCAGCCCAGGATGGCGGCCGTGCCGGTGCCGCAAAACACGATGACCGCGACCGCGGCGGCGATCAGCAGGGGATGCCGCGCGCTCGGCGCCGCGGGGGAAGTGGGAGTACTCATGGTGTTTCCTTTGGATTGAACGTGCGCTGCCGCACTGTCGGGTTGATGCAGGCCATTCTCCCGAGGATGGGGCGGTGCTTCCGTGCGTCACCGTACATACTTTGCCTATTATTGCCGTTACGCTGATTGAAATTGTTTGTAAATGTATCCGCAGTATTTACCTGGCCTTACCTATCTAATGATCGCTATCCGTTTTGACTTATGGTCGACCACACGCTTTGCCTGCCGGAGGGAGCGATGAATCACGTTTCCGCGGTAGAGCTCGACCACCCGAACGGCAACCAGTTGCTCGCCGCCCTGCCGCATAACGATCTGGCGCGTCTGTCTCCCTTGCTCGAACCGGTGCAGGTGGAAGTGGGCGAGGTCCTGTACGAGCCGGCCGAGCCGGTGCGCTTTATTTATTTTCCGCACGATAGCCTGATCTCCCTGCTGGGCGTGGCCGAAGGGCGCATGACGCTCGAAGTGGGTTTGGTCGGACGCGAAGGCATGCTGGGCGCCACTGTCGCGCTCGGGCACGACACGGCGCAGACGCGCGCCATCGTGCAGCGCGCCGGCTGCGCGAGCCGCATGGACAGCGCCAAGTTCCGCACCGAGTTCGCGCGCAATCCGGCGCTGCAGCGGGTGCTGTACCGGTATACCGACACCTTGCTGGCGCAGGCCATCCAGATCGCCGTGTGCAGCCGTTTTCACGTGCTCGAAGCACGCCTGGCGCGCTCGCTGCTCATCACGCGCGACCGCCTCAAGTCCGACAAATTCCACCTCACGCACGAATTCCTGGCCCATGCGCTGGGCGTGCGCCGGGTCGGCGTGACCAAGGCCGCCAGCGCCCTGCAGCAGCAGGGGCTGATCATCTACAGCCGCGGCAATATCGAAATCCTCGACGTGCAGGGTTTGGCCGCGGCCTCCTGCAAGTGCTACGAGATCGTCAAGGAAGCCGGCGCCAGCGCGCTGTCCACCGCGTTCGTCTGAACCGCCGGGCGGCGCCGGCCTGCGCGTCTTGCCGCTGTCGCAGTACCTGCTTGCGGCACGCCATCCATTGCCTCACCGGGGCGTGATCCGGCACATTGAAACCAACCGAGCCGAACGGGCCCTGGCAGCGGCCTCATGGCGGGCCGCTCCAGTCGGTGTCCGCGAACAGGTCGGACATGGCGGCCTGGATTTGCGCGCGGTTTCCCAGCGGCAGGCAGGACTCGTCGTTACCGATCTGGTCGACGTGGGTAGAGGTGCGAGAAAACTTGCAAACGATAGCATCCCAGTTCATCGGTCCCCCTGTGTGTTCCGCCATCGTCAGGTGGTGGAATTGACCGCGCCGGAGATGCGCGCCTTGCTCGACGCGCAGGGGCGTGAAATCATCCGTCTGCGTCGCCAGGTAGCGTGGTTTCAGCGGCAGATCTTCGGCCAGAAGAGCGAGCGTCGAATGCCCGAACCGGAAGGCGTCCAAGGCACGCTGGGCGAAGCGTTCGACGTCGTTCCCGATGACGCAGCGCCCGCCAAAAAGATCAATATCGCTGCGCACGAGCGCGAACCCAGGAGCAAAAACAGGAATCTCATCGATGGTAGCGACGACGCGGTCCTGTTCTTTGACGAGACGAAGGTGCCGGTCGAGGTCATCGCCGTTGCCAATGAGGAGACGGCAGGACTGGACGCGGCGGACTTCGAAGTGATCGGCGAAAAGGTCAGCTATCGCCCGGCCCAGCGTCCCGGCAGCTATGTCATCCTCAAGTACGTGCGCCCGGTCATCAAGCTGCGCGCTGATCAAACCCTGTCGTGCCCCTCCGCGCCGGTGGGCGTACTGGATGGTTGCCGCGCCGATGTCAGCTTCATCGCCGGGATGATCATCGACAAGTTCGCCTATCACCAGCCGCTATACCGTCAACACGTCGAACTGCAGGGGGCGGCGGCGACTCCCCGCGCACCCCACTACTGGCGACTTTTGCTGGGGTTTTCACACCAGAGCGAATTTTTACGGTCCGAACGGGATACGTACAGCCTACGGATAGCATACGAACAGGATACGGAACTGCTCAGTCCGTGTCCGTCTTGTTGGCACTGACCCTCACGCCTCCGACGTCACCGACCTGGACGGCCGAATATCCAGTCCTTGCCGGCTCGTCGGCATCTGCCCTTACGCCGCCACTACTTCGCTCGCCACATTTTCCATATTTGCACTAACACTGGAAAACTATAAAACATTACAAATATAAGCGGGATGCACGCCATTGCAATTGCTAATGGCACATTTGGAACAGACGACATGAAATATATGCCCCCTCCCCAAAAAAATGACATCAAAGCTCCCGCTGCAAGAAATTTCATTAAAGCAGCTACCAGGTCTCTCATTTGCTCGGCACCTATCGTCTATCACCAGCCCGGGTCGCTAGAAAACTGGGAGGAGCCCCCCGAATCCGGACGAAATTGCCAGCCTGGCCCTGATAGAAGGGCTGGCAGCTGACTAAATTGCTTGCCGTCTGTGTCGCCATTCCAATTGTACCGTTAGCGATTGCGTTCGCAAGTGCAGCCTTGCCCACCGAGGTCACAATTCCACCGATCCATGCCCCAGTTGCATCAGAAACCGCACCACCAACCGTATTTGCCAGCAACACTTCCCCGTTAAATGGCGCGTCGCCCCCTAATTGTTGAATTAAGTTAACTCCACCTCCGAGGACCCCTCCCACAACAGCACCAAAACACCATGGACACGATCCCGTTGGATCGTGTAACTCAGCGGATTACCGCCTACCGTCAAACAGCAGGCGTAAAAAAACCCCGTAAGCGGGGTTTTTCATCAATCAGGCAAACCGGATCATTTCGGTGGCTTGACCTGGTTGCCGATCACGCCGCCGACGGCTGCGCCGCCAACGGTGCCGACCGCGCTGCCGCCGGTCAGAACGCCACCGACCACTGCGCCGGCACCGGCGCCGATGGCCGTGTTCTTATCCTGGGCCGACATGCCTGCGCAGCCACCTAAACCGAGCGCCACCGTGACCAGTGTCGCGCTCATGACCAGTTGCTTGATTGTTTTCATCTTGAACCTCTTTGAATTGCTTGCTGCTTATTTCATGCGAATGTCGTTTTTCACCTGCTTCACACCCTTGACGTCGCGTGCGACCTTGCCGGCGGTAGCGATGCTGTCCTGGGCGGCAACGAAGCCGCTCAGCTGAACAACGCCCTTGAAGGTTTCAACGTTGATTTCAGCAACTTTCAGGGTTGGCTCGTTGAGGATGGCGGCTTTCACGCTGGTGGTGATCACGCTGTCGTCAACGTACTCGCCGACGCTTTCTTTCTTTTCGGTCGAAGCGCAGCCGACAACGGTGGTCAGCATCAGGGCGGCGAGCAGGGTCGATACGATTTTCAGGTTTTTCATGGGGTGTTCCTCTATGGTGGTGGTCTATGTTGTTATGCGTTCGGTGGTGCGTGTCGCCCAACCGATGCGTCTAGATTACGGTCTGGCGGGCGCGTGGTCTGTTCGGCAACGCACATAAGTGACAAAACGCAATTTTGTGTCTTTATCGGCGGCTGGTCTTGCCCGGCGGCGGGGCCACCGGCTTCTCGCGCGCCTCGGCCAGCAGGCGCGCGCAGCCGCTGTCCTTGCCCGGCCCGGTGTTGACCAGCGGCAGCAGGGCGGCCGCCGGCGCCGCCAGGCCGAGCGCCACCGCGCCGCCCGCTTTCAGGGCCAGCACGCCCTTGTCCACGCTCACGTCGGGCTTGGAGAAGCTGCCGCGCACGTGCAGGGGAGAACGCAGCGAAAAGATGCGCAAGCCCTTGGTCTTGGGGTTCAGGGTCAGGTCCATCTGTTCGTTGGCCAGGTTGATGGTGCCGTCGGCCGTGATGACCGCCTCGTCGGTATCGACGACGAAGGTGCGCGTCTGCATCAAGCCCTTGGTGACCTGGAAATCGGTGGCCATGCAATTGAGCTTGACCTGCTTGTCGCCAAATAATTTGGTCAGCACGATGTTGCCGATATTGAGGCCCATCTGTTCGAGCAGCATCTTGCTCACCGTGCCTTCATCGATCAGCGCCTTGATTTCGCCGTTGGAAGCGCCCAGCAGGGAGGCCACCGAATTGCCGGTGGCGGACAATTGGGCGTCGCCATTGATCTGGCCCACGGTCGCTTTCATTTCCTGAATCGACGGAAACAGTTCCTTGATGCGGATGTGGCGCGCGCTGACCTTGGCGGTGGCCTTGATGGCTTGCTTGCCCTTGCCGCTGCCGTCGAGCTTGATGGTCGAGGTCATGTTCCCGCCCGCCATCTCGAAATTCAGCGGCGCCAGGTTGAGCACCCCATCCTTGAGGATCAGGTGGGTGTTCAGCTTGCTGATCGGCAACTGCTTTTCGCGCACGATGCGCTCGGCGGCATAGCGCACATCGGCGTCGATGGCGGTCCAGCGTTCGGTGCGGAACGATTCGACCGGCAGCACCTTGCCGGCCGGCTGCACCGCGTCGACCCCGCGCGCTTCCTTGCTGGCGTTCGAGTCGGCGCCCACCAGCGGGCCCAGGTCGGCGAACTGCAGCAATTTGGAGGACACGCTGCCGCTCAGTTTGCCGCGCGGCTTGCCGGTCCGGTAGGCGAGGTGGCCGGCGATATCGCTGGAACCGACCTTGCCGGTGAATTTGTCGTAGACCCAGAGGCTGCTGGCTTCCCCCAGCTCGCCGGTCAGGCGGCCCTCGGTGCGAAAGGCCGGGGTTTCCGGCAGCAGCACCCCGGTCAGCGTATACAAGCGCGCCATGCTGGCGCCGGAGAGCTTCAGGCGCAGGTCGAGCGCGGCCAGCTTGGTCGGCTTGGTGAGCGTGCCTTCGACTTCGATGTGGGTCTTGCCCACGCGCAGGTCGGCCTGCACCGGGTAGGGCGTGGTCTGCTGCTTGAGCGAGAGTACCGCGCCAGCCTTGCCGCCGCCGGTGACCGGCCCGCCATTGTAGGTGCCGCGCAGCTTCCAGCTGATGCCGTAGGCGGGGTCGGCGTTGACGGTGTCGACGTCGGCCGTCAGGTCGATCTTTTCCACCTGATCGTTGAACTTGACCACGCCCTTGGTGAAGATCACCCGTTCGAGGTCGAGCTTCCAGCGCGCCGGCTTGTCTTCCTGGTGGAAGGTCCAGTTGTTCTTGCCATCCCTGGTGCGGCGCAGGTCGACCGCCGGCGCGTCGAAGCGCAGCACGGGAATGGCGATGGTCTTGTGCAGCAGCGCGAACGGGTTCAGCGAAAACGAAAACTGCTTCACGCTGGCCATGTCGCCCGCCCCTGCGCCGGGTGCATCCATGCCGGCCGGCTGGCCGACGTGGACATCGTTGGCGACCAGGTGCGGCCAGGGCACCAGGTCGCGCCAGGTGCGGTCGCGCCCGGCCATGAGGGTGGCCGGCTTTTCCCAGCTCAGCTTGAGGTCGCCGGCGATGACGAAGGGGCGGTCGATCGCTTCGCTGGCCTTGGCGTTGAGCCAGGGCCTGGCCTTGTTCCAGTCGTAGGTGAGCAGGATGGCCAGCGCGATGGCGGCAACGGCGACCAGCACGGCAAGGATGGCGAGAATGATCTTGGTGCGGCGCGCGAGCGGGGTGCGGCCGGATGGGACCGGGGCGGCTTGACTCATGACTATCCTTCTTGTGAAAGTAGGAACAGCTTAAGCGATAAGGGTAGCGCTCTTGTGTACGTTAGCGCACGGTCGCCAATGCCATTGCGCGTAAAACATTTGCTATGTGCGGCAGCGAACCGAACTTGCCAATAAATCAGCTTATAACGTTATCACGACATCATTACACCTCATGGAGAAACCCGATGAATGCACAAATCAAGACTCACGTCAGCAAAGTTCTTTGCGCCGCACTGGTTATGACACTGGCCGCCTGCGCCAGTTCGCAGAAAGCACCGGCAACGGCCGATGTGGCCGTGTCGAAGAACGCGGTTGAAAACGCAGTGAGCGCCGGCGCCGCCGACCTGGCTCCTGAAGAAATCAACGCAGCCCGCGCCAAGATGATGCGCGCCAACGAAGCCCTGGCCGCCAAGGATTACAAGCTGGCACGCGAACTGGCGACCCAGGCCCAGGCCGATGCCAAGCTGGCACAGAGCAAGGCCAATTCGACCAAGGCCACCACCGCCGCCAACGCACTGCAGGATGACCTGCGCGTGCTGCGCGAAGAAGTCGACCGCGCCAACAGGCCACAACAATAAGAACAGATTGACGCCGCGCGCCCTCACAGCGGCAGCGCAGGCCGCTTGGTCCGCGCACAGTACCACCCAGAGCACAAGAATACGATTGATTACCGCGCCAAGTGCGCTACGACAAGAAAAGGAAACACCTCCATGAAACATACATTGATCAAGTCCGCCATCCTCGCCTCCGTCCTCGCGCTGGGCGCCTGCAGCAGCGTGCCGACCACCACCCCGTTGCTCGATGAAGCCCGTGGCGCTTTCGTCGCCGCCAACAACAATTCGCGCGTGTCGACCTTCGCACCGCTGGAATTCAAGCAGGCCAGCGAAGCGCTGGAACAAGCCAACGCCGCCGCCGCCCGCAAGGATAGCCTGGAGCAGATCGACAAGCTGGCCTACCTGGCCAAGCAAAAGATCGCCACCGCACAAGAAGTAGCCAAACAGAAGCAGGCTGAAGCCGATATCGCCGCTTCCGGCAAAGAGCGCGACGCCGTGCGCCTCGAAGCGCGCACCGCCGAAGCGGACCGCGCCAAGATGGATGCCGCCGCCGCCAAGGCCGCCGCCGCCGCCGCCAACGCCGATGCGGCCGCCGCCCAGAACCAGGCTGCCGCCGCGCAAGGCCAGGTCGCCGCCGCCGAAGCCCAGACCCGCGAAGCCCAGGCCCGTGCCGCCCAGCTCGAGGCGATGATGACGGACCTGCAAGCGAAGAAGACCGAACGCGGCCTGATCATCACGATCGGCGACGTCCTGTTCGGCGTGAACCAGGCCAACCTGACCCCGAACGGCCAGGCCACCCTGCGCAAGCTGGCCGATGCATTGGCACAGAACCCGAACCGCACCGTGCTGGTCGAAGGGTTTACCGACAGTACCGGCAGCACCGCGTATAACCAGCAACTGTCCGAGCGCCGCGCCACCGCCGTGCGCGCCGCCCTGGTCGACATGGGTATTCCGCGCGACCGCGTGGCCATGCGCGCTTACGGCGAAGCATTCCCGGTTGCCGCCAACGATACGGCAGGCAACCGCCAGATGAACCGCCGCGTGGAAATCGTGCTGTCGAACGAAAACGCGACCATCGAACCACGCCGTTAATACCGAACACAATCGCAACAGATATTGAAGGAATCATCATGGAACAAAACACCAAGCCACTGGCGCACGGTTTCGACGTGCAAGCCATCCGCCAGGCAGCCGCCAATCTGGACGACGGCGCCGTGACGGACGGCTACGCCGCCGACCGTGAAGCGGTCATCAACATGCTGAACGACGCGCTCGCCACTGAACTGGTGTGCGTGCTGCGCTACAAGCGCCACTACTACACCGTCAGCGGCGTGGGCAACGGTCCGATCAAGGCCGAGTTCCTCGAGCACGCGCAGCAGGAGCAGGACCACGCCGACTCGCTGGCCGAACGCATCGTCCAGCTGAACGGTTCGCCGAATTTCAATCCGGCCACGCTGACCGCGCGCAGCCACGCCGAGTACGACGATTCGGACGATGTACAAGCCATGATCCGCTCGAACCTGATCGCCGAACGTGTGGCAATCGAGTCGTATCGGCAAATGATTGCCGCCATTGGCGACAAGGACCCGACCACCAAGCATCTGTTGATCAGCATCATGGCGGTCGAAGAAGAGCACGCAGACGACATGCGCGATCTGCTGGCGCATTAAGAGCAAAAACGGAAGCACTTTTCAGATTTTTTTCAACCCACCACTGGAGTTCATCATGTTAGATACCAATACCCGCACCAACGGCTCGGCCAACCTGAACGGCAATGTGAACGCAGTCCAGACCGATGTCAAAACCCTGGTCAAGGATGCACAGACCCTGCTGTCCGCAGCGGCCGCACTGACCGGCGAGAAAGCCGAAGACATGCGCGCACGCGGCATGGAAATGCTGGACGTGGCGCTGGGCAAGGCATCGCAAGTGCAAGGTCAAGCCATCGTCAAAGGTAAGGAACTGGCGCACACCGCCGATGTCTATGTTAAGGACAACCCATGGCGCACGATCGCTGCAGCAGCCAGCGTCGGCTTGCTGGTCGGCGTGATCCTGGGCCGTAAATAATTCAAGCCGGGAGAAGCCATGGACAAAACAACAGCTGCAGTGCATGGCCCCGGCCTGATGGGCGGCCTGACAGGGCTGGCAAAAAATATCTTCGGACTCGTGGTGTCGCGCGTGGAACTGGCGGCACTCGAGTTGTCCGAAGTGCGCAATCATGTCCTCGAACTGCTGGTGATCTTTTCGCTGGCGGTGCTGTGCGCCATGTTTGCGCTGGCCTACGGCACCGCGACAATCGTCGCGCTCGCCTGGGAAAGCATGGGCTGGAAAATCCTCCTGCTTATGTTTGCCGTGTTCATCGCCGTGACGATCGGCCTCGTGGTCAAGGCCAAGGCCATGCTCAAAGAGGGCAAGCTGGCTTTCCCAGAGACTATGAACGAACTCAAGAACGATCGTGACATGCTGCTGTAAGCGGCCATTCAGACGGGAGGATTACGATGGATAACATTATCGGGCTCGAAAAAACCCCGGACAAGGGTGGGGCCAAGACCGATTCGGTGTCTGAGCGCAAGGCGCGCCTGCTGCGCCAGGGCGATTTCTACCGCGTCGGCATTGCCCGTGCCAAGGCCCAGATCAAGCACGACTCGCGTCCCGACGTGCTGTTTCACTCGGCGCTCGACCATGCGACCTGGGCGGTCCGCTCGCGGATCGACAGCGTGCTGCATCCGACCGGCATCAGCGTGGCGTCGATCATGCCGTATGCGGCGACCATCATCGGTTTCATCACGCGGCGCCGGCTGATCAAGCCGGCGATCGGGGTGGCGGCGGTGGTCGGCGGCGTGGTCTGGTACCTGCAGCAACGCCGCACGCGGGACGCGCAGACCTTGTGAACTGGTTGGTGACCATGCCGGGCAAGCGAACCCGGCCTTGCAACAAGAACGGAAAAATATGGTGGGGCTTGAGCGGCGTCGTAATCTTCGGATTCGACGCCGTCTTTTTTTCCGCTAATCTCTTTCCTCTTTCCTTTTTACTCGATTCATCTTTTCATTCCGGCTATCCCATGACAGACATTAACAAACTCAATCCCGACAAGCTGCGTATTGTTCTCGTTTTGCAAGGCGGCGGCGCCCTGGGCGCTTACCAGGCCGGGGTGTACCAGGCGCTGCACGAGCACAAGCTGGTGCCGGACTGGATCGTCGGCACCTCGATCGGCGCCATCAATGCCGCGCTGATCGCCGGCAACGAGCAATCGGTGCGGCTGGAAAAGGTCAAGGCCTTCTGGGACCGGGTGTCGCATCCCGATATGCTGGACATGACGCGGGTCGACGACCGCCAGCGGCGCTCGAATATCTGGCTCAACACCTTCGATACCGTCATGCGCGGGGTGCCCGGCTTTTTCTCGCCGCGCCTGTTCAGCGGTTTTCCATACGGGATGACGGTGGCGCCCGAAGAAGCGTCTTTCTACGACACCCTGCCGCTGCGCGACACGCTCGATGAGCTGGTCGACTTCGACTACCTCAACGCCGAGGGCGGCATGCGCCTGACCGTCAATGCGGTCAATGTGCGCACCGGCGAACTGGCGCATTTCGACAGCCATAGCGGGCAGCTGTGCGCCGACCATGTGCGCGCCAGCGGCAGCCTGCCGCCGGCGTTCGCCCCGGTGCGCATCGGCGAGGAACTGTACTGGGACGGCGGCCTGTACTCGAACACCCCGCTCGAATCGGTGCTGCGCGAGCTGCCCGGCGGCGACACGATCTGCTTCATGGTCGATTTGTGGAGCGCGGAAGGGGAGGTGCCGGTGACGATGGATGAAGTGAGCACGCGCCAGAAGGATGTGACGTACGCCTCCCGCTCGAAACGCCATATCGAAGACTACAGCGCCACCCACGCGCTGCAGCACAAGCTGCGCCAGCTGTACGCGCGCTTGCCGGAGGCCGAGCGCACCGACGACGACCGGCGCGAACTGGCAGCGCTGGGCTGCGACGCCACCTTGCACATCGTGCGCATTCCCTATGCCGGCCACGACTGGCATATGGCGTCGAAAGACGTCAATTTTTCCAGGGGATCGATCGAGTGGCGCTGGGAGCAGGGCTATCGCGATGCATTGCGTGCGCTCAAGCATGCCGGGTGGCTGGAGATGGTGGCCGAAGAGACGGCCGTGGTGGTGCACGAATTGCCGCCGGAGCAGGACGACTGGGTCGCTGCGGCGGCGTAAGGGCCATGCCGGGGCCGGTCAGCCGCCCGCGGCTGCCTGGGCGCGCGCGCCGGCCATGTCTTTCTGATAGTTCGCTTGCGCTTCCTTGTTGCAGGCGCTGCGTTCGGCGGCGGGCAGGGCGCGGCAAGCGCCTTTGGCTTCCTGCAGGGCCGCGCCCATTTCCTTGCGCAGGGTGCGCAGGCGCGCTTCGGGGGTGGTATCCTCGCGCGACCAGCGCGCCGGGTCGCCGCGGGCGATTTCAGCCGCTTGCTGGCGCGCGGTGGCGGCCGGCACGTTCTGGTCGGTCGATGTCTGCGCCATCTGGGCGTGGGCCAGGCTCATGCCCATCAAACAGGCCGAGGCCAAGGCCGTGGCCAGGGCCGTGCGCAGCGCGCGGGAACATTGACTGGCGGTGTTGCGCGATGCGCTTGGCAGCGCGTTGGTAACAGGCTGGCTCATGGCAGCTCCTTTTCTTATGTTGCGATATGTTGCGATATGTTGCGATATGGTGGGGCGGCGGGGCAAAAAAAACCGGCGCACGCGGCGCCGGTTGGTCGACTTCTTACAGGCGCCCGGTGATGAGCAGCACGATCAGCACGATGACGATCAGGCCGGTGATGCCGGTTGGACCGTATCCCCAACTGCGGCTGTGGTTCCAGGTAGGAAGGACGCCGATCAGCGCAAGAATGAGAATAACGAGAAGAATGGTACCCATGGCGGGCTCCTTAAAAGTTGTCGAGCTGGCTGGCAGTTCGTGTTTTATTGTAAATTGGTGGGTAGTACGGTGAAATTAGTAACGGTAGACGCGGCCATCGACCAGACGCACGCGGTTGCCCACGCGCAGGTCGTACACGCTGTCCTGCACGATCGTGCGGGTTTCGCCATTTTCGAGGCGAACATGAATCTGGTACATGTCCTGGCCGCTGCCCGCATTGCGGTTCGCTTCGACCTTGTTGCCGACGACGGCGCCGCCGACTGCACCGGCGACCGTGGCCGCGGTACGGCCGCTACCGCTGCCGACCTGGTTGCCCACCAGCGCGCCGACGATGCCGCCGACCACCGCGCCGGTACCGTTGGTCTGGCCTTCGCTGCGCGTAACCTGGATCGATTCGATGGTGCCGTATCCGGCCGAGGCCGATACCTGGTTGCTGTAGCTGCCATTGTTGGCCGGCTGGGTCGCGCTGGTGCTGGCACAGCCGCTGAGGACGGCAGACACGGCGACCACGAGTGCTGCGATAGTCTGAGTCGATTTCATGTTGTTCTCCTGACAAAGTGTAGAGCCAGCATAATCAGCAACAACCCCCGGGTCTGTGCGTTGCCGCACCCAGTCTGCTGCGGCTGGGCTTGCATCAAACTGTTGGTTTTTTGCCACTAATCGCGCTGTGTTCGCCAGCGTACAGATATGCTGGTGCACTTCCCGTAAAACGTATCTCAGCGATATATTGTCACCGGAGAAAAGCAAAATGAAGCGAGCAGTTACCCCAGCCCTGATCGGCGCCTTCCTGATGTCGGCCTGCATGGCCGCCAGCGCGGCCACGCCGGAAGCGAAAGCGGCGTACAGCCAGGCCAGGGATGCGGCGAGCGCCGCTTACAAGGTGGCACGCGCGCGCTGCGACACCATGACCGGCAACCCGAAAGAGGTTTGCGTGGAAGAAGCCAAGGTGGCGCGCGTGCGCAGCGTGGAAGAAGCCACGGCCATCTACAAGAACACGCTCAAGGCTTACACCCAGTCGCGCCTGCAGATTGCCGCGGCCAGCTACGACCTCGACAGGGTCAAGTGCAAGGCATTGACCGGCAACGACAAGGATGTCTGCATCCAACAGGCAAAAGCGACCCTGATCGCGGCCCAGGCCGACGCCAGGGCCGACAGGAAAGCGATCGAAGCGCGCACCGATGCGCGCGACGATAAACGAACGGCCGAGTACAAAGTCGCGCTCGAAAAGTGCGACGCGTTCGCCGGAGCGGCCAAGGACACATGTGTCTCAGCCGCAAAATCGCAGTACGGGAAGTAAGCCGTCCTGCAACAGCTCACACCGAGCATATTTTTTGAACCACCCACCAAGGAGTCCACCATGAAAATCGCAAAACGTCTGTCGTCCATGCTGTTTGCCGCCACCCTCGTTGCCACCATGGCAGGTTGCGCTTCGACCGCCACCAAAGAAGGCACCGGCGAGTTTATCGATGACACCGTGATCACCGCCAAGGTCAAAGCATCGATCTTCAACGACCCGACGCTCAAGGCGTCGGAAATCAACGTTGAAACCTTCAAGGGCGACGTGCAACTGTCCGGTTTCGTGGCTGATCCTGCCGATGCCACCAAGGCGGCCGATGTGGCACGCGGCGTGAAGGGTGTAGTATCGGTAAAGAACGACGTACGTGTGAAGTAAGCTGAGCTCTTCAGGCTGGCCCGCAGTGGCCGGCCTGTGGCGCCGGCACTATAATGTGAAGATTTTATGCAGCTTGCAGATCCGATTCCGGCCCCCGCCAATGAACATCCCGCTCCATTCGTAGAGAGCGCCGCCGTCAAGGCAGCCCCCGCCGAACCCGGCGCGGAGCATCACGATCCCCTTGTTTCGAGCGCCGCGCACCCCTTGCGCCTCCCGATCCATGTCAACGCGCGCGGGCTGGCGCTGGGCATCATCGCGACGATTGCCTTTGTCTATGCGCTGCAGTGGTCGCAAAAATTCCTGGTCCCGCTCTTGCTCGGGATCTTCATCGCCTACACCCTCAACCCCGTGGTCCTGTGGCTCGAACGGCGCCTGCGCATCCAGCGCGCCATCGGCGCGACCATCGTCACGGTCGCCATCCTGGCCTCGATGGCTGGCGTGCTGAACCGGGTGCAGGGCGAGTTTTTCAACATCATCGATGAATTGCCGAAGATTACGCAGAAAGTCACGCGCCTGCTGACCAATGCCAGCGGCGGGCAGCCGAGCACGATCCAGCAGATGCAGGCAGCCGCCTCCCAGATCGAACAGGCCACCTCCAGCGTGGGCGGGCAGCGCCAGGCGGCGCGCAAGGCCATGCCGGCCGCCGCTGCCGCCGGCGGCACGTTCAAGATCATGGACTGGGTGCTGGCCGGCTCGATGGGCTTCATCGGCTTCATCACCCAGGCCACGATGGTGGTGTTCCTGGTGTTCTTCCTGCTGCTGTCGGGCGATACCTTCAAGCGCAAGCTGGTCAAGCTGACCGGGCCGTCATTGAGCCGCAAGAAGGTCACCGTGCACATCCTGGACGATATCAACACCTCGATCCAGAACTATATGTTCATGCTGCTCGTTACCAATACCTTGCTGGCGCTGATGATGTGGGTTGCCCTGCGCGCGCTCGGGCTGGAAAATGCCGGCGCCTGGGCCATTTTTGCCGGGCTGATGCACATCATGCCGTACTTCGGTCCGCTGCTGATCACCGCCCTGACGGGGCTGGTTGCCTTCATGCAGTTTGAATCGCTGGAAATGGTGCTGCTGGTGAGCGGGGCCTCGCTTGCCATCGCGACCCTGGTCGGCACCGTCATCGCCACCTGGATGACCGGCAAGATCGCCAAGATGAACCCGACCGCCGTGTTCGTCAGCCTGCTGTTCTGGGGCTGGCTGTGGGGCATGTGGGGCTTGCTGCTGGGCGTGCCGGTGGTGGTGATGATCAAGGTCGTGGCCGAACGGGTCGAAGGCATGGAAGTGCTGGCCGAGCTGCTGGGCGAGTAAGTTTGGCCTTCAGTCGGGCGAGCATGACGGCGGCGGGGCAGGGCGCGTGCCTTTGCGCCCGCGCCGCCGTATGTTAGGCTTGCAGATCGTCAATTCAGAAGCGCGCTTCGTCCATGCTCCAGTTTAAAAATTTCGCGATTAAAGATGTCGCGATGAAGCTCTCCAGCGCTGCCGCTGCCATCCTGTGCGCCGGCCTGCTGTCGGGCGCCGCCTGTGCGCAATCGGTGGCCTTCAGCTTCGATGACGGACCGTCGCTGGCCGAGACGCCGCGCCTGTCGCCGCAGCAGCGCAACCAGGCCATGCTTGATGCGCTCGCCAAGCACAAGGTGAAGGCGGCGCTGTTCGTTACCGCCGGCAACGGCGCCGACAAGCGCGCCGGCCATGCGCTGGCACGCGCCTGGGGCGAGGCCGGCCACGCCATCGGCAACCATACGATGACCCATCCCGACCTCGACAGCGCCAAGCTCAGCCTGGCGCAGTACCAGCAGGAAGTGATGGACTGCGACAAGATCATCGCCACCTTGCCCGGTTACCAGAAATGGTTCCGCTACACGTATCTGCGCGAAGGCAACACGCCCGAGAAGCGCGACGGCATGCGCGCGTTTCTCGCCGCGCAGGGCTACCGCAACGCGTATGTGAGCCTCGATACGAGCGACTGGCGCCTCGACGATCACCTGACCGGACTGCTCGCCAACAACAGCAAGGCCGACCTGGCGCCGCTGAAAAAAGTCTACCTGGCGCACGTGCGCCAGCGGGCCCTGGCGTACCGCGCCTTGTCGCAGCGCCTGCAGGGCCGCGACATCGCCCAGGTCATGCTCATGCATCACAACCTGATCAACGCGCTGTTTCTCGATGACGTGATCGGCATGTTCAAGGAGATGGGCTGGACCATCGTGTCGCCGGCCCAGGCCTTCGAGGACCCGGTGTATCAACTCGTGCCGCAACGCGCCGCACCGGGGCAGAGTCTGCTTCTATCGATGTCGCGCAGCCTCGGGGTGGACAAGTTTGATGGCTGGGAACGACTGGTCGACGACGGCGATGCCGATATCGCCAGCCTGAAAGCACAAGGATACTAAGAATACATGCTCGCCAATTTACCTTACGAATTACAGATCGCGCTGCGTTACACCAGCGCGCAACGCCGCAGCGAACGCAATCCCATGCTGTCGGTCATTTCCCTCATTTCGGTCAGCGGCATTGCGCTGGGCGTGGCCGCGCTGATTGTCGTACTGTCGGTGATGAATGGCTTCCAGAAGGAAGTGGCGGCGCGCATGCTGTCGATGATTCCGCATATCGAAGTCATCGACGAGCGCGGGGGCCTGCCCGACTGGGAGCGGACGCTGGCGCAGGCGCGCAGCAATCCGGCCGTGTCCGGCGGCGCGCCGTTCGTCACCTTGCAGGGCATGTTGCTGTACGACGAAACCATGCGGCCGGTGGCGGTGCAAGGCATCTTGCCGTCGGCCGAGAAGACGGTGTCCGCCATCGCCGAGCGCATGAAGGACGGAAAACTGGACGATTTGCAGCCGGGCCGCTTCAATATCGTGCTCGGCTATGAGCTGGCTAACAAGCTGAGCGTGAAGGCGGGCGACAAATTGTCGCTGCTGGTGGCGCCGCAGGGCGGCAACGCTACCTCGTGGACGCCGCGCCGGCAGGTATTCACGGTGACGGGATTGTTCAATGTGGGGCATAACGATTTCGATTCCGGGGTGGCCCTGGTGCATATCGACGATGCGCGCGCTGTTGAACAGCTGGAACTGCCTTCCGGGCTGCGCCTGAGCTTGCACGATTTGCACCAGGCGCCGCGGGTGGCGCAGGAATTAATGGCGAGCATGCCCGAGCATCTGATGTTTCGCGACTGGACGCGCCAGAACGAGGTGTGGTTCGCGGCCCTGCAATCGCAAAAGCGCATGATGTTCTTGATTCTGGTGCTCATTATTGCGGTGGCGGCGTTCAATCTGGTGTCGACCCTGGTGATGAAGGTCAACGACAAGCAGGCCGATATTGCGATCCTGCGCACCCTGGGCGCGTCGCCGCGTTCGATCATGGCGGTGTTCATGATGCAGGGGGCGCTGGTGGGCGTGATCGGGACCGCGGCCGGGGTGGCTGCGGGCGTGCTGTTTGCGCTCAATATCGATGTGATCATGCCGGTGGTGGAGAAGCTGCTGGGCAGCAAGCTGCTGTCGAAAGAGATCTACTTCCTCAGCTCGGTGCCGTCGGACCCGCAATGGCAGGATGTGGCCATGATCGGCGGGGTCTCGGTGGCGCTGGCGTTCCTGGCGACCTTGTATCCGAGTTACGGCGCGGCGCGGATCAATCCGGCGGAGTCCTTGCGCTACGAGTAAGAGGAGTCTGTTCGCCATGCATCGCTCTTGTCAGAACGTGGCACAAGCTGCATAACGGACGAGCCGTTCGCAACATTTTCGATTCGCCCACTTCTCGATTTTGAAGGATGAGGCGCTGCGGCGTGGGCCGCCGCCGGCAGGACAGGTGGGGCTTTGTGCGTCCACAAGTCAATGGTGAATTCGATCTCATGTGACGTAGTCTTAACGCCTTCTAAGCTTAGGGAAGTGCTGATTTGATCGCCAGCGGCCGTTTCGCCAGTCCGTCCGACCTGAGACAATAGCGGCACGTTCATTTCCGACCAGACGATCATGCAGAGAAGCTTTTCCGGTTTGAGCGCTACCTGCGACGTCATACTTGCGAGGAGTAAGTCAGGCACGCTTGGCAATCAATCGCCGCCTTCCGAGCGCGCAATGGCGGCGAACTGTTGTGCGATTGCCGCTTCCAGCATTGCCTTAAATTCCTCGTGAAACCATGTGCATGCCGCACTTGGGTCGAGGCAGCGTGAGCTATTTTTCTTTCCTGGGAATCCGGTTACTATCTGGCGGCAGGCCTTGATGTTGAACGGAACCATTCCCACCCGGGTCTGGCCAAAAGCAATCGCAACGATCGGCTCGCCCGTCCTGGGCTAGTCGAACAACCAGCAGCTTCACCGAAGCTTGGAAAGCGACCATGCACCTTCACAAACTGTTGTCCTTGCGTTTCGCGCTTGCAACTGCGGCAATGTCCCTTATGTTATCCACCAACTCCTTCGCCTTGAACGTGACTGTCGTGCAAGGACAGTCCTGTCCGGCCAACACGACCTTGCTGGGCTATCAGGAAGCCGAAGCCAACAAGGCGGAGCTATGCACCAAGCTCGGCCAGTGGGATATTGCCCGCATTGGCGGCGGTGGCGCGATGGACGGATCCGGTTATCGTTGCGGCATGAGGCCGCAGGACACGCGCGCGCTCAATGCTGTCGTGTGCGTGGTGCCACTTGCCGCGCCTGCCCCCGATTACGTGCAGCGTTTTGCCCCCGAACTGCGCCATGACAGGGCGTCAAACGGCTATCCGATGTCGGCGCAAGTATTCTACGAGGCGATGAAAAATTACAGGGCCGGCGCCTTCCGTGTTGAAAATACCGATCGCGCAACGCTTGCCGGCGGCGCCATTCCGACCTACTACCAGGCCAGGATGATCGGCCGTCAGACGCGCATCAACTACTGGTGGTTCTCCGGTTACCAGCACGCCTGTTTTGCCGGACAAGGTAGCCATAACGGCGACTGGGAACACGTCACGGTGATCCTGACGGAGGACCGCAGCGCAGTTGCCGCTGTCAGCTACTACCAGCATGGGGACCACTACACACGGATTGCCGGCCCGCGTGCCGCGCCCTGCACCCCAGATGGCGTCGGGCGTTGTTCCGGCCCGCGCGGTTTCCCCATGAATGGCACGCACCCCGTTGTCTATTCAGGAAAATACGCGCATGGTTCCTACCACGACAGCAATTCCTTTGGTCCGCCGGGCCCGACCGAGTGCGCACAATTTGGCGATTACCGCAATCCGGCATCGTCCGCCGACTATTTGCAGAGCTGGCGCAATCTGGTTGATCTTGATGGCAATCAGGAGCCCTGGATCAACGATGATCGGACAGCGAGCTGGGCCTGGGGACCGGACGGTATCAGCACCCATCCAACCCAGCGCTCGCCGGTCGATGCCGAGCATGCGGCGTCTTGCACGGGGAGCGCCATGTTCGGGGTTGCCAATGCCGGCTGCTATCAGTCTGAATGCCTCGCTGGCGACGATCAAGCCTTCGATACCTGCCTTAAGGAATGCAAATCGGGCTATACCAATATGGGCCTGACATGCAACAAGGGCCGCTGGCCTTGGGAATGGTCCGTCTACGCGAGAAACAAATACAATTTCAATTACAAAATTCCTGCGCAAGACGCCGGCCTGATTCGGCGGCGCAATACGGGAAGTGAGTGGGATTTACCGTAAGGCGACAAGGGCGATCTCGCGACGAACGCGCGATCGCCCCAGCGCACGCGGCGATTACAGTGCTTTTCTGACGGGAACGCGCGGCGCGCAAACACCACCCAGGCTAGCGGACCATCTGGCATGCCTGTTTGTACCCTCCATCGCAACAGGCCTGGTAGAGCGTCCATGCGGCAGCACTGTCCTGGGACACGTCGGCCCCACGGTGGTACAGGTGCAGCGACGTGCCATGAGCCGGTTTCGTGGCGCGACGGCAAAATGGCAGCCGCGATATGGTGGTTCATGCGCTTGAATCGCCTATCTGCCGCCTTCACTTCGTGGATGAAGGTGACGCGCTGACCGCGCCCTCCGGGTTGGCGCAGCCGATCAGCACATCCTCAACTTCACCCGGCTCGATGTTGGCGCGCGCGATGGCCGCCCGCAGCACATGGCCGCCCAGCGTGGCGCCGTGGGGTCATGTTGAAGGCGCCCTTCCACGATTTGGCCAAGCCCGTGCGGGCGGTCTAGCGTGTGTCTCTCCTGGTATGGGATGAATGGTCTGTGCCCGGCGGCGTTGGCCCGCCGCCGGGTGGATCGATACGGGAATAGCACAATTTAGTACGGTCGTTCGCAAATTTATTTGGTGAACGCTTCGCCTCCAAAGCATGCCGCCCAAAGCGCTGCATGTCGGTCATGAAAGCGTCACATTATGTCGAGACCGCCGCGTTTATCGACTGGCAAGGTATCAAATGGTTTGCCAGAGCGAGGCGACGCGTCGCTCTCGCTGTTTCAAGAAAAACCAGATCCGTGGAAAATTTAATGCTTATTGCATTTGCGTTACAAATTGATGACAATTTTCCGCTTGATCTCCTTGTCCACCTTGTCTAATCATTTGCGCCGGCCTCCTATTTTCTTCGTCGTCACCAAGCTTTTATATTTCCCGGCTTGACTTTCAATATTGCCTTATATAGAATTCGGCGCCATGATTAACTTGCACGCCGATAAAACGGCGCCATTCCAATAAGATAATACACTGTCAAAAAAGAATAATATTATGATAAAAGATATTACCTTAAGAAAAGCCATTCCACGAGATGCCGCTCGGATCGTCGACCTCTACCAGAGCGTCTACCAAGGTGATTACAGTGATCCAATGATGTCGGAGACGGCGCGACTGCGCGCTGCGCTCGGGCGGGATGACTATTACTGGATTGTGGCGTCCATCGATGACCGAATTGTTGGTTCCGTTGTCTATCAGCACACGCTCACCGGGTTTGCCAAAGTCTTTGGCGCAGTCATTGAAAATGACTGTCGCGGACAGAATTTGACGGAACGGATGATGGAATTCGGCTATGCGCAATTGCGCGCCATCGCACATGTCGAAGTCGTCTACGCCACAACCAGAACGGTTTCTTCGGCACCGCAAAAATTGACGGCGAATCTGGGCTACCGAAAACTGGGAATTTTCCCAAATGTTCACAAGACGAGTGGGTATGAAACGCATTGCCTTACTGCATTATTTACGAAAAGCGCGTTCGATTCGCGCTTTACCGATTTTGCCCTGCATCCACGCCTGCGTCCCCTTTTTGAAATCGTCCGGCGCGAATGCGGCTTGCCCGCGATTCCCGACGATTGGATTCCCCATACCAGCGCCGAAAATTTCTCGCGCGCACGCTCCGCGCTGGAACTCGAATTGATCCATGCACCGCGCCTGACCAAGCGCCGTTTTGACGAGGGCAAGAACATGCTGGTGGCGCAAGACCACCATACTTTTTTCCCGTTTCAAGAACCCAATCTGCTGATCAGCTCGGCCGATCAGGACGTGGAGGTTTTCTGTTATTTCTCAGAGACGGACAAACATTGCGTGTTGATCGGCATTCACGATTTGTGCAATGCAGGATTCGCCGATATCGTGGAAAAGGCATCGGTAATCTTGCAAGACCTGGGTGTGCGCTATATCGAATTCATTATTCGCGCCGATGAGTCGGAGAAAATAGAAAGCGCAATGCAAGCCGGTTTCATTCCCTGCGCCTATTTCCCCGCCATGCATTTGATTGGCGCGCAGCGCTATGATTTCGTCATATTCAGCCGATCTTATGAAATACTGAATTTCAGAAATATCCGCCTGGAAGGCGTTAATCGCGAATATTTGAACCAGTATCTGCAACTCTGGAAAAAAAATTCGCTGGAGCCGGAACCGGCGTGCGCAGCGTGACAGGATTATCATGAAATTTTCAATGGCAGTATTCAAGGACCAGAATTCATCCCGGCTTTTCGCCGGGCAATTCATTTCACAAATCTGCGACAAGATGATGACCCTCGGCCTGGTCTGGGTTATTTCGCAGGAGCAATCCATACAAATGATACCGTGGTTCCTGGCGATAGGCGCGCTTCCCCATCTGTTGCTGGCCAGCAGTGGGGGCAAGCTGGTGCAAAGAATCGGCGTCCTGAGGACACTGATACACACCGACGTATTAAGGGGCATCATCTTCTTGCTGGTCGGACTGTTGTGGCTCGCCTATTTCAAGCACCATTCGCTGACCACGCTATTTATCCTGACGTTTGTTTCAAATTTGCTTGGCGCGCTGTTCAATATCGCTGTCTTTACGCTGCCCGGGCTCATGCCAAAAAAGGAATTGGTCCCACAGTTGACCGCCATGGTCGATTCCTGCTTTTCCCTGGGGACGGTAGTTGGGCCAGCGATTTCCGCCTTGCTCTATCCTTGGCTTGGTTTGTCGGGTCTGCTTGTATTGAATGGGCTTAGCTATTTGCTGGCGGCAGGGCTGGAAGGGGGAATCCGGCTCGGTCCTGCTGATCCGGAAACGGTCGAATCGGAGCCGGCGAATGCCGACATGGCGCCAGCGATACCCGGGCGGTCGATGTTTGCCGATCCCTTGATACGCTTCATGTTGTCGGCATTTTTCCTGATGAATCTTGCGCTGACACCCTTGATGGCCTTGCTCCCCTTGTTTGTCCAGACCCGATTCGCCGGCAATCTTGCCATGCTGGCCGCCTTCGAGGTGTCGATCGGCATGGGGATGGTGGCGGGAAGTTTGTTGCTTTCGGTCGCGGAATTTCCGCTCAACAGGGGCAAGCGGGCGATCGCCGGCTTGAGCGCCGTGTCCCTGCTCTACCTTTTCTTTGGCTTGAACCACAATCCCGTATTGGCTTGCCTGGCACTGGCTGGCTTGGGGCTGGCACTGGCCGTCGTCAATGTGTCGCTATTGACGCTGTTTCAATCGCGGCCCGCGCCAGCCGATGTCCCCGTGGTCATGAGCTGGGTCAATACGATCAGTATTGGCGCCTTGCCGATATCGATGTTGATGGTGGGAAGCTTGATTGAAAAAATCGATTTGACAAAAATGACGATATGTCTCGCGCTCGGGTTGTTGACGATATCACTGGCCACCGCATTTTATCGGGAATTTAGGGAAATATGAATATCAAGACTATGCACGCGGTCCAGGGCGTTTGCGAACAACGCCATCCCTTCGCTTCCTCCGCCGCGCAGGAATCGATGTTTGTCGATGCCATGAAGGAAAATATCAACTGGCACCAGGAGCGATCGCCATTTTATCGGAAATTGCTGGAAATGAAACAATTTGATGCCGCCACGCTGACCTCGATCGATGACCTGGCGAGCATCCCCTTTGTTCCGGCGACGTTTTTCAAGTCGCACGAACTTCTTTCGGTTGCGCGCGATGACATCAAGCTGCACCTGACTTCTTCCGGAACGACCGGTCAAAAGTCGCAAGTCTCGTTTGATGCCTGGTCATTGAGCGCCGGGCAAAAGATGATCGACGCGGTCTTCGAGCACTTTGGCTGGAACACGCCGGATGTCAAGACCAACTATCTGCTGTATTCGTATGAAACCGCATCGGATTCGCAACTGGGAACGGCCCACACCGACAATTTCCTGTGCAAGTATGCACCCGTTGCATCGGCATTTTATGCTTTGCGCAGGACCGGCGCGCCAACAACGGCGACGGGCGGCGCGTCGCACGAGTTCGATGTTTTTGGTTGCATCGAAAAGCTGCAACACTACGCCGCGGAAGGTCTTCCAGTACGCATTTTCGGTTTCCCGGCATTTCTGTTTTTTACACTGAAGCGGATGCGCGAGCTGGGCTTGCCGCCGCTCAAACTCTCCGCCGATTCGCTGGTATTCCTCGGCGGTGGATGGAAAGGCAATGCCGACCAGGCGATCGCCAAACACGATCTGTACGCCCGCATTCACGAGCAGCTTGGCATTCCCGACCTGCGTATCCGCGACAGCTTCGGCTCGGTCGAGCATGCCGTCCCGTACGCGGAGTGCGCACACCACCAATTTCATGTTCCCGTCTGGTCGCAGGTGATCATCCGTGATGTGCGGACCCTGAAACCACGGAAATTCGGTGAAGCGGGCTTTCTGCAATTTCTCACGCCCTACATCACCTCAGTGCCTGCCCAGAGTGTCTTGATGGGCGACATGGCGACACTGTATCCCGGCGAATCCTGTGCTTGCGGAAATGAGCGGCCGTATTTCGTCATTCACGGACGGGCTGGAACAAGTAAAAATAAAAGCTGCGCCATTGCGGCGGCTGAACTGTTGAGGCGGTAATCATGGAAAATATGAACAAGCAACACCTCTGGCAAGGCGAGTGGATCGGCGATCAAGAACTGGCCAGCAGGATCGGCGATATGCAATCGTGGGTGGCCCGGCAAATGGCGTGCGAACTCGATATCGAGACGGTGCTGGCGGCCGGGGATTTACTCGGGAAAAATATCAGGGAAAAATCGGCTATTTTTACCGAATTGAAGAACTGCTTGTCTGGCACCGATCAATTCACGTCGGACGAAATCGGTCTGGCCTTGCTTGAAATAGCCGATGTCTTGCGCCGTGCGAATCTGGAAAAGAAGCTCATCCGTGAACTCGGTTCCAGCAATCCCTTGCTCGCTTGCCGCACCCAATTCGACGATGCGATCTTCGAAGCCTGGGCGCCGTTGGGTTTCCTGGTCCACATTTCACCGCAAAATGCCTTCACGGTCGGGCCGATGAGCGTGCTCGAAGGATTGCTTTCTGGAAATTTTAACTTTCTCAAGACGAGTCCGCAAGAGAGTTCCTTCCCCCAGATCTTGTTACATGCCTTGGGCAAGTGCGATCCGAGCGCCCAGCTTGAGAAATTCATCATCGTGGCGAAAATGTCGTCGAAGCGAAAAGATCTGTTGGAGCCGGTATTTGCCGGGGCCGATGGCATTGCCGCCTGGGGCGGTGAGGAGTCGATTCAATCGATACGCGCCATGGCCCCTGCCAGCGTGCGCATCGTCGAGTGGGGACACAAGATATCGTTGGCATTTCTTTCCATGGAAGCTGCCCAGGATCCCCATACGCTGAAACAACTCGCCATGGAATGCTGCCTGATGGAACAGCAAGCCTGTTCCAGTCCGCAATGTGTCTATCTCGACACGTCGGACTGGAATGAATTGCAGCGGTTTGGCGAGCGGCTTGCCGATGCCTTGACGCTGGTGGCGCACGAACTGCCACGCCAGTTGCCCGATACCGCCAGTGCCGGCGAAATTGCTTTGGTCAGCGAGTGTCACAGGCTCGAATCGTGCCTCGGCAATGCTCGCCTCATCGAAGCACCAGATGGCGGGTGGCGCATTTACATCGACGACCATGCGGCGCTGGCGGCATCGCCGCTGTACCGCAGCATCTGGGTCAAGCCCTTGCCGCGCACCGACATCATCCGGGTCTTGCGGCCCATGCGCAACTATCTGCAAACAGTGGCGATCTGTTGCAAACTCTCGGAAATTGATCCGCTGTCGCGCTCTTTTTTGCGTGCGGGTGCGATCCGTATCCGGCGTATTGGCGAAATGACGGGAGGATACCCCGGCGAGCCGCATGACGGTGTGTATGCGTTGCAACGCTATTGCCGCAGAGTGAGCTTGCAGTTGGCCCATGAAGCGCAGGGGATTTCCAATTTCGATGAGTTGAGAAAATTCCCTCCGCTGCAGTGGGACCCCGTTCCGGCCATTACCGCCAAGGAGCAGTTCCAGTCGGTGCCGGCCGATCCTGCCCAAGCCCATCTTTTCTTCAAGTCGGGCGGTAGCACGGGCGAACCAAAACTGTCGACGTTCAGCTACCAGCAATACCATGAGCATATCCGGCTCGGTGCCGAGGGTTTGTACGCGGCGGGCTTTGATCCGCTCGGCGACCGGGCGATGAATCTGTTCTTTGGCGGGGGACTCTACGGTGGCTTCATCAGCTTTTTTTCGGCACTCGAACAGCTGGGCGCCATCCAGTTCCCCATGGCGGCCCATGGCGATACCCGCATGGTCGCCCAGGAAATCGTCAAGAACAAGGTGAATGTCTTGCTCGGCATGCCATCGTATATTCTGCAACTGTTTGAAAAGGAAGCTGACATTCTCTCCGCCTATCGGGGAGTCAAGAAGATCTATTATGGCGGAGAACATTTCAGTCCCGCCCAGCGAAATTATCTGCACGAGTCCTTCCAGGTCGATGTGATACGCTCGGCCGCCTATGGCAGCGTCGATATCGGTCCGATCGGGTTCCAGTGCGAACATAGCGATGGCGCCGTCCACCATCTTCAGCAACAGCTGCAATACCTCGAAATATTGAAAATGGATGAAGATCGAGCGGTGCAAGGCGAGGAAGTCGGCCGATTGGTTTTCACGCCGCGCATGTTGTCGGTCAATAAGCCATTGCGCTACGAAATCGGCGATGTCGGCCACTGGATCGCCGATCCGGATGGCATTTGCGCCTGCGGCAGGGCCGCGCCGCGCTTTCGACTGCTGGGACGGACGGGGGATATTTGTCGGATTGGTTCCACTTTCCTCAATTATCAGGAATTCATCCGTATCCTGGCGACGCACTTCGCCTATGCGGGCGAAGCGCAGCTGATCCTGGCGCAAGCCGAGATCAAGGACAAGGTCATCTTGGTGATTTCCGATTCGGAGCGCTTGCCAGCGCTGCGTTGCCGAGAGATTTTCCTGGAAAACTACCTGGATTTGCAGGAAGCCGTGCTGACCGATGAAACGCTGCTGTTTGAAGTGCAAGCGGTGGGAATCGATGAATTCCACAGGACTGCGGGAAGCGGAAAATTGATTCGTGTGCTGGACCGGAGAGCGCGTTGATGAGCATGGAAATTAGCCGGGAAATACTTCCCTCACTGATCGCGTTTGCCCGGAAAAATTCGCCATTTTATGGCGATCTTTACCGCGCATTGCCGGAAACGATACACGCGATCGAACAGTTGCCCGTGTTGAGCCAGCAAGCGTTTTGGGAAGCCAACCGTCTGGAGGGTGGGCAATTGCTGACGGGGGCGATACACGATGGCATCGTCTTGAAGAGTGGCGGAACCACCGGCAACCCCAAGTTCTCGGTGTTCAGCCGGACTGACTGGAATGTGTTTGTCACAGCCTTTTCCCGCGGACTGGCGCTGGGAGGTCTGCAGGATGGCGACCGGGTCGCCAATCTGTTTTATGTCGGCGAGTTGTATGGATCGTTCCTGTTTACCCACAAGGCGCTCGAAGAGTGCCCCAAGCGGGTCATGCAACTCCCGATTGCGGGCGCTACGACACCCGACCATGTCTATCGCTTTATCACGGAATTCAAGGCCACGGTCTTGGCCGGCGTGCCGACCACAATGATGAGTCTGGTAGATCACATTGACAAGGTGGGGTGCGATCCAGCCGCGTCGACGGTCAGATTGATCCTGTTTGCCGGCGAAGCCATGTATCCCGATCAGCGCGCCAGGTTGGAAGCATGCTTTCCGGGCGTCGAGATCCGCTCCATCGGTTATGCGAGCACGGATGCCGGATTGCTGGGATTCGCCGATCTTTCATGCGGCCCCAATGAATTTCGCTGCTACGATGATGATGCGCTGTTCGAAATTATCGATGAAGAAACGGGCTCGCCCATCGTCGCGCCGGGCATCGAAGGGCTGGCCGTGGTCACGGCCCTGCGGCGCCATTTGATGCCGATCCTGCGCTATCCGGTCGGCGACAGGGCCAGGTGGGTCGATGCCCATGGTACGGCGCATCGCAAGTTTCTGTTACGGGGGCGTTCCGATGAATCGGCCAGGGTCGGCCCGGTCACGCTGTATCCGGAAGATGTAAGGTCGGTACTGGCGTCGTTTCCGGCTTGCCAGGGCGCCTGCGATTTTCAATTGCTGACCATCCATCGTGACGGAAAGGATGGGTTGATACTGCGGATCGGCAATCGCAATGCCGATCCGGCGCTCAGCGCGCAGATCATCGCTGCGATCTACGAGCATCGCCCCATGTATGGTCAATTGCTGGCGCAAGGCAAGATCCTGCCCATCGACATAGAATGGGTGGATGCGACGGCGCTGGAAATCAATCCCCGCTCGGGAAAGCTCAAGCGCGTGATCGATCGTCGCTTTGCCTGAGTTCACGTAGAGCTTGGCGCGGCAATAGCGTATGCTGTCGTCCTCGATTCATGGATGGAGCAGCGACGAATGGCGACGAGGTGGATCATGTTACATGAGTGCCAGGGAAGCACTGATTAATTCGCCCGATCCCGTTTCGGTCTGGCCTGTGATCTGAGACAATAATGGCACGTCCACCCCTGACCAGCCGACCACCATGCAAAAGAGTTTTTCCGACCTCGAGTACGCCGCCAAGAAGAAGCTGACACGGCGTGACGTCTTCCTTGCAAAGATCGACAGTGTCACGCCGTGGTCGCAGTTGCATAAGCTGATTGAGCCGTTCTATCCGAAGGTTGAAGGCGCTGGCCGCCCGCCAATGATGCACCAGTCGAAGAAAGGAAACGACTGGCATTTCGGCTTGAAAGCCCATATCGGCGTGGACGCGGCGTCGGGCCTTGTGCATACCGTTATCGGTACGGCTGGCAACGTGTCCGACGTGACGCAAGCACACGCGCTGTTGCATGGTGATGAAGTGGCAGCAATGGGCGATGCCGGCTACCAGGGAGTCGAAAAGCGAGAAGAGAATCCTGGAAAGGACGTGACCTGGCACGTCGCGATGAAGCGTACCAAACGCAAGGCGCTGCCGAAGAACAAACTCGGCCGCATGACGGAAAAATTGGAGCACCTGAAGGCGAGCGTCCGGGCAAAGGTTGAGCATCCGTTTCATGTCGTGAAGAACCTCTTTCGGCATCGGAAAGCACGTTACCGCGGCTTGGAGAAAAATACCGCGCAATTGTTCACACTGTTCGGCTTCGCTAATCTGATGCTGGCTGGCCGGCAATTTAGACGCGCAGGCAGAATGGATTGCATGTAATATCTTCCGCGCCCGGCAAAATCAACCATCGCGGTGAAAGCCCGGGGTGTTACGTTTGGCGCAAAGGCGGCGCTTGCACCGGCATCATTCTCGACGCCGATGGATTTGGAATTGTTCAGCGAATCCGCGTCACCTTCGCCGCCGCCGTCTGTCCGCCCCCGGTCACCTCATCCGGCTTGTGCTTCAGACTGCCCAGTTGCAGCGCATACTGGCGTGCGAACTCCGCACCCAAAAAGAAAATCTGCGCCGAGTAGTACACCCACAGCAGCAGGGCGATCATCGACCCGGCCGCGCCGAAACTGTTGGCCACGCCGCTGTTGCCAATATAAAGCCCTATTGCAAATTTCCCCAAGGTGAACAAGGCCGCCGTCCCCAGCGCGCCGATGCTCACGTCGCGCCATGACAGCTTGATGCGCGGAAGCATTTTGTAGATCACGCCGAACAGGGTGGCGATCACCATGAAGCTGATCCCCCACGATACCCACGACAGCAGCACCGCCGCATCTTTCCACAAGCCGTTCATGTACTTTTCCAGCACGGCCAGCGCGGCGCTGACCACCAGCGACACCATCAGCAAAAAGCCCAGCACCAGAATCAGCCCGAACGACAGCAGGCGCGTGCGCAGGATGGCCCACCAGGTGGCGTCGGTCGAGGCCGGCACCGCCCAGATTTCGTCCAGGCTATCCTTGAGCTCGGAAAACACGGTGGTCGCGCCGAACAGCAGCAGGCCGGTGGCGATGATGGTGGCCCAGATGCCGCTTTCCTTGTTCTGCGCGCCGGCCAGGACCAGCTGGATCGCTTCCGCGCCCTGCTTGCCGACCAGTCCCCTGAGCTCGTTGAGCAGTTGCCCCTGGGCCGCTTCGGCCCCGTAGAAAAAACCGGCAATGGCAATCACCAGCACCAGGATCGGCGCCATCGAAAACAGGGTGTAGAACGCCAGTGCCGCGCCCTTGCTGGCGGCGCGGTGGGCAAACCATTCGGTGACCGCGCAACGCATCACGCGCGCAAGTTGCTTGGAGTACGGCACCCATTCTTTGATTTCGATCATATGTCTTCCTAAAATTTGCGCGAGGGGCGCGCGCCCCCCGCAAAACAGGCCGCGGCCCTTGCTTATTGAACGCGTCGTTCGATGGTGATCTGTTCGACCTCGACGCGGCGGTTCGGCTCCAGGCACTTGATCAGGTCGGCGCGCCGCTTGTCGGTACAGGTAACGACCGGGTTGGCTTCGCCCTTGCCGTAGGCTTTCAGGCGCGCACCGTCGATGCCCTTGGCGACCAGGTAGTCGCGCACCGCGTGGGCGCGCCGCTCGGACAGCTTGAGGTTGTATTGCTCCGAACCGAGCCGGTCGGCGTAGCCGGTAATGTCGACGTCGGTGATGCTCGGATCGGCCAGCAGCGCGGCGGCGATGTCGTCCAGGCGCGTCTGCGTCAGGTTGAGCGTGGCGCTGTCGAAGGCGAACAGCTCGGTGGCGCTCAGCGTGATTCTCTCGAAACGGGCCGGCGGCGGCGGCGGTGGCGCGACCGGCTCCGGCGGCGGCGTGACGGCCGGCGGCGGCGTCGGCGCTGGCGGCGGAGCCGGCGGGGTCGGCTTGCTGAAGGCGTAGTTCAAGCCGATCGTCAGGTATTTGTTGTTGCTGCGCCCGAAGCCGAACGCATCGTCGTCGCGCAGGCGCCCGCGCACGGTGCGCAGGTCGGCCTGCATCGACCACTGGTCCGTCATGCCCAGCTGGAAGCCGATGCCGGCGGTCGCGTAGGGCGACGTTTGGCTGGCCCGGCGCAGCGGATTGTCGACCCGGTCGCGCTGGGCGCCGACGCCGATCAGCAGGAAGGGCCGGAAGTTCTGGCGCGACAGCATCAGCAGCGCGTCGGCGCCCAGCAGGCTCTGGCGATAGTTGTAGCGGCCTTCTTCGGTGCGCGCGTGGGTCGCGCCGATCTGCACATCCCACATCTCGGAGAGCGGTTTGCCGAATTTGAGCCCGCCGCCGTAATCGCGGTCGCTCACGCCGAAATCCTTGTCGGGCTTGAACGCGTTGACGCTGGGCTGGATGTACCACGAGGGGTTGATGTCTTGCGCAATGGCCAGTCCGGCGCTGCACAACAGCGCCGCCGCAAGGGCCGTCTTTTTCATTTTGTTCACAGGGAACTCCTATTCGATGGGTCAGTAGATCTGTCAGCACTGATGCGAGGCAGTGTGACGTTCGACTTGAGATTAAGCGGCGGAGTTCAATGCAACCGTTCGATAGCGCACCGTGATGCTGGACTTGTCTTTTTAATACAACGATTTGTGCGAGTGCCAACAAAAATCGCGCCGGACCAGGCGCAAACCTGGTCCGGCGCGATGTTGTCGCGCGAAAAATAGCCGGGGCTATTAGTTCGTTTTTTCCGGAACGACGATCACGGTGTCGCCGCCGGTCTTGCCGGTGTCGCCCTTGGAACCGTCCATGCCCGGTGCGCCCGGGGTGCCTGGAGCACCGGCGGCGCCCGAGGTACCGTCAGCGCCAGGTGCGCCCGGAGCGCCAGGCGCGCCGGCAGGACCAGGTACGGCAACCGGAACTTCAACGGTTGGGGTAACAACGGTTGCAGGTGGGTTAACAGTGGTTTTTTCGCATGCGGTCAGACCGGCGATTGCCAACAGTGCTGCCAGAAGTGTCGTTTTCATGGTGGTTTCCTTTTATAAGTGTCTGGTGCCGGGCGGCAGGCAGACTGAACGTCAATGAAGTCATTGCACACACAATGTTGTGCGAACGGGGCCAGAATACGGTGTTGTATTGATGGAATCTGTACGCCAACGCACACAGCCGGGCCCGTCATCACAATTGCAACGATGAAAAGATGATCATAGGAAGTAAATTGTGCGAAATGTTCGATGGCGCACAGACCATCGACGTCCACGCAGGCAATCTTGTACTCAGATGTGCGGAACCGAATTATTGTCAGGCTGTCAAACGACATGTACCGGGTCCGGACGACATGACTATCTCTTCTCTTGGAGTACTCAACATGCATGCAACGACACAGCACCACAATGCGGCCCAAGGCGACATGACCACATTGCACACTTCCGCCAACTCTACCCTGATCGAGCGCGTCGCGCCCCAGCCAGCCGAGCGCGCCCCGATCTCGATGGCCCCGATCGAACGCGTGCGTTCGACCTCGGCCACCCAGCGCCGCATCGAAAATATGCAGAAACTGATCGGCGAATTGTCGACTCACGAAATGCTGGCCGATGAAATCGCCTGGTTCCTGAAGTTTTCGCCTTCCGGCGCGCGTAAATACATCCGCGACCTGCGCGAAGCGGGCGTGATCGAACTGGCGCGCTATATTGAAGGCACCGCCACCTACCTGGGCAAGGCGGTGTACCAGATCTCGCCCGATCCGGAACGGGTCAAGGCGTTCCTGGCCGCGATCGTGCAGCCGAAACGCGAAGGCGCCGCACCGCGCAAGGAGCGTCCGGGCCTGCGCGAGCAAAGCATGGCAGGCACGGGCCGTCACTTCCACATCCTGGCCGACGACACCCACTATGCCATCCGCGTCAATCGCAGCCCGGTGGCGCGCGACCCGCTCGTCGCCGCCCTGTTCGGCGCAGCACCGTCGGCCAAGGAACAGGCTTGATGCTGCGCTGAGCGGTCCCCGCGGCGCCTGGTGGCACCGCGCCTGCCGCCACCTCCCGGTTCGGTTGCAGGGCAGGGTCCGTTCACCTCTCGTATCGTCCAGGCAGGGCCGGCGCAGTCCGGCCCCCCGTTTTTAACCTGACACTCGCGTGACCGTCGTGTCACCTTCGCGTGTCCTCCTTGGCGCTTGCCCTTCGCGGCAGTGCGGGCACAGGCGCGTCTGCTGTTTTTCTGTCATCCCCGCCAATTGAAAACCCCTGAACCAGCCCCACTTGTGGCGGTGCGGGGATGCTTTGCCGTCCCGATCACTCACCAAAAGGAACACCCATGTTACCGACGCCAGAATCGCTGGAAGGCAAGATCGTGCCGAATGTGACGTTCAAGGCCAGGCCCAACGACCAGTGGAAAGATCTCACCACCGACGAGCTGTTCAAGGGCAGGACGGTGGTCGTGTTTTCGCTGCCCGGGGCTTACACGCCGACCTGCTCCTCCACCCATTTGCCGCGCTATAACGAACTGGCGCCCGTGTTCAGGCAAAACGGGGTCGACGAGATCATTTGCATCTCGGTCAACGATGCCTTCGTGATGAACGAGTGGAAAGTCGGGCAGGATGCGGAAAACATCACCGTGATCCCGGACGGCAATGGCGACTTCAGCCAGGGCATGGGCATGCTGGTCGACAAGCGCAACCTGGGTTTCGGCATGCGCTCGTGGCGTTATTCCATGCTGGTCAAGGATGGCGTTATCCAGAAGGTGTTCATCGAGCCGGACAAGGAAGGCGACCCGTTCGAAGTGTCGGACGCCGAAACCATGCTGCGTTTCATTAACCCGAACGTGCAGATCCCGGAACCGGTGGTGGTGTTTTCCAAGCCCGGCTGCCCGCATTGCGCGCGCGCCAAGGCCACGCTCAAGGCGCACGGCCTCAAGTTTACCGAGATCGTGCAGGACCAGAAGATCAATTCCAGCGTGCTGCGCGCGGTGTCGGGCCAGTCGACCTGGCCGCAAGTCTTCATCGGCGGCAAGCTGATCGGCAATGCCGACGCGGTCGACGCCTGGTTCGGCGCCGCCAAGCCGGCCTAAGCCCCCGGCCGCGCCGCCCGGTCCCGCGCAGCGCCATGGCTGCGCCGGGCCTCGTTTTCGTACCCCCCCGACAAGGAACAAGATGGAAGCGCTGCTCTGGACCACCGCCATCATGGTGGCAATCGCGCTCGGCATGAGCTATCCCGGCTGGCGCCTCAAGCGCGCGCTGGCCCAGCCTTTTCCGCCGGCGTGGCTGGACATACTCGAACGGAATATCCCGATTTATCGGCGCATGCAGCCCGAGCTGCAGGCGCAGCTGCAGCGGCTGGTGCAGCAATTCCTGTTCCAGAAAAAATTCGTCGGCTGCGAAGGGCTGGAAGTGGACGACGAAATCCGCGTCACCATCGCCGGCCAGGCTTGCCTGCTGCTGCTTAACCGCTACACCCGCGTGTACCGCAAGCTGCACACCATCCTGGTGTACCCGAGCGCCTTCCTGGTGCCGCGCAACCACGCCGACGACGCCGGCATCGTCAACCCGGTACGCCAGGAGCTGCTCGGCGAATCGTGGGGCGATGGCCGCGTGGTGTTGTCGTGGGACCACGTCCAGCGCGGCGCGGGCGACTGGACCGATGGCCAGAATGTGGTGCTGCACGAATTCGCGCACCAGCTCGACAGTGAATCGGGCAGCAACAATGGCGCGCCCTTCCTCGGCCATCCGGGCAGTTACCGCAACTGGTCCGAGGTACTGTCGCGCGATTTCAACAACCTGCGCCACGAAGCCATGTTTCACCGTCAAAGCGTGCTCGATCACTACGGCGCGGTCAGTCCCGCCGAGTTCTTTGCGGTCGCCACGGAAACCTTTTTCGAGAAGCCCTGGCAGATGGCCGAACGCCATGCAGAATTGTTCGACCAGTTCCAGCAATACTACCGGGTCGACCCGCGCGCCTGGCTGGCCCCGCCCGCCCCGGAACCGGACGCCGGGCACGCAGCGGAGCCGCCGCCATCTTACGGCACCGTGTACGGGCAATGGCAATGAGAGTGGCGCTGTCCTGAATACTCGTTCATAATTGCCTGAAGCACTTTCCCACGGGATCGATCATGGCGATGCAGTTCGAGGAATTTGAATCCTTTACGTCCGATACGCCGCCCGCGGCGCGCGCGCCGGCCGCGGACGCCGCCTCGCCCCTGGTGCGGCTGCAATACCTGATCGACAATACCCCGGCCATCATCTACTGCACCGTGCCCAGCGGCGACTTCAAGATGACATTCGTGAGCAACAATGCCTACAATGTGCTCGGCTACCGGCCCGAAGACATGGTGGCCGATCCCAATTTCTGGTTCGACCATATTCATCCGGACGACGCGCCGGCGATTTTTTCCAGTCTGGCGCTGGTATTCGTGGAAGGCCAGCGCGCCTACGAGTACCGCTTCCGCGCCGCCGACGGCGGCTACCTGTGGATGCACGACACCCTGCGCCTGATCCGCGACGAGCAGGGCGCGCCGCTCGAAGTGATCGGCGCGCTCACCGACATCACGATCCGCAAGACCATGGAAGAGGCGCTCTACAGCAAGGGCCAGGAACAGCAGTTGCTGATCGGGCGCTTGCAGGAAGCGCAGAACCAGTTGCTGCAGTCGGAAAAGATGGCGTCCATCGGCCAGCTGGCCGCCGGCATCGCGCACGAGATCAACAATCCGGTCGGCTTCGTCAATTCCAACATGGGTACCTTGCAAAAGTATGTGGCGACCCTGTTCGGCGTGGTGCGCGAGTACGATGCCGCGATTGCCGCGCACAGCCCGCCGCCGGCGCTGGCCAAGGCCATCGCCCAGATCGGCAAGAGCGCCGACCTGGAATTCTTGCAGGACGATGCGACCGACCTGGTGCGCGAGTCGATGGATGGACTCAAGCGGGTCAAGGATATCGTGCAGGCGCTCAAGGATTTCTCGCATGTGGGCGAGAATGAATGGCAGGTGGCCGACCTCCATCACGGGCTCGACAGCACGCTGAACATCGTCTCCAACGAGATCAAGTACAAGGCCACGGTCGACAAGCAGTACGGACAGCTTCCGCAGGTGACCTGCCTGGCGTCGCAGCTCAATCAGGTGTTCATGAATTTGCTGGTCAATGCCGGCCACGCGATCAAGGACAAGGGCGTGATCACGATCCGCACCGGCGCCGAAGACGGCTGGGTGTGGGTAGCGGTGAGCGACACCGGCTGCGGGATCGCGCAAGAGCATCTGAACCGGATTTTCGAGCCGTTCTTTACCACCAAGCCGGTGGGCAGCGGCACCGGTCTGGGCTTGTCGCTATCGTACGGGATTGTGAACAAGCACGGCGGACGCATCGATGTGGCCTCCACGCCGGGGGAGGGGACCACGTTTACGGTGCGCTTGCCGGTGCTGCCGCCGGCGGCGGTGTCGCCGGGGTCGGAACCGGGGACGGCTGGCGCGGCGGCATAGGCCCGGTTTCCCGCGTCGCAGTTCTCTTGCCTCCGGCAGTGCCAGGCCCGGCGGGGCTGGCAGCTACATGATGATTTCCCCGTTCGGCCCCCACTTCACCTTCAGCAGCCCCGGTTCCTCTTCCTCCATCTTGCGCAGCGCGAGTTCCTCCTTGCTCAAGGTGCCCTCCTGCACGCGCTGGCGGTCGGCCAGCTGGTGCTCCTTGCGCAGCGAGTCGCGGTAGTCGAACGCCAGGCGGATGTTTTCCCGTAAATCCCCCACCTGCCATGGCTTGGGAATGAAGCGGAACACCTGGGCGTCGTTGATCGCACTGGTCACCGTCTCGAACTCGGTCGAGGCCGATAAAATCATGCGCACCGTGTCCGGCGCCACTTCCTTGATCGCATGCAAAAATTCCACGCCCGTCATCTGCGGCATCCGGAAGTCCGAAATCACCAGATCGAAGGTGCATTCGGCGCAGCGGGTCAGCGCATCGAAGGGATCGGTAAAGGTTTCAATATGCAGGTCCTCAATGTCCAGGTGCTGGCGCATGGCCCGTACCAGTGCGTTCAGGACATTGATTTCATCATCGACTAAAAGAATGCGTCGCATGTCAGTCCCCTTTCGGTGGTGCAGGCCAGACCCAGATATTCAGGCGGACCTCGTTCTTGCTTTCAAAATCCTGGACTTGCTGGATCAGGCGCTCGTCGAGCACATGGTCGGCCGAGAGCAGCATGACGCCGTCCGGCGTGACCAGGTCGCGCGAGAGCGTCATGCCCGGCGTCAGGTACTTGGCCACCGTGGCCAGGTCGCGCAGTTTTTCCACCGGTTCGCCATCCATCAGCGCGCGGAACGCGGCCACCACCTTCGGGTCGTAGCGCTTGCCCACCGCGTCGTAGATGATCTGCTTGGCGTCGGGCGCCAGCACGCGCCGCTGCAGCAGCGCCCCGATCTGCAGGTTGTCGTAGTCCGACGCCAGCGCCAGGATGCGCGCGCCGAGCGGAATCAGGGGGCCGGCTATGCCGTCCGGAAAACCGCCGCCGTCGAAGCGCTCCATGTGGGCGCGCAGCAAGGCCGCCACCCCGCGCAAGTCGTCCAGCGGCATCAGCAGTTGCTCGGCGCGCAGCGGGTGCTTGCGGAACACGCCCAGCATGTCGCCGGCGAGCAGGTTGACCGGCATCGCCAGCAAGTCGTCCGGAAAACCGATCTTGCCGATGTCGTGCAGCAGCGCGGCAATGAATACTTCCTGGGTCGCGTTCGCATCGAGCCCGAGCTTGACGGCGATGCGCCGCGCCAGATCGGCGACCCGGCGCGAATGCCCGGCCAGATTTCCGCCGCGCATCTCGATCATGCTGGACAGGATCTTGATGGTCGTGATGAAATTGCCCTTGAGTTTTTTGTTGGTCTCAAGGATGGTGTCGCGCGAACTGCGCAGCTCTTCGGTGCGGATCTCGACCTTCGCTTCCAGGCTCTGGTTGAGCGTCTTGAGTTCATCGTTCTGGCGCAGGGTCAAGGCTTCCAGGCGCGCTTTTTCCTGCTCCAGCGCATGGCGTTCGAGCCCGTGGCGCACCACCAGCAGGATATCGTTGTCGTCCCACGGCTTGGTGATGTAGCGGTAGATCTCGCCGCGGTTGATCGCCGCCAGGATCGAGGATACGTCCGAGTAGCCGGTCAGCAGCAGGCGCACGGTGTCGGGCCAGCGCTGGCGCACGTGTTCGAGGAATTTGGCGCCGTCCATTTCCGGCATGCGCATGTCGGAAATGACCAGGTCCACTTTTTCCTGCTCCAGGATGGCCAGGCCGGCCGCGCCGCTTTCGGCCACCAGCACCCGGTAGCCCTCCGGGCGGAACAGGCGGCGCAGCGCCGACAGGATGTTCGGTTCGTCGTCGACGCACAGCACGGTGGCCGGGGGTGGGGCAAGATCGTCGGTCAGGCTGTCTGTCATGGGCTGGGCTCCTCGCTTGCTGCGCTGGTCTGGCGCACCGGCAGGACGATGCGGAACGTGGTGCCACGTCCCACCTCGCTGTCGACGTCGATGCTGCCACGGTGTTTTTGAATGATGCCGTAGGCCAGGGACAGGCCCAGGCCGGTTCCCTTGCCCACCGGCTTGGTGGTGAAGAAGGGATCGAAGATGCGCGACAGGTTTTCGCGCGCGATCCCGCCGCCGTTGTCGGCAACCTCGATCCATACCTGTTCGCCCTCGGTCCCGGCGTCAAGGCCCTGGCTGGTGCCGGTGCGCACCGTGATCGTGCCGCGCCGCTCGCTCATCGCATGGGCCGCGTTGACCACCAGGTTCATGATCACCTGGTTCACTTGCGAGGGCAGGCATTCGATGTCGGGAATGGCGCCGTACTGCTTGACCACGTCGGCCTTGTACTTGACCTCGTTGGAGACGATGTTCAGGGTCGAATCGATGCCGCCGTGGACGTTGGCCCACACCCATTCCTGGGTGGCGTCCACCCGCGAGAAATCCTTGAGATCCTGCACGATGTGGCGCACGCGCACGATGCCTTCCTTCGACTCGCTCATCAAGACGGGAATATCTTCGCGCAGGAAATCGAGGTCGAGCGTCTTGCGCATGGCCGCCAGCCGGGCCGCCGTTTCCGGGCTCGCTTCGGTTTCCGACTCCTGGTACACATGCAGCATGTCGAACAGCTGGTCGAGGTAGCTTTGCAGGGTGCCGAAATTGGAAAAGATGTAGCCGATCGGGTTGTTGATCTCGTGCGCCACGCCGGCCGCCAGCTGTCCGATCGAGGCCAGCTTTTCGGACTGCACCAGCTGTTCCTGGGCCATCGACAGCTTGGCGTTCAGTTCGGTCAGGGCGAGGTGCTTGGCGCGCAGTTCGGCATCGGCGATCTGGCGCTGGCGCAGGTCGTCCTCCAGCCGTTCGTTGGCCTCGGCCAGCTGGGCGGTGCGCTTCTCGATCAGGTGTTCGAGGTTGTCGTGGGCGCGCCGCAGGGCGTTTTCGGCCACCCGCCGCTCGGTGACGTCGCGCATGGTTTCGATCGCGCCGACCACCTGGCCGGAGGCGTCGCGCAGGGGCGCTGCGGTGAAGTGCAGCCAGTGGCCGCCCACGCCCAGGTTTTCGAAAAAGCCTTCGGTCTCGTAGGCGCCGGGAATCAGGGCCGACTGGCGGTGCGCGGCCAGGCCGGCGCCGTCGCCCGAGACGATCATGTCCGACAGCATCTGCCGCTCGTGCGCATAAAACGCCACGCCATGGTTGCGCGTGCCGATCATCGCTTCGGTGCTCCAGCCGAGCAAGTGTTCGCAGGCCTTGTTCCAGTGCGTGATGGTGTGTTCGTGGTCGATCACGAAGGTGGCCACCGGGTGGCCGTCGAGCAGTTCGGACAGGACAATGCCGCCGCCCCCTTCATCGGTTGGCTGGCTGGTCTGGAGCGGGTGTTCGCGGTTGAGCATGTTGATGGCCTCCATGGCACGCGTCGGGCTAGGTGACGAGAATCTGGCACATATCGACAAAGGTCGACTCGGAATCGCGGAACAGTTTGGCGCAGTCGGCCTCGCTCAGCGCCAGGCTTACCCACAGCGCCTGCGACATCGGCGGCACCAGGTCGTCTTCCTCGCCGGACAGGTCGAGCGCATGCGCGAACACGTTGGCGGCGTGGATCAGCAGCGGCAGGGTCGGGGTGCCGGCGGCGTCGAGATGGTGATGGCTGGCCACCGCTTCCTGCATGGCGGCCGGGAACTTCCAGTAGGCGGCCAGGGCGCTGCCGGCCATCGCATGGTCGATCCCGATCACGCTGCGCTCGGCCTCGATGATGTAGCAATCGTGCTCCTTGCGGTAAGCCAGCATGGCCGCGTACTCGGTGGGAAAGCGCGTGGCCAGCACCAGGGTGCCGATATCGTGCAGCAGGCCGGCCGTGAACGCCGTGTCGGGATTGAGTTTCAGGTGCACCGCCAGCAGCTTGGCGCACACCGCCGTGGCCACCGAATGGCGCCAGAAGGCCTGGAAATTGACGCCGCCGTTGGCGCTGGCGCTGGCAGGAAAGCTGCCGGTCACCGCGCAGGCCGTCACCAGGGTGCGGATGCTGTGAAAGCCGAGCACCGAAATGGCCTGGTGGATGGTGGTCACCTTCGATGACATGCCGTAGAACGAGGAGTTGGCCAGACGCAGCGTCTTGGCCGTGAGCGACTGGTCGAGCGCGATCTTGCCGCCCAGGACGTGCACATCGATGTCTTCCTGGTCCATGGTCGAGAGCAGTTCCACCACCACCGCCGACAGCGAAGGCAGGTCGCGGATGCGTTTGACGAGGTCGTCGAGCGAGGTAGGCATCAGCTACTCCTGCGGTGGGCCAGCAGGCGCTCGTAGAGCACCGCGCTGGCGTTGGCGGGCGTGCCGGCAAGGCAGCGCCGGAACAGGTGTTCCAGGCGCGCGCACTGGCGTTCGCGTTCGGCGCGCACGGCCGCCTCGTCGACCGGCGGCGCGGCCGCCACCACCTGCACCTGTTCGATGCCGCGCCGCCGCAGCGAGGCCAGCGACGAGGCACTGAGGGTGGCGCCGGCCGGCAGCAGCACGCCGCCGCCGGCGTCGCGCAAGTCCTGGGCCAGCACCATGCCTTCGCTGGCGTCATCGATGTCGATGGTGTCTTCGGCAGGCGTCATTCGGTTTCCTCGCACACGCTAATGGTGATCAGGCTGCCGCGCGACTGCGAATTCGCGCCCATGGGATGCGCCACCACCTGGTAGCAGCGTTCGTTGATGTGGACCTGGTGGCTGCCGCTGGGGGCCAGGCCGTCGGGAAACAGTTCGGGCAGGACGATCTCGGCCTCATTGCCGAGTATGGCACCATTCTGGCGGAACATGCGCTCGGCTGCGTCGTTGACGAACGCCACCATGCCATCGTCGTCGAGCCCGATCACCGCCAGCGGCACGAACTGCAGCAGTTCGCGCGCCACGTTCAGGCTGATCTCGTCGCGCGTGATCTGCTGCTGCTTCTGGCGCAGCACGTCTTCCATGCGCCGGTTGGCCGCCGCCAGTTCGTGGTTGGCGGTGCGCAGCTCCAGGTTCAGGCGTTCGTTGTCGTCGGCGATTTCCTTGAGCCGGAACGCTTCGGCAATGTGGCCGCGCAGCTGCTCGTCGTCCCAGGGCTTGGTGAGGAACTTGAAGATCGCGCCCTCGTTGACGGCGTCGGTCACCGATTGCAGTTCGGTGTAGCCCGACAGCATGATGCGGATCGTGTCCGGATACAGGCCCTTGGCCGCGCGCAGGAAGTCGGCGCCGATCATGCCCGGCATGCGCTGGTCAGAGACGATCACGTCGACCGCGTTGGCGGCCAGCACGTCGAGCCCTTCCTGGCCGCTGTTGGCCGACAGGATCTGGTAACCGTCGCGCCGCAGCAGGCGCTTCAGGGCCGAAACGATGTTTTGCTCGTCGTCCACCAGCAGCAGGGTGCGCGGCTGCTTCTGGATGCGCAGCAGATGCGGCGGGATCGCATGGCGCGCGGCCAGCATGCCGGCCACTTCCTCGCGGTCGCACGGCTTGGCCAGAAAATAGCCCTGGATCTGGTCGCACATATTGCGCCGCAAGAAATCGCACTGGGCTTCGGTTTCCACGCCCTCGGCCGCCACTTCGATGCCCAGGTGGTGCGCCATCGAGATGATGGTCTTGACCAGGGCGGCGTCGTCGGCGCCGGTGACGATATTGCCGGTCAGGCCGCAGTCGATCTTGACCAGGTCGAGCGGGAAGCGCTTGAGGTGGTTGAGCGAGGAGTAGCCGGTGCCGAAGTCGTCCAGGGTCAGGCCGATTCCCAGCGCTTTCAGCTGGGCCAGGGTGGCGTCGCTGGTGTGCAGGTCTTGCATCAGGGCCGCCTCGGTGATTTCGAGCGACAGCTGGCGCGGCGCGATGCTTGAGGACGCCAGCGCGTCGGCCACCACCTGGGGCAGGGCGGCGTCGCGGAACTGCTTGGGCGAAATATTGATCGCCACCCGCACCAGCGGCAGGCCGGCCGTGCGCCAGGCCACCATGTCCTCGACCGCGCGGCGCAGGCTCCAGTAGCCGAGCGCGATGGTCAGGCCGGCCGCTTCGGCCAGCGGGATGAAGCGCCCGGCGGGAATGAGGCCCATCACCGGGTGCTGCCAGCGCACCAGCGCCTCCAGCGCGCAGATGGCGCCCTGCTGCAGGTCGGCCACCGGCTGGTATTGCAGCTGCAGCTGGCCTTCGATGAGGGCGATGCGCAGCGCCGCTTCCATCTGGGCCCGCTCGGCGGTGCGCTGGTTCATCTCGGCGGTGAAAAACTGCAGCTGGTTGCCGCCCAGGCCGAGCGCATGCGACAGTGCCATGTCGGCGTAGCGCAGCAGGGTCACGCCATCGTCGGCATCCTGCGGAAAGCGCGCAATGCCGATGCTGCAGCCGGCGTGCAGGCTCTGGCCGATGACGGGGAAGGGCGCGCCGATCACGCGCACGATGTGCTCGCACACGGCCTGCACCTGCGCGGTACTGTCGATCTCGTCGAGCACCAGCACGAATTCGTTGCCGCCGTGGCGAGACAAGGTGTCCTGCGGGCGCATGCAGCCCTGGATGCGCATGGCCACGCTGATCAGCAACTGGTCGCCGGCCACGTAGCCGAGGCTTTCGTTGATCAGGTTAAAGCCGTCCAGCGCCAGGCACAGCACCGCCACGCCGTTCGCGCGCTGCCGGGCGCGCGCCATGGCCGCTTGCAGGCGCTCGTTGAAGAGGCTGCGGTTGGCCAGGCCGGTGAGGGCGTCGTGGGTGGACAGGTGCGCCAGCAGGGCTTGCTGTTCGTGCAGCTCGCTGACGTTCTCGGCAATGCAGACCAGCTGGCGCGGCGCGCCGCCTTCGCCGTCGCCCGGCACCGCGCTGATGGTCCACCGGCACCAGGGGGCGCTGCCGCCGGCGCCGCCCACGCGCAGCAGCAGCGAGGCGCTGGCGCCGCCGCCCGCCACGTCTGCCAGCGCCGCGCCGAACGGCCCGCCGGGCCCGGCGCCTTCGGCACCGCCAAGCAGGCTGGCGCTGGTGCCGATCAGTTGCTCCGGCGTGCGGCCGCTGAGCTGGCAAAAGGCGGGGTTGACATCGAGGATGGGAAAGGCGGCGACGCTGGCATCGACCAGCAGCACGCCGTTGGTACACGCGGACAGCACCGCGGCGGCGGCGGGACTCGATCGTAAGGGATGGGCGGTGTCCAATTCCATCAGCGTCTTTCAATAAAGATTGCGAGCGTGCTGGGCCTTGCCGGGCAGACGAAACAAGCCGTCTTACCTTCGATTTATATTATACGGAGAAATATTTACCGAACGGGAGGGAAAGATTTCTTTTTGTTGCGCCCTGACCTTAGGTGCGTTTGCGTACAGAGCAAACAGGCGTATGGGCGCATGCTGGCAGCATCATTAATGCAGGAGGAATACAGCATGTCTACCATCGTTGCAGGTCATTTTCAACTTCAGGACGAGATCGATCACGCGCGCCGCGAGCTGGTGCGCGCCGGATTTTCCGAAGATCGTATCTCCGCCTTTTTCCTGAACCAGCCGGGCCAGCATGACCAGACCCCGATCGGCGGCGACAGCATGCAGTCTCCGGGCGCCAAGGAAACCCCGGAAGGCGTGCTGCAAGGCGCGGCCACCGGTGGCGCCGTCGGCGTGGCCGTGGGCGCGGCGACCGCGCTGGTCACCGGTCCGGCCGGCCCGATCGTGGGCGGCCTGGTCGGCGCGCACGTCGGCTCGCTGTTCAGCCTATCCAAAATGAAGGATGCCGGCGAGAAGGAAGAGGGTAGCAATGCCAACCGCTACGAACCGCGCCAGTCCGGCATGCTGATCGCCGTGGCGGCCGACCAGCCGGACCAGGAAGCGCGCGCCATCGAGGTGCTGCGCGGGCTCGGTTCGCACCATATCGAACGCGCCAAGGGCACCATCGAAGGTGGCGACTGGACCGATTTCGATCCGCTCAGCTTGCCGGTGCTGGTGCAGTAAGCAGCCCCTGACGCCTCCGTCGGTTCATCGCCGGCGGCAAGCGCGCCGCCCGGCCTTCGTGCCCGGCGGCGCGTTTCCATTTCATGCTGCCTGCAACAGCGTTCAGATAGCGCTTCCCAACGCGGGCTTTTTCGGTATTATGCTCTTTACATAGTGCATCCATGTACCAGTCCAGCCAGCGCATCCGCGCCGGTGGCTGCGTGCCGACGGGAGGACGCGACCATGAACCAAGCCTGGCTCACCCTGACGAGCATGGACGGACGCGACATCGCCGCGCCCACCGAGGCGCAGCTGACGGCTGTTCTGGCCGAGCTGTACGCAGCGCCGCGCAAGACCCGGGCCAAGGCCAAGGCCGGGGCCAAGGCCAAGGGCAACGGTCCGCCCGAGTCCGCCCCCGAGCCGGCCAGCGCGGCCCTGCGCTTCGGTTACGACGACGGTTTGATGTATGTGATCGAAGTGAGCCGCGGGGGCGCCATCCGCTTCGAGGAATGGTCCGACCGCGACTGCGAACTGGCGCTGGCGCCGCCGCGCCGCATGAGCGCCGACCTGACCCTGGCGCAGCAGCTATGGTCGCTCATGGCGCGCCGCCAGGTGTCGCGCATCCGCGAACTCGACTGGCACTGACGCCGCTTAGTGCGCCATCAGCACCGGCACGCTCATCGACTCGAACAAGGTACGCGTGACCCCGCCCAGGATGGTTTCGCGCACGCGCGAGTGGCCGTAGGCGCCCATCACCAGCAGGTCGGCATTTTTCTGGGCGGCAAGCGCCAGCAGCGCTTCGCCCACTTGCTGGCGCTTGTGCGCCAGCGCGTGCACCGCGAAATTGGCGTGCACGCCATGCCGGGCCAGCCAGGGACGCGGATCGGCCGCGCGCGCGTCGGCCGCCGTGTGGCTGGCGGGGCCGGTATCGAACACCGCCAGGTCGACCGCGACCGCCTGGCGCAGCAGCGGCAGCGCCAGTTGCAGCGCGCACGCCGCCTCGCGGCTGGCATCCCACGACACCAGCACGCGCTGCCCGACGCTGGCACGCTCGCCCGTGAACGGCACCATCAGCACCGGCTTGCCGGAGTGCAGTACCACATAGGCGGGCAGGTCGGCCAGCAGGCCGGGCCCGCCCTGGTCCGGATCGGACTGGCTCAGCACGATCACATCGGCCACCCGTCCATGCAGGCACAGGCCGCCGCCGGCGTCATCGTCGATCACGCGCGCCTCGTGCGAGGCCACCGCGGCCGCCGCGCAACGCTGGGTGAAGGCGGCCAGCGCTTCCTGCGCCTGCTCGCGCAGGAAACCCAGGTGCAGCGACAGGGTGGGGTCGCTCTGGCCGGGCGGCAGGCTGGGAAGGAGGGTGCGCGCGACCCCGGTCGGGGCCATGCCGATCAGGTGGCCGCCGCCGCTGTTGGCCAGCGCGATCGCCACGCCGATGCGCGCGTACGCGGACGGACTGTCGTCAACGTGGACGAGGATGGTCTGATACCCCATGAATGCTCCTGTCTCGATGGACTTGATATCCATCATCTTAAACCATCTTTCCCCAAGCTTTGATATTGCTCAATGTTGCGCACGGTAAGCGCCCTAGACTTGGGCTCGGACTTCACCACGATGACAGGAAAGCATGATGGAAATCAAAAGAGTGGCTCTCGTAACCGGGGGCATGGGAGGTTTGGGGACAGCAATTTGCCAGCGCCTGCACCGGGCCGGCTTCAGCGTGGCGGCGACGTATTCGCCCAACAACAGTTCGCCCGAGGGCTGGCTGGCGGCGCAGCGCGATGAAGGCTATCGCTTCACGGCCTACAAGGCCGACGTGGGCGACTTTGCCGACAGTGAATGGATGGTGCAAAAACTCTTGTCCGAACAGGGGCGCCTGGACGTGCTGGTCAATAATGCCGGCATCACGCGCGACCGCACCCTGGCCAAGATGCATCATGACGACTGGATCGAGGTCATGCGCACCAATCTCGACAGCGTGTTCAACCTCTCCAAGCAGGCGATCGAACCGATGATCGCCCAGGGCTGGGGCCGCATCATCAATATTTCTTCGGTCAATGGACAGAAGGGCGCGTTCGGCCAGACCAACTATTCCGCGGCCAAGGCCGCCATGCACGGTTTTACCAAGGCGCTGGCGCTGGAAATGGCGCGCCATCACGTCACCGTCAACACCGTCTCGCCCGGCTACCTGCGCACCAAGATGGTCACGGGGGTGCCGGACGAGGTGATGACGAGCCGCATCCTGCCGCAAATTCCGGTGGGACGGCTGGGCGAACCGGAGGAAGTGGCGGGCCTGGTCGCCTATCTGTCGTCGGACGAGGCGGCCTTCGTGACGGGCGCCAATATCGCCATCAATGGCGGACAGCACATGCTCTGAGCGCGTCAGCGCTTCTCGGCGCGGGTCTGGCAGGCAATGCAGAGCCGCGCTTCCGGGCGCGCCTGCAGGCGCGAAAAGCCGATCGGATTGCCGCATTCCTCGCATTCGCCGTAACTGCCCTCGTCGATGCGCGCCAGCGCCTGGCGCAGCGTGCGCACTTGCGCCACGTGGTGGCCGGCCGCTTCCAGCGCCAGGTCGTTGAGCAGGCGCACGGTGGCCTTGTCGGCGGGCGAGGTTTCGACCTCCTGCACCGCCAGGTCGCGCGGGCCGGACAGTACCTCGGCCCCATCGTGGCGCGCCAGGTCGGCCAGCCGCTGTTCGAGGACGGCTTTGAGGAGCGCAAGCTGCCCTGGTTCCAGTCCATTCATGATGACGCTCGGGAAAGTGAATGTTGGCACGGCCGCGTCACTCCATTTGGACGCGCGCGCTGGTATCGAGTGTAGCGCGTTCGCGCGGCGCTGAATACCCGCGCACGCGCACGCAGCGTGGCGGCTTGGCGCGTTGCATGCGTCTGTTACACGTGTCTGTTACACGTGTCTGTTACACGGGTCTGTTACACGGGTCCCCCTACTGCCCCTTGATCGCCTTGATGTGGTCTTGCACATTCTTGAGCGCGAGCGAGACCGTGCCGGGCACGCCGCTGGCCGCCGCGCCGGCCAGTGCCACCACGGACGCAACCAGCCCGGTGACGTTGGCGATCGCGGCGATCTTGCGGATTTTTTCGGTCGCCTCGGCGGTCAGCGCCAGCACATGCTGCTGCGGCTGGCCCAGGCCCTTGAGCACGGCGCGGGCGGCATCCAGGTACAGCGCATGCACGTGCTGGCGCAGCACCAGTTCCTCGTCGAGCAGGGCGAAGGCATGGTCGCGTTCCTCCTGGCTCAGCTTGGCGTCGGGGGGCGTGCGGATCGCAACCAGCGCGCGCTCATGCATGGCGGCCGCGCAGGCCGACAATTGCGCGGCCAGCGCCATGATGTCTGGCACACTGGCCAGTCCGTCTTGATCTGTCTTCATAGCACACCTCGAATCGGTTTAGTCGGCTGCCAGGCCGGCACGGATCATGCGCAGGTCGCGCACGTAGTTGGTCAGCATCTGGCGCATCTCGGACGAGGACATCGTGGCGAGGTTCTCGCGCAGCTTCTGGTGCCCCTGCGCGACCTTGGCCAGGCCCTGGCGCGCCAGCTCGAAGCGCTTGTCGATCATGCGGTACTCGCTGGTCTTGCCCTGCACATGGGCGCGCGCCAGGGTGTACAGCAGGCGGTCCTGGGGCCGGTCGGCCAGCGGCAGGGCCAGCTCGAAAAAGCCGAGCACGGTTTTCTTTTCGTTCTCGTTGGCTGCCGCGTACACATCGGTCAGGGTAATCATCGCTTCGAGCAGCACGCGCACGTCGGCGTCGCCTTCGCGCACCATGGTCTCGACGCTTTCCCTCTGATAGTGCGAGGTGACCGCGCGCGTCAGCAGGCGCGCCAGGCCGGTGTAGGCGCTCACCTGTTTCTGGCCGAGGGTGGTTTCAGCCAGTCCGGTCAGGCCCGCGCCCATGGTGTCGATCTGGGGCGTGAAATCGTAGCGCCCCTCGCCGGCCAGTGCGGCGAGGGTTTGCATGTACAGCACCACGGCTTTCTGGATCGTCACGAAATCGTTGTAGGCGGCGTGCCGCCTGGCATCGTTTTCCCTGGCCACTTTGTCGGCCGCGGCCGGCAGGTAAGGCTGCTCGCGCAGATAGGTGTCGCGGTAGCGCGTGGACAGTTCGGCGTAGCCGCCCAGGCGGGCCGAGGCGTTGGCGAATTCGCGCACCTCTTCCAGATTGACCTGGTTGCTGACGCAGCCGCCCAGCAACAGGCTGGCGGCGAGGAGGGCGGAGGTGGCGAGGGTGCGAAGCGGGTTCATAAATCCTTTCAGGCGCGCGCGGAAGGGCTTGCCAGAAGTTCCCATTCTTGCGCCGATGATTTGAATGCAGTTTGCTATAAGTCAAACTTCGCTGATGTTTTCACTTGCGAAATATGTCTTCGATCAAGTTGTATATTTTGCCATGGATTAACTCGATGCGCCACGCCAATTCAGGCCGGCGATGGTGTCGCCGCGTGGATGATACTCGCAGCCGACCCAGCCGTCGTAGCCGAGTTCGTCGAGCAGGGCGAACAGGTAGCGGTAATTGATTTCGCCCGTGCCCGGTTCGTGGCGGCCGGGATTGTCGGCCGCCTGCATGTGGCGGATCAGCGGCAGGTGGGCGCGGATGGTATTGGCCAGCTCGCCTTCCATGCGCTGCATGTGATAAATGTCGTACTGCATGAACAGATTCGGCGCGCCGCATTCGGCGATCACGGCGGCGGCCTGGGCGCTGCCGGTGAGGAAGCAGCCGGGGATATCGTAGCTGTTGATCAGGCTGAGGTTGGCGCAGAATCTGGGCATCGGCGTGGATTGGCGGGTTGGCAAGCCGATATCGTATACAAGATTGTGGCGCCCGCAGGCGCACCCGCAGGAAGTTGCGAACGGCCAGGCCCTGGTGTGGCCTGGCCGTCCGCGCCCGCGCATCGTGCTGCCGGGCCTGAGCGAGCTTAACGGTAGAGGAAGCGCCAGGTGCCGCTACCTGAATCACGGTTATTGCTGCCGCTTGTAGAGGCGCACTGCAGGTTATCGGAGCACGAGTAACCGCGGGTATCGAGGTAAGTCGGAAAGGAGCCGGTTGGGTAGGTCATCAACGATACGGGCTGGCCGACCCAGACATAGTTGCGCGCGCTCATGACAGCCCATCTGGTGCTGCTATTGCCTGTGTCCTTTACCTGCGACGTGGACAGGCAAAAGACATTGAACTCGCAGCCTTTGTTGCGGGTTTCAAGATAGGTGCCTGAGGGCAGATTCGAATTGATATACTGATTTTGCAAGAAAATGACATCATTGGGCATGACCGGCGTGCCGGTGGCAGGATTGCCGATGCCGCTAATCGCCCAGCTGCCGGTGCTTTCACTGGAACGCTCAGGCCAGTAGGAGGTGGAGACGCATAACATGTTGCCGCAGCCCGCACCACGTACATCAAGGTAGCCGCCAGACCAGTTCTGGTAGTTGTTTTGCAGGTGGTAGATTGTCCCATACGTCAGTTTTTGACGGTTTTGGCTGGCCGCTGTGACTCCCGAGCACCAGATCTCTCCCAGAGGGGCGGCCGGCGTGCCTCTGCTGACACACAGATTGGCGTCATCTTTCAGCTTCAAAAAGTAGTTTCCCTCCGATCCCGAGTTGGTCCTGCACCACGCGTTGTTGCCGTTTGCGTTAACGGTGCACAGGTTGCCATCGGTTTTCATCGCGGTTCGATAGACCGCTTCGCCCGCCGAGCTCGATCGGCTGCACCACACGCCCGAGTTATCAAAATCGCGATAGACACACAAGTTGCCGTCGGTTTGCGTGATCAAAAAATATTCGCCGCTGGGCGAAGTCATTACTTCCTGTTGACTCATTTCCTTGGGGGAGCTGATCGTCGAACCCAAGTTGATCCAGTAAGGTGCGGCGCTTGCGGGCCGCATGCCTGCCAGCGAAAACAGCAATCCGATCAACAATAGCAGGCTCCACCTGAGGGCGGAGGTTGGCAGTGCCGGCGTAGCGTCATTCATGTCCATGTCTTGCTCCAGATAAGGGAATTCAATGGGTGAACTGTAGACAAACGGTGATGTCAATTGACGAGCAAACCGGCCTGGCCAGGCAAGTGGTGTTTCCCCAAACGGTTACTTCAACATCGGCTTCGGAGACCGGGAAGCGTAGCGGAAGGATGTAACAAAATTGCCTTTGAATAGTGACTGCGGTTGCGCAATGTCCCGGTGATATTTCGCAACCGCAGTGCATGCTAATACGAGAAAACGATTCAAAAATATTATCTTTAATATTGTTGTATCTTTACACTTTCAAACCAAGGTGGCCGTATTCCACCAACGGCGCCTGTTCGACCGATGTCATCGGCCCTCGGCGGGCGTGGCCGGTCCCCCGTCCGCGATGCTGCGCATCGACGTCAACAGCCACGCCAGCAGCGCGGTCGCGGCAAGGAACAGTCCGGTCCCACCGAACAGCTGCGCCAGCGTCAGGTGCTGCAGCAGCCAGCCCGTCTGCGCCGCAGACAGCGGGGCCACGCCCATGAAGATGAACATGACTTGCGCCGATGATTTGAATGCAGTTTGCTATAAGTCAAACTTCGCTGATATTTTCACCCGCGAAATATGCCTTCGATCAAGTTGTCTATTCAGCTATGGATTAGCGTAATGCGCTACGCCAATGAAGGCCGGCGATGGTGTCGCCGCGCGGATGATACTCGCAGCCGACCCAGCCGTCGTACCCGAGTTCGTCGAGCAGGGCGAACAGGTAGCGGTAATTGATTTCGCCCGTGCCCGGTTCGTGGCGGCCGGGATTGTCGGCTACCTGCATGTGGCGGATCAGCGGCAGGTGGGCGCGGATGGTATTGGCCAGCTCGCCTTCCATGCGCTGCATGTGATAAATGTCGTACTGCATGAACAGATTCGGCGCGCCGCATTCGGCGATCACGGCGGCGGCCTGGGCGCTGCCGGTGAGGAAGTAGCCGGGGATATCGTAGCTGTTGATCGGCTCGATCAACAGCTCGATGCCGTGCTTCGCCGCTGCTGCGGCGGCGAAGCGCAGGTTGGCGACGTAGGTCTTGTGGGCGTGTTCGGGCGCGACGCCGGGCGGCAGCTTGCCGGCCAGGCAGTGCAGGCGGCCCACGCCGAGCGCGACGGCGTAGTCGAGGGCCAGCGCCACGCTGTCCTGGAACTGGGTGACGCGCTGCGGATCGCACGCGAAGCCGCGCTCGCCCGCGCTCCAGTCGCCCGCGGGCAGGTTGTGCAGCACCAGCTGCAGGTCATGGCGTGCCAGCCGCTCGCCGATCTGGTCGGCCTCGAACGCGTACGGAAACAGGAATTCGACAGCGTCGAAGCCATTGGCGCGGGCGGCGGCGAAACGGTCGAGGAAGCTCACTTCAGTGAACATCAGGCTGAGGTTGGCGCAGAATCTGGGCATTGCGGGACCGGCGAGTTAGCAAGGCCTTATGCTAACCCGCTTTGCCCGGCTGCGCCCTCAGAATACCTGTTCATGCAAGACGTGCAACAAATAGCGGCCGTAGGCATTGTCCTTGATCGGCCGGGCCAGCGCCGCGAGCGCATCGGCATCGATATATCCCTTGCGATAGGCCACTTCTTCCGGCACGGCGACCTTCAGGCCCTGGCGTTTTTCGATGGTGGCGATGAATTGCGACGCTTCCAGCAAGGATTCATGGGTACCCGTGTCGAGCCATGCCATGCCGCGCCCCATCACTTCCACGCGCAACTGGCCCGCCGCCAGGTAGGCGCGGTTGACGTCGGTGATTTCCAGCTCGCCGCGCGCCGATGGCGTGATCGCGGCGGCAATGTCGCACACCTGCTTGTCGTAAAAATACAGGCCGGTGACGGCGTAATGCGATTTCGGCCGCGCTGGCTTTTCCTCGATCGACAGCGCGTTCTGGTCCGGGCCGAATTCGACCACGCCATAGCGTTCCGGGTCGAGCACGTGATACGCGAACACGGTGGCGCCGTCGCCGTGGGCATGCGCCTTGCCCAGTTTGGCATCGAGTTCGTGGCCATAATAGATATTGTCGCCCAGGATCAGCGCCGACGGGTGTTGCCCGACAAACGCGCGCCCGATGAGGAAGGCTTGCGCCAGGCCATCCGGCGACGGCTGCACCGCGTAGCGCAGATTGATGCCCCATTTACTGCCATCGCCCAGCAGGTCGTGAAAACGCGGCGTGTCCTGCGGGGTCGAGATCAACAGGATATCGCGGATCCCCGCCAGCATCAGGGTGGTGAGCGGATAATAGATCATCGGCTTGTCGTACACCGGCAGCAGCTGCTTGGAGGTGCTGGTGGTGACCGGATACAGGCGCGAGCCGGAGCCGCCCGCCAGGATGATTCCCTTGCGCGCCGGCGCGGCCATCATGCGGCACCGCCGCTGGGCCAGCGGGCCTCGCGGTAGGCGCCCGAGGCGATCTCGTCGGCCCAGGCGCCCTGCGCCAGATACCAGTGCACGGTGCGCGCGATGCCGCTGGCGAAATGCTCGGCCGGCGTCCAGCCCAGTTCGCGCCGCAGCTTGCCGGCGTCGACCGCGTAGCGGCGGTCGTGGCCGGCGCGGTCGGCCACATGGGTGATCTGCTGGCGATAGCTGGCGCGCGCCGGCGCCGCCGCGTCGAGCAAGTCGCACAGGGTGCGCACCACGTCGATATTGGTCATTTCGTTTTCTCCTCCCACGTTATACACCTCTCCAGGATGGCCTGCCGCCAGTATGCACCGCAGCGCCGCGCAATGGTCGCCCACGTACAGCCAGTCGCGCACCTGCATGCCGTCGCCGTACACCGGCAGCGCGCGCCCCGCCAGCGCCGTGGCGATCATCAGCGGGATGAGCTTTTCGGGGAATTGGTAGGGGCCGTAATTGTTCGAGCAATTGCTGGTCAGGGTCGGCAAGCCATAGGTGTGAAAGCTGGCCCGCACCAGATGGTCGGAAGCGGCCTTGGAGGCGGCATACGGGCTGTTCGGCGCATACGCCGAACGCTCGGTGAATGCCGGTTCGTCCGCGCCGAGCGAGCCATACACTTCATCGGTGGACACATGCAGGAAGCGGAAAGCGGCGCGCTCCGGCTCCGGCAGGCACTGCCACCAGGCGCGCGCCGCTTCCAGCAGAGCGAAGGTGCCGCCGATATTGGTGGCGATGAACTGGCCCGGCGCCGCGATCGAGCGGTCGACATGGCTTTCGGCGGCAAAATGGACCAGCGCGCGCGGGCGGTGCCGGGCCAGCAAGGCCGCCACCAGGGACTGGTCGCCGATATCGCCGCGCACGAACAGGTGGCGCGCATCGCCCCTGAGCGCGGCCAGGTTGTTCAGGTTGCCCGCATACGTGAGCTGGTCGAGATTGACGATGCCCTCGTCGCTGTGCGCCAGCCAGTCGAGAATGAAATTCGATCCGATGAATCCGGCCCCACCGGTGACTAGAATCATTGCGTGTCCGTTGCGCGTGGAAGTGGCATCACGATGTGATGGGAGAGCCGCCCGTACCGCAAGCCGGTGTTCAGAGATGCTCCAGGAAGCACAGCTCGCAGCCGATCGAGGTGATCGACAGATCGGTCGGCGAGACTTGCTGGCGCGCCTGGATCTGCGCCATCAGCGGCGCCAGCTTGGGCAGATACGGATCGCTGCGCACATGAAATTGCAGCACCAGGGCGCCGACATCGCGCAGCGCCTGCAGGAAATCGACCGCCGTCATGCGGTTCAGGTTATTCATGTAGGCGTGCCAGCGCTCGGGGAACCGTTCCTTGATGGCCTGGGGCGTCATCCACAAATGCTCCCAGTTGTATTTGCCCAGATGCCCGCCGATCGCCGAGAACCACAGCCCGTCGGCATAGATGGCGATCCGCCCGCCCGGGCGCAGCAGGGCGCGCATGGCGTTGAGCACGCCCTTGAGGTCCGATACATGTTCGAACACGCCGTTCGAGACGATCAGGTCGTAGCGGCCCGGATGGTCGAGCGCCAGGTCGTGCACATTGCACTCATGGACGGCGTAAGGAAATTCGGCGTACCCCTCGTCGGCCATGACGGCGTTGAGCGCTTCCTGCCGGGGAGTGCCGAGATCGATGCCCAGCGCCGAGCGCGCCTGGCGCCGCGCGCACCACAGGATTTCGTTGCCCAGGCCGCAGCCGAATACCAGCACGTCCTTGCCGGCCGGGTCGCCCAGCGGCAGCAGGGCCTGGTCCAGGCCCTTGGTCCGCCGCAGGATGTAGTCTTTGGTGGTGGCCAGTTGTTCCGGTGTCAGCATGGGGGTGGCGCTTTCGGGGACGTGGCGGCGGCAAACAGGTGTACCGGCAGCACCGCGCCGGTGCCGGGATCGGCGACTTCGTGCATGGTCACGCCGAGTTTTTCCGGCTCGCAGCGAAAGTGCTGGGCCAGATCGCGCCCGTACCAGCGGCGCGCGCTGCCGGCTGGGCCCACATGCAGGCTGGTCCACGGGCGCACGCGCGGATCGACGAAGCACACCAGCAGCAGGCCGCTGGGCGAGAGCAGGCGCCGCAGCTGGTCGAAGCCGGCGCGGTCGTCGTCGAGGTATTCCAGCACATGCACCAGCACGATCAGGTCGTAGCTGGCGTCGGCATGATCGGCCAGGGCCGCCGGCAGCACCCCGGGCGCGCTCGCCTGCACCGCATCGCAGTGGCGGAACCAGCGCGCGTCGGCGCCCCGTTCCGCCCCCACCAGCAGGGCGCGGCGTCCGGCCAGCTGCTCGCGGCCCAGTTCCAGCAGCACCTGCGCGGCGACCCGCTGCCGCTCCAGCGAACCGCAGGCCAGGCAGTGCGGGCCAAGCTGGTCCTTGCCGAGCCGCCCGCCCGGCCCCGGCCCGAACGCCTCGCCGCCGCACAGATTGCATAGCGGCGCGAGCAAGGGCGCCGCGGGCGCCAGCTTGAGCGCATCTTCGTCGCAATCGACCGCCACCAGCTGCGCCATCTGTTCCAGGTCGCCGGCCGCGGCCGCCACGCCCGGGGCCACGGCGGTGCCGGCGCTGCCGATGAAATGGCGGAAAAACACCCGCATGACATGGCTGACCCCGGCTTCAGTCACGCTGCGCAGATCGTCCGCGAAATAGGCGCCGCGCGCATGCGCACCGGTGATCAGTTCGTACGACGGCATGTAGGCGACCTGCTCGCGCAGGGCCACGATGTCGGCGCACGCGAGCCGCAAGACCGATTTCGACCAGGTGTTGGCAGTTAGCACGTGCTCGCCCGCGGCGGCGCCGGCCGCCAGCGGCACCGGCGACACCGTCAGGATCAGGCGCGCGGCGGGATTGACGGCGCGCAGCAGGTCGATCAAGGCCAGCATGTCGTCGGTCACCTCGGCCACGCTGAAATTGCGGGCCCGGTGGCGCAGCGCATCGAAGCTGCCGCCCGCCACGCCGGGGCAGAGCGGGAACACGGCGCCGTCGTCGAGCGCTTCCCACGCCTGGGTCAGGCCGAGGGTGAAAATGAGCACGTCGAGCTGCGCGAAGGCGCTGCGCACGGCGCCAAAGTGCTGGCGCTGGTCCGCCTCGAATTCCTCGCGCGTGGCGAAGCCGTCGGGCTGGATGCGCGGGCGGAACGGATCGATGCAGCGCGCGCCTTGCTCCCACAGCCGCTCGGCGGGCTGGAACTGTCCATGGGCGCGCTGGAATAGTTGCAGCAACTGGCGCGCGGTGTAGATATTGCCGTAGCGCGCGCTGTAGATGCCGTAGCCATAGCTGGCCGCCTCGCTGTCGTGCAGCCAGTCGTGGGCCGGTTCGGTTTGCAGGACCGACAGGCCGGCGGCGCGCAGGTGGCGTCCGATGTGTTGCGCGAAACAGCTGCCGGCGGTGACGATGCGCTCGCCCGGCGCGATCATGAACGGCGCCGTCACCAGCGCATCGACCTGCTCGCGCGCCACGCCGGCCACGGCGCGTTGCCAGAAGCAGTGTTCGGGCAGTGCCTGGTAGGGCGTGTTTTTCATGGGGATGGCGCGCCTTGGCGCAGGCTGAGGATTTGATCGAGCAGCAGGGCGCCATACGCGCTGTTCGCATGGGTGGGGTCTTGGCGCAGGTAAGGCGCGGCCAGGCAGCCGTCGGCGTCCTGGGTGCCCGCTGGCCGCGCGACGAAAGCGATCCCCAGCGCGGCGCAATGGTCGCGCAGGATGGCCGAATGCAGGAGCCAGAACTTGTGGCGAAAGGCGACCGGGGCCACGCCGCGTTCGCGCACCCGCTCGGCGAATCCGGACGGATGCCGCGCGATATACGCGCTTGGCAGCGGCGGCGGCGACTCGATGTGCAGCTGGCGGCGGCCCTTGAACACGGCGCCCAGCTGGCTCAGATAGTCGAGGTCGTGCTTGAGGTGGCGCGTCAGGAGGAGGCGTACCAGGTCCACCGGCAGCAGGCGCGCCGCCGGGTTCATCGGCAGATCGGTGTGTTCGGGAAGATAGAAATCGAAGGGTTCGGACGGATTGAGCATGCCCAGGGTGATATGAACCTTGCCACCCATCATGAACACAAGCGTGTCGGCCGGGCCCGCCGCCAGGGCCGCGAACTCGGCCGGATCGCGCTGCTGGTAGGCGCCCCCGGCTTCGGTGAAGGGCATGAAGTCGCAGGCCTGCTGCGCCTCCGGCACGGCGCGCAGGGCATTCATGTGGCTGTGGCCGATCACGAGGATGGCTTTCATGCGCAGGCCTGCGTTGAATCGTGCTGGCGCGGCGGCGCGCCGGCCAGCGCCGCCAGCAGCGAACTGACCAGGGGCGCTTGCGCGGCCATCACCACCAGCACTTGCCAGCCGGGCCCGAGCTGGCTCAGGATGGTCGCCGGCAGGGCCGGATAAAACTGCGGATCGGCACTGGTGGCGAGCTGGAACAGGCCCTCGGCGCCGGCGTCGTGGAAGCGCACGTTGCGCCAGTCCTGGCCCGCGTGCGCGGCCGCGTCCCAGGTCCACATCAGCGCATCGGCCGGATTGCGCAGCTCGATGGCTTCGATCCGCACCGCCACGACGGCGTCGGCCATGTCGAAGCGCAGGCGCTCGATGGGCCCGGCGCCGGGCGGCAAGGTGAAGTGCAGCGCCTGCACGCTGCCGTCGGCGGGCAGGGGCAGGGTGAGCGCGTCGGCCTCCGCGAAATCGGCACCCGGCTTGCGCCAGAACAACTGGCATTCCAGGCCGGCCGGCGGCGCCGGCCTGGGCTGGAAGCGCAGCGGCGCCGGCGCCGGCGGCTGGGCGAACAGGGTGGCGATATCGCCGCGCTCGCTTCGTTCCAGGAATTGCTGGTAACTGATCAAGCCGTTGTAGGCTTCGCGCCGCGCCGCGAACTGGGCGTAGGTGATATCGGCGCCGATCGGATAATCGAGCACCAGGTCCTTGTTCCACACCAGGCCGACGCCGTAATCCTCGGACACGGTCACCGTGCTGGCGCGGTTGTACTGGCGCAGCAGGGCGAAGGCCTTGTAGGTTTCGCCGACCCAGGCGCCGGGGCGGCGCTTGACCACGGTCAGTTCCTCGCGTTCCGGATTGCAGTCGTGCACCACCAGCACGCCGCCGGGATTGAGCAGCGCCGCCAGCGCGCGCAGCGCCAGGTCGACGTCGGGCCGTTCGTGGGTCGGATCGAGGAAGATGATGTCGAAGCGCTGGCCGGCATGGCGCTCCAGCAGCGCTGGCAGTGGCAGCAGCTGGCCCAGGTCGACCCCGGCCGTAACCCGCAGCAAATGGCGCGCGCGCGCCGCATCGACGTGCAGGTTTTCCGGCTGGTACGCGATGCTCTTGCTGTCGCACACGATGTCGCCGTAAAAGCTGCTGCCGTCGAACTTGTTGTACTCCAAAAAGGTCTTGAAGCCGAACTGGCGGATCAGGCGGTTGATGATGTCGGCCTTGGACAGGCGCACCACGGCGCCGCTCTGGTACGGCTCCGGCCCGGGCAGGGCCAGCGGCGCCAGGCCGAAGTGCTGGCGCCGTTCGCGCACCAGGCGCTCGAAATAGAGCCAGCTGTGCTCGGGCGTGATGTGCTGCTCGGGTGCGAGCTGCCAGTCGTCGGCGTAGCCCAGCGCCGCCATCATCGGCGCCAGCAGCGGCCTGAGCAGCACCACGTCGGCGCCGCTGAACCAGTGGCGCCAGTCGCCCGCGCCCTTGGTGCGCGCCACCCGCTGGTACTGCGGGTCGACCTCGGCGCCGGCCTGCACGGCCAGCCCCAGGTAGGCCGCGAGGGCGTCGAGGCGGCCCGCCACCAGGTCTTCGTAGCGCAGGATATGCCAGCCGGGGCCGGCGTCGGCGGCGAACGCGGCCAGGGCCTGGATGTGGGCGCAGGACGAGGCCAGGAAGTCCGAGGGCTTGCCCATGGGGGGCAATTGCTGCAGCGATACCGAGCCCGGCACCTGCTGCTTGCGCTGCAAGAGCTTGTGGAACACGCGCAGGCAGGCGGGGTCGCCCAGCATGGCCGGATTGTTGGCCACCATGTACAGCAGCCGGCTGACCAGGTTGTCGCGCGGATCGCGCACCAGCAGGATGCGCTTGTCGAAGCCGGCGCCGAAGGCGGCGATGGCGGCGCCGCTTTCGTGCTCGAAGATCAGTTTGACGGCCGTGTGTTCGGGCAAGACCTGCAGCTCGCCGATGCGGTCTTCCATGTGCACCACGGGGTCGCCGCCCATCGCCTGGGCCACCGCGTACAGCAGCGCCGTGGTGCCGGTCTTGGCCGTGCCGACGATCAGGCAGCGCATGGCGCTCCTTCTTTGGCCGGCGCGGCGGCGAACACGGCGCGCGGGTGCAGCCAGCGCACGCAGGGAAATTCGGCCGTCAGCGCGAGCAGCTGCTCCAGGAAGCGCCAGGTGCCGCCGGCCATCACGCGGTGGTGGGTGAGGATGCCGAGCGGCTCGTCGAGCTGGCCGGCGCGGCGCAATCGCAGGATCGATACCAGGCGCTCGACCAGCATCCCGGGGTCGCGCACGCCGGCGCCGGCGCTCCAGTCGACGATGTCGAGATGGGTGTCGACCCGCACCAGGCCGTCGAGCGCGGCGCCGCGCGGCTGGAACAGATACTGCGACAAGCCATGCAGGCCGAGCGCCGGCAGGCGCGCCGCCAGCGCCGGCGCCAGCGTGTTCCAGGGCGGCACCATGACCGGCAGGAAGCGCTCGCCGAACAGGGCGCGCAGGCGCTGCGCTCCCCGCTCCAGGTCGGCCTCGGCCGCCTGCGGATCGCGCCCGGGGCCAAATTCGCTGCTGGGCTGGCCGGGCGCTTCATGGTTGACATGGTCCCAGCCGTGCTGGCAATAGGCCAGGGTCGGCATGCCATCGGCCGTCGCCTGCGCCAGCGCGGCATCGGCCTGCGCCGGGATCACCGCCATCAGCACTGGCGCCTGGTGGCGCTGCGACAGCGCGGCCAGGCGGCGCAGCGCGGCGCTGTCTTCGACCAGGTCGTCGTCGCGCCACCAGAAGGCACACTCGGAGCGCGCGGCCTGCCAGTATGCGAGCTCTTCCCGCAGCGGTGCGAAGCGGTCCGGCACCGGCCCGGCCGCCGTCGGCGCGGCCCCGGGCCAGGCCGCCAGGTGGTGGCGCCAGCGTTCGGCCTGCGCCGCGTCGCGCAGCAGCAGCCAGGCGGGCAGGCGCGCGCCGCTGCCGGGGTCGGCGGCGTCGATGGCGATCACCGCGCACGGCAAGCCCTGGTTGGCCAGCAGCGCCGTCATCGATGCCAGCATGTCCTGGGCGCTGCCGCTCGCGCCCTGCGCGGCGCCGCTCACATACAGCACGCCGCGCGCCGTCAGGCGCCCCAGCGCCGCGGCGATGGACTCGCCCTGCGCGTCGAGCTCGACGGCCATGAAGTCGGCCATGGCATCGTCCGCCGCCGGCGCGCCGAACCAGGCCGGATCGACCCCGTGCCGGCCCGCTTCCAGCGCGTGCCTGCGCCACGCCAGCAAGCCGGCCGGCAGCGCCTGGAACACCTGCCGCATCACGCGCTGGGGCGCGCTGCTGGCGCAGGCGGGGCAGGCCGGCGGCGCCACGCCGGCGCCGGCGTCGGCCGGCTCGGGCATGGCGGCGCCGCACAGATTGCACTGCGCGCCGTGCTCGCGGCACACCGGCGTGGCGTCGCGGTTCATGGCAGGGCCTGCTCCAGGATGGTCAGCGCGGGATCCCAGGCCAGCAGGAAGCCGCGCAGCAAGGCCACGTCGGGCGCATGGTTGACGAACAGCCAGGCCACGTCGTGCACGCCGGTGGCCGGATCGGTCCCTTGCACCGCCAGCATGCCCATGCCCTTGGCGGCGCAGCCGAAGCGCTGGTACACATCGCGCCCGTAGCGGTGCCGGTTGCCGTACTGGTCGATGTCGGCCTCGAAGTCCTCGCTCAGCGCCCGTCCCTGGGCGCCGCCGAAGCCGATATGCAGCAGGCCGCGCGGGGCCAGCACGCGCTGCAGCTCGTCGAACGCGGTCAGGTCGTCCGGAATGCATTCGAGCACGTGACTGAGCGTGATGAAGTCGTAGCTGTCGTCGGGCCGGTCGATGGCCTGGATGTCGAGGCTGCCGGAGCCGCCATACACCGACACTTCGTAGCTGCGGTACCAGGCCGTGTGCTGGGCCGGGTCGGGGCTGAACTGCAGGCCGCGGCGCCAGTCGAGATAGCCGATCGGCATGCCCAAAAAGATCTGGCGCACCACGCGATGGCGTTCCAGCGCCCCGCAGCGCGCGCAGCACGGGGCGGCGCCGCTGCCGGCCATGCGGCCGGACGGGCCGGGCACGAAGGCCTGGTTGCCGCAGATATTGCAGCTCGGTGGCGCCGCTGCGGGTTCCGGCCGCGGCGCCGCCACCGCCAGCGCCACCGGCGCGGCACGCTTGCGCAGCGCGAAGCGGTCCTGGAACTCGCCCTTGGCCGGGTCGCCCAGCCAGCTGCCGCCCTTGTGCGCCTCCAGCTCCCAGCCTTCCTGCGCGAACAGGGTGCGCAGGAACGCTTCCCGGTAGGCGATCACGTGCAGCGGTTCGGCCGGATCGTGGACGAAGGCGTGCTCGGACACCTGCTCCCTGAGGCGGTAGCGCATCTGCGGGTTTTGCGTGGCCAGCGAAAAGCCGTCGGGCAGCGAGAAAAAGGTGGCGATCCAGATCCCGTTCTCGCGCACCAGCGGACGAATGCGGCGCAGGTAGGTGCGCACGTCATCCTCGTCCATGTGGGTGAACACGGAAAACGCGGTCACGCAATCGAAGCTGTTCTCGGCGTAGGGCAGCGCGACGTCGGCCAGGGGCAGGCCGCCCGGATTGTAGCGGGCATTGTGGACGTTGATAAAGTCGAAGCCGAAGCGCGCGCCATCATCGGGCGCGGCGAAGTGTTCCTTGAGCCAGGCGATATGCTCGCGCAGGATGTCCAGGCCGCGGTAGCTGCCGCCAAAACCGGCCTGGCGCAGCCCGTATGCCAGGCGCCCGTAGCCGCAGCCGATGTCGAGCAGGTCGACATCGCGCCCGCCCACCTGTTCCAGCACGGTGGTGCTCAATTGCTCGGCCACCGGCATGAAGCTGGTGTCGCTCTCGCCCATGAAGCGCAAGCGGGGTGGGGGGATCTGGGAAAGGACTGCGCTCATGCCTGGACTCCGGTGGATGGATGGACCGCCGCGGCGGCGCCCGCCTGCGCGCCGGCCGCCATCTGTGGCGACAGGCGCGCGAGCACTTGCAGGATGGCGTCGACCCGGTGCTGGAAGGTATGATGGTTCACGATCAGTTCGCGCAAGCGCTGGTCCGGCCTGGACCTGGCGCGCCGCACTTTGGCTACTTCGCTGGCCAGGTTGTGCGGCGTGCTGTAGTAATGTAGCGCATCGCCGAACAGGGCGCGGCACGCTTGCATCTCGTCGGTGACGATGGTGGCGCCGCAGGCGCCGGCATCGAACAGGCGGTTCGATAAAAAGCCCTGGCTGCGCATGTCGCCCCAGTGGTCGTTGAGCACCACCCTGGCCGCCGAATAATAATGCCGCAGGTGCGCGTTGGCGATATAGGTCCGGGGCACCTGGTGCGGCGGCAGGATGCCTTCCCACATGCCGCCATAGACCTTGAAGTCGACCCCGCCGGCCAGCGCGTACTGCACCACTTCACGCAACTGCCCGCGCGAATTGCCGACGAAAATCACTTCCGGCACGTCCAGTTCGGCATCGCGCTCCGGGTAGAACAGGGCCGGATCGGTGCACTGCAGCAGCGGGCTGACCTGGTCGCCCATGCGCTCGCCCAGCCAGGCCGCGAAGCTGTCCGAGGCCACGAACACGTGGTGATACTGCTGCAGCTCGGTCACCGTCACCTCGTCCGGATGGCTGATCAGCCAGGCCAGGTTGATCGTGGTCGGCTGCGGCTGGTACTGGGACAGGCCGCGCAGCACGATCACCACATCGTCGGACGCGCACAGGCCGCCGTACCAGTCGGGCAGGATATCGATGCGCGCCACGTGGCCGCGCCGTTCCAGGGCGCGCTTGATGCCGAGCGCGAAATGGTAGTCGCCCCATTGTTCGCGCTCCTGCATGGACGGCACCCCGATCTTGATGGCAAAGCGCAGCGACTGCTCGAGCAAGCCGCGCAGGCGCTGGCGGAAGGTGGCGGCGCGCTGGTCGTAGGTATGCTTGTCGAGCACTTCGCGCTGCAGCCTGGCGGCCAGCGCTTCGCGCTCGTCGTCGTGGTGCAGGAAGTGGCGCAGCAAGGCTTGCAATTGCTGGTCGGTCTCGAAACTGGGCAGCAGGTCCGGAAACAGTTCGGCCGCGCCGCCGCTGCAATTGGTCAGCACCAGCTTGCCGCTGGCGATGGCGTCGAACACGCGCGAATTGAGCGAGTTCCAGTCGCGCGTGACCGGATGCGAATCGTCGAGCACGATCTTGGCCGAGTTGTAGATCTGCGGCAGGGCGGCGTAGGGTACGGCGCCGCGCCAGTTCGCTTTCCAGTCGGGCCGGTCTTGCCAGCCGTGGCCGTAGATGGCGAAGCGGTAGGGCTCGCGCGCCAGGTCCTGCAAGCCGATCGCTTCGCGCTCGGCGCCCCAGTAGCTGCCGGTGAAGGTGACGTCGCTGGCGTGTTCGGCGGCGGGGGGCATGGGCCGGAAGCGCGCCGCGTTGGCGGCGATCGGCAGCAGGGTGGCGTCGATGCCGGTGGCGGCCTTGATGTGCTCGATCGCCTTGTGCGAGGAGGCGAAAATCAGCTGGTAAGCCTGCAATTGCGGCGCGTCCAGCCATTGGTCGACCCGGTTGCGCACCCAGGCCACCGTCACCAGGCCGGGATTGGCTTCGCTGATCCTGTCGATGGCGTAATCGTGGCGCATGGCGACGACCACGTCGGTGCCGGGCAGCTGGTGCACCTGGTTGTTGACGAACATCACCTCCCAGCCGTACAGGCGGTGCAGGGCTTCGCCCAATTCGAGCGCGGTGAAAAAGTCGCCGGCCGCGGTGCCGATGTCGGTGGCGGTGACGGCGATGGTCACGCGCAGCGGCGCCGGCCGCCACATGCTGTCGCCCTCGACCAGCGCGCGCAGGATGGTGCGCGTCAGGTCGCGCCCGTAGCGCTCGATATACAGCTTGCGGTTGTTGGCGTGCACCTTGGCCGAGTACACTTTCTGCTGGCTGCCGGCCAGGATCTTGGCGTCGCGCGTGGCGCTGCGGTTGTGCAGCGCCACCGCGGCGGTATCGCACAGGATCGTCTTGCCCAGCTTGAGGCGCAGCGCCAGGCACAGGTCCACGTCTTCCATGCCGTACACATAGCCTTCGTGGAAACCGCCGACGGCGCGGAAATCCTCGCTGCGGCACATCAGCAGTGCGCCGGTGGCCACCGGCAGGTCGTAGCAGCCGGCCAGGTCGGCGTGCGGCTGCTCGCCCACTTCCATCGGTGCGTAGTAGCGCCCGCCCTTGCCGGGCAGCTGGTCGGTCTTGAACTGCACGCCCTGGTGATGGGTGATGAAGCGCCACGCGTCGGCGCCGTTGGGGAGCGGTTCGAGCAGTTTCAGGCCGACCGCGCCGACCCGCTCGTCGTCGAGGTGGGCGCGCATGGGCGCGAAGCAGTCGTGCAGCATGACCAGGTCGTTGTTGGCGAACACCAGGTAGCGTCCGCGCGCCTGCGCCGCGGCATGGTTGTTGGATGCCGAAAATGAAAAATTCACGCCGCGCGCCAGCACCCGCAAGGGCAGGCGCGCGGCGTATTCGGCCGCCACCTCCAGGCTGGCGTCGCTCGAGCCATGGTCGACCAGCAGCAGTTCGTAGGAATGCAACCAGTCGATGCGCAGCATCGAGTCGAGGTAGTCGCGCAGGATGGTGGCGCCGTTCCAGTTCAGCACGATGATGGAGATCAGCGGCGTGGCCGATTCGGCGCCGACGGCCGGGGCGCGCGGGCGCCCGCCTTGCCACAGCCGGGGCGGCACGCTGTGGGTATAGTGGCCGTCCGGCAGGGGCCGGATCTGGCGTGCGCCATGGTCGACCAGGGGGAACAGCAAGGTGTCGTCCTTCTGCTTGATCTCGAGATTGCCTTCGACGATCACGGCGCGGATGCGGCGCTTGCTGCCATTCATCAGGCGCGTGGGGAACTTGAGCAGGAACACATGATGGCCGTGGCGGTTGTCGCCGCGCAGGCGGGCGTTGAAGCGGTTGGCCTGTACCACGTCCAGCAATTGGTCGTCCACATGGATCGCCACGTGCACCGGCAGCGCGGGGTTCTTGCGGTCCCAGGCCCAGCCCATGATGGCGCCGGTGGTGAGCTGCTCGACATAGCCCTGGTAGCGCTCGGCGGGCGCGATCTGGGCCAGTTCCTGCTCGCTGAGCAGCAGCGGCACGTCGTGTTCGATGCGGAAATTGAGCGGCACGCCGTTCACGCGCACCGCGATCCGGCGCGCCTGGCGGTCGTACAGGGCGGCCGGGAACAGCAGCTCGAAGCCATGCCGGCCTTCGCTCCTGAACAGCTCGTTGACATCGCTGCGTGGCATCTGGGTCGTGGCCTGGGCCAGTAATTGCTCGTCCTGGTACAGGCCGACTGTCAGGACCGCGCCGCTGTCGGCGGTGTCGAGCGCCCAGCCGCAGATGCCGTTGGCGTCGATCAGGTCGACCCGGCCGATCACGCTGTTGCACCAGGCCAGCGAGAGCGCGCCGCCCTGGGCGCACAGGCGGTAGCGCGTGCCTTGCAGGTTGATGGCGATTGCGTGGCGGGCGTCATTGTAGACGCTGAACGGCATCTCGAACTTGAAGCTGAAGGCGCCGTTGACCAGTGTCGCGGCGTCGACCGGCATCTTGCCCAGGCTGCGGGCGCCGTCGTCGACCCGCAGTTCGGCCGCGCCGCCGGGCAAGCGCTGCGGATCGATCCAGCCGTACAGGATGCCGTTGCGGATGTGCCAGCTGCCGCCCTGGTAGGCCTGGAACAGGCTTTGCGCCGGCGTCAGGGCCAGTTCGGCATCGAGCTCGGGCGCGCGCACCAGCAGCCGGTGCGGCTGGCCGTCGAACAGGATATCCGGCAGCGCCAGCACGAAGGCATGGGTGGGCGCGCTGGCCGTGCAGGTGGCCTCCAGCACCCCGTCGGCATGCAGTTCGAGCGTCAGCGCGCGCGCCGGATCGGCCCCGCGCAGCATCCCTGCGATGCCGCAGGACTCGACCCGTTCGATGACGATGGCGCCCGCCTGGCGCGCGCCGCGCGCCAGGCGGGCGCCGTGCGCTGGCGCGCGCTCGAGCCGCACCGGGGTTTCGAAGACCCAGGCTTCGAGCGTGTCGAGCGCCAGTTGCGGCAGGTGGCGCGGCAGCGGCCAGTGAAAGCCGATGCACCCCGGGTCGATACCCTCGGCGCCCAGGTCGTCGCGCCACGCGCCGCAGGTGGTAAACCCGACCGGCCTGCCGCCGGCGCGAAACTCGAGCGCCAGCTGCTCTTGCGGGCAATGGAGGTCCACGCACCAGCCGCTCACGCCGGAGGCGTCGACGCGCTCGATGCGCCCGCGAATCAGGCGCTCAGGAGCGTCGTCCTGTGCCTCGTCCGCGGCGTCGGCGTGGCCCTCAGGGGCATTGTCATGCAGGTCCATGCGTTCTCCAGGTGCGGTAAGAAAAACGGGGTTTCATGTCGCCAGCGCCGTTGCCAGCCACTGGCGCTGGCGCGCCAGGCAGGTCTCCAGCACCAGTTGCGGCAAGGGCGGCGGCGCCTGGCGCGGCTGCGCGCCGCCCGCGCAGCGCTCGGCGATGGCATCGGCCCAGGCGGCGGCATCGAAAAACGGCACGCAGCGCACGCCCAGGGCGGCGGCGAATTCGAGCACCGGCGCGGTGGCCGAGGCCAGCACCGGCACGCCGCTCAGGGCCGCCTCCAGGAACGACCAGGACAGCACGAAGGGCGCGCTCCAGTAGGCGTGCACGCGGCTGATGCTGAGCAGGTCGAGGTATTCGCGCGGGCTCAGCTGGCCGGCGAAATGCACGCGCGACAGGTCCAGCCGCGCGCCGACCTCGGCGAGCATGTGCTGTTTCCAGCTGCGCCCGCCCGGAGCGGGATAGCCGTAGCCGACCTCGTCCCCGCCGACCACGATCGCGTGCGCGTGCGGGCGGCGGCGCAGCACGTCCGGCAGCGCGCGCATGAACACATCGAAGCCGCGCATCGGTTCCAGGTTGCGCGCCACAAAGCTGATCACTTCATCGCCCGGCGCGAACGGTGCGGCCAGGCCCGGCAAGGCCAGGCGTGCCTGCGGGTTAAAGCGCAGCCGCTCGCTGTCGATGCCGTCATGGATGACGCTGATCTTGTCGCGCGCCCAGGCCGGATAGGTGTCGCGCTGCCAGCGGGTGGGCGCGATGGCGGCGTCGGCCAGTTGCATGCTCAGCAGATTGGTGCTGTTGCGCAGGCGCAGGCGCCAGCGTTCGGGCATGCTGAGCGGAGGCAGCCCGGGATCGAAGCCGACATCCTGGCCTTCGAGCGCGTAATAGTATTCGCAATAGAGCAGCAGTCTGGCGTCCGGGAACACATCCTTGATGAACAGCGCCTCGCCCCAGCCCGGATGGGCCAGCACGATGTCGGGCGCGAAGCCTTCGCGCTGCAGCTGCATGGCGGCGGCGGCGCAGGCTTCGGCGTGGCGCACCTGGCTTTCCTGCTCGGCCAGCAGCGGATGGATCTCGGGCATCGCCGGGCGCAGCAACTGGTAAGGGCGCAGCGCGACCCCGGGCGGCGCCGCACGCGCGTTGCGGCACAGCGCAACGACCTGATGCCCGCGCTGCGCCAGGTCGCCCGCCAGGTGCAGGAACTGGGCCGGGAAATTCTGATGGATGAACAGGATCTTCATTGCATCACCCGCGCCAGCTCGTCCCACACGGCGGCGCCGGTGGCGGGCATGCTGGCCACGGCCCACAGGTCCCAGTGCCGGCCTTCGTGCACGCGCACTTCGTGAAAGCCCGCCGCCAGCAGGCTGCGCCCCAGGGTCGTGGCGGTAAAGCCGCTGCGGTGCGCCATGTGCCGGTGGCCGGCGGCCAGCGCGGCCTGGTGGCCGAACAGCATGTCCAACGGCCTGATCGGACCGGCGGGCGACTGGTACAGCGGCGCGTCGAGCTGGTCGGCGGCAATGTGCAGGGCGATGGCGCGCAGGTCGGGCAGGGTGATCAGGGCGTAGCCGTCGGCGCGCAGCACGCGGTGGAATTCGGCCAGGGCGCGCGGCACCGCGAAGGCATCGAGGTGCTCCAGGTTGTGCGAGGAGAAAATGGCATCGATGCTGGCGTCGGCCACCATGTGCAGGTCGCCGATGCTGGCCACGATGTCCGGTTCGACGGCGGGGTCGATATCGAGCCGTATTTCGCGCCATGCGGGGCCGCGCAGGCAAGCCGGCAAGTCGCGCGTGCCGCGCGCGCCGCAGCCGACGTGCAGCAGCTGGCGCGGGCGCGCGGCGGCGCAGTCGTCGGACAGGGGGCGCGCTACTACGCCGCTGTCGCCCGGCTGCGCTATGATCGCGCCCCCGTGCTGCCCGGGTTGGCAAAATGAAGAGGCGCCAGGGCCGGGCGCGGGGCCACGTGGGCCCTGGCCAGCAAGGCCGAAAACCAGCTGCCGGCATCGAAGCCGGGGTCCAGGCGCACCGTGTCGATGGCGACGCGGGCCTGCGCCGGGTCGGCCGCGAGCAGCACGATGCAGCCGCTCAGGCCGATCAGGTCGCTGTCGCTGAGCAAGCTTGCCCCGCTGGCGGGCGCGACCACGTCGACCACGCCGGTGCGCCACAGCGTTTCGCTGACCTCGCCGATCACCAGCAGGCGCAGGGCCAGGTCGGTGCGCGCGGCGACCAGGCGCGCCAGCGCCAGCACGGCGGCCGCCAGCGCCCCCGCGGCGCAATGGGCGAGGACCGCGATCCGGGTGCACGAGGACGCCAGCGGCGCCGGCAGCGGCGCGGGCGGCGCAGCGCTGGCGGGCGCCGCGGGCGCCAGCGATGCGGCCAGGCAGGCACGCGCGGCGGCCAGCGGATCGTCTTGCAGGAAGCGCTGGTAGGCGCTGTAGTAGTGCGGATAGCGCGCCATCAGCACGGCGCGGTTCTGGCGTACCCGCAGGTGTTTTTCGTCGCCGAACGAGACCCCGCCGGCATGGGCCACATACACGCCGGTGGCGATCCGGTGGCGGTAGCCGGCGGCGGCCGCGCGCAGGCACCAGTCGACTTCCTCGCCATAGCCGCGCTCGATGGCGTTGCCGTCGAGCCCGCCGATCGCGGCGAGCGCGCCGGCGCGCATCAGCATGGCGAAGCCGCAGCAGGCCGGCACATCGACGTCGGCGCAGGCGCCGGCGCGGTGCAGGGCGCTGGCCTGCCCGTCGAGGCGGGCCAGGCCGGCCGCGTCCGGTGCCGGGGCGGCCCTGGCGATGCTGGGGAAACTGCTGATTTCGCCATTGTTCGACCACGGGGCCACGGCCGCGATATCGTCGGCCCGGTAGAGGGCGGCGCGCAGGCGGTCCAGCCAGTCGCCGTGGACCAGGGTGTCGGCATTGAGCAGGAGCACGTCGTGGCCCGGCAACTGGCGCAGGCCGCGGTTGACGCTTTCGACGAAGCCCAGGTTGTAGCGGTTGCGCAGCAGGCCGATCCGGCCGGCGCCGTGTTCGGCGTCAAGCCAGGCCGCCAGCGCCGGCTCGGGACTGGCGTCATCGATCACCAGTACGCCGCCGACCCCGTGGTTGGCGGGCAGGCTGGCCAGGACGCTGGCGATGCAGGCCTGCACGTGCGCCAGGCCGCTGTGGACCGGGATGAGTACGCTCAGCGGCGCGGGCGCGGGCGTGGGCGCGGGCGCGGTGCTGGACTGCGCGGCGGACAAGGCGCGCGGGACGGCAAAGACCAGGGGCGAGCCGGGCAGGGCGGCGGTGGCGCCGGCCAGGGCCAGCGACCAGACCCCGTCCGGATGCGGCGGCACGAAGGAAAAGCGCGCCCCGGCCGCGCCGGGCGGCAGGCGCACGTCATGGTTTTCCTGGGTCAGTTCGTCGCGCAGGCACAGCTGGACCGAGGCGCCCGCGTGGGCCTCGAACAGCATGCCTTCGATGGCGGCGCCGGCGCGCCAGCAAGCCCCGGCCGGCAGGCAGGCGGCTTTGCGCAAGCTGGGCAGCAAGCCGGCGTGGCTGGCGGCGCGGCAGCGGGCCGGCAACAGCGCCGGCGCCAGTGCGGCGATGCGGGCGCGCTCGCCGTGGGCGAGCCAATCGTTGATCAGCAAATCCTGGAGCCGTGCATCTTGCGGATCGCGGCGCCAGGCGTGGCACCACGCCGCACTACTGAAGTCGGAACGGGACGCTTGCAGGATGGTGGCGCGCAGCAGCGCCGGAATGGCGGCCTCCGCATGGCGGCGGCACGCCGCTTCGGCGGCCAGCAGGGCGTCGGCCGGCCAGCCTTCCTGGAGAGCGTCGACCGCCTGCGCGAGCAGGAAATCCTCGCGCAGGCGCGACGCGCTCCAGGCTGGCGCAGCTGGCGTGCCCTGGACGGCAGCGGTCGCGTTCAAACAATATTATGAACGATGGTCACCGAACCGACCACGACCGGCTCGATATAGTTGCCGGTGCCATCGAGGCTGTTACCGGCCACGGAAATGAAGCCGGCCAGCACCGAGGCGCGCGAGACGCCGCTGTCGAGCACATTGTTCCAGTAGGCCAGGCCCTCGGCATCGGGCGCGCGGTTGAAGGTGCGCAGGTACAGGCCGTCGAGGAATTGCTGATCGCTGAGCTGCGGCTTGGCCTTGTACTCGCTCGAATCGAGGAAGCCTTGCGCGATGCTTTCCAGGGAAACGCCGGAGCGCACCGCATCCATCCAGAATTCGAGGCCCTTGGCGTCGGGCGTGCGGCCCAGCGCGGCCGAGTACAGGGTACTCACGCTGGCTTCCTTGGCGTCGCTGGCGAATACCAGCGCCTGGCCGCCGTCGAGCTGGACGAACTGGAGCTTGCTGATGTCGGTGGTCTTGAGCGTGCCCAGGTTGGTGACGATGGCATGGCCATCCTGGACCGTGACCTTGTAGTCGGACGCATTGCCCTTCAGTTGCACGATCGCATTGCCGGAATTGCCGCCGACGATGGTGCTGTTGCCCAGACCGGCGACGATGGTATCGTAGCTGGTGCCGATGCTCGACACGACGCTGTTACCGCTGCCCAGGCTCAGCTGGGTGTTGCGGTCATCGGCGATGACGAACTTGTCGGTGCCGTTGGTGCCGACCACGATCCGTTCGGGAACCGTGTAGGGCAGGTCGGTCGGACGCGCATCTTCGAAGCGCGCATTGACCCCGCCCTTGCCCTGGAAAATCGTGACCGGCGCGCTGTCGCCGCCGACAATGGTGGTCTGGGCGGTGTCGGAAGTGGCCACCAGCAGCACCTCGCTGGTCGCGCTAACGGGAAGCTTGCCGCCCGCATTGGGCGTCACCGTATCGAAGGACACCAATTTGTCGACCGAGGCCGTCAATGCCAGGATGCGATCGATCGTTCCCTGCGTAAAGAGCGTCGAATTCAGATTCATCAGGGTCGTGGTGGTTGCACTGCTTGATAGTTGATACATCGATTATTCTCCTCTGGTCGTTAAGACGTGCCGCCGCGATCGTAAGTGGCTACGAGACGTGGTTCATGAAGCAAGCTCTTCAGCTCTGTCAGCCGATTGGACCTGCCCGGCTTGCGCGGCTGTTGCCTTGAATACTTTGGTGGTAGCCGATTCCAGCCATGGGTTGCGTTCGCTGGCGGCGGCCTGGCCGGGGCGCGCGTGCAGGGTGATCGCGGTCAGATGTTCGAGCCCCGAGGGGCCGCTGAGCGGCACGGCCGAGTGCACCGGCGCCTGGTAGCCACCGCTGAAGTACGCCGTTCCTTCCAGGTGCCACTGGCTGGCGGCCGGTCCGATCAGGGCGAAGCTCACTTCGATGATGCGTCTGGCCTCGTTGCGGGTGCCGCAGAATTTGCCGCTCTTGACCATTGGCAGCACGCCGCCGCCTTCCACCGCGATGCTGTACGCGAGGTCGACGCCGTGCGGACGGTCGGGCCACATGACCTGGAAGCCTTCCAGTCGCAGCAGGCTGTCCGGGTCGCCGAGCACGGCGCCGGGGGCGGCCATGACGTCGCCGTCGCGCTCGATGTGACCGATGAGGGTCATGCCCTGGGGGCTGATGGCGATCGCGGCGGCGCCCGGGTCGGCCGGCGTGGACAGGACGGCGCCGGGTGCCCGCCTGAGTGGCGGCACGCTCGCACGCTCGAGCGCGATCTGGTCGACACGCAGTGCCGGAACGGGGGAGTCTTTGTTTTCCAGAAAGGCGCTGACCAGCAAGGTGACGGGCGCTTCGCTGATGTGCAGCACGATGCAGTCGGCGCCGTCGCGCAGCACGCTGCCGTGGGTGCCCGCTGTGCTGAGTAATTCCATCTTCCCCTGCGTGGCGCCGTCGCCGGGGGCGCGCGCGATGCTCAGCGCGGCCTTGTTCCCGGTCGGATGGCGCAGGATATACATGCCAGGCTGGAGTGTGACGGTGGAGCCGGTAATTTCCATTGAGCAGGTACCAGACACAAAAATAATAAGACGGTTAAGTTTCGTGTCTGAAAACTATAACGCAAAGGCATGTATGCGCGATTGAGTCTGCCTCTTTTAATTCAGAGTGTTGTAAAAATGGAGGTCATGCTAAGGTCGCTTGCTTCAGGCTTGTGCCGGCGGTGACGGTTTGTCGGACACCGTGCTCATCGGTGTGAGCAGCCAGGCCAGCAGCGCCGTTCCCATCAGGAAGAGTCCCGCTCCACCAAACAATTGCGCCAGCGACATGTGTTGCAGCAGCCACCCCGTCAGCGCCGCCGACAGTGGCGCCACCCCCATGAAGATGAACATGAAGATGCTCATCGCCCGCCCCAGCATGGCGCGCGGCACGCGCTGCTGCAGCCAGCTGAACACGGCCACCTGCATGTAGCCCCCCAGCACGCCGATCACCAGCATCAGCCCGGCGGCCTGCCAGCTCGCCGCCACCAGACCCAGCGGAACAAGCAGCAGCCCGACCAGCACGTCGACCAGCAGCACGGTGGTGCCGAAATTGCGCACCCGGAACTTGCCCAGCACGCCGCTGAGCGCCATCCCGGCCAGGCTGCCGGCCCCGTGCACGCCCATGATCAGCCCCAGCGCCGAGGCCCCGTGCAGCACGTTGCCGGCCAGCACCGGCAGCGCCACCTGCATGGTGCCGCCCACCACGAAGGCACACAGGCCCCAGTACAGCATGCAGGTGCGCAGCGCCGTGTCGCTCCAGACCATGGCAATGCCGGCGCCGACCGCGCGCAGCACCGGTTCGGGCGACCCTGGCGGCGCGACATGCAAGGCGCGCACCTTCGACAAAGTCCAGGTCGCCACGAGGAAGCTGAGCGCATCCAGGGCGAACGCGGCCCCGATGCCGCCGGCCGCGCCCGGGGCGCGGGTGTTGGCGCTGCCATCGCCGAACAGCGCGAACAGCAGGCCCGCCAGCAGCGGCCCGGCCAGCATGGTCAGCTGGCGCACGCCCATCATGATGGCGTTGGCCATCGGCAGCTGGGCCGGCGCCACCACGGTGGGCAGCATCGAAGTGCCGGCCGGAATGCTGAAGGCCGAGGCGAAGCCGATCAGCACCCCCAGGGTGCACACCACCGGCAAGCTGATCCGGTTGGCGAAGACCATCGTTGCCAGCAGGGCCAGCAGGGCGGCGTTGACGAACCTGGTGATCATCAGCACCGACCTGGGTGAGTAGCGGTCCACCAGCGCGCCGCCCAGCAGGATGAAAATGGCGCGCGGTATGCTCATCATCGCGATCACCAGGCCCATCTTGAGCGGATCGCCGGTGCTCACCAGCACCAGCCAGGGCAGGGCGATCAGGGTGAACTGGTCGCCCAGCGAGGTGATGATGGCGCCGCCGATGGTCCAGCGGAAGTTCGGTTCGCGCAGCAGGGCGGCGCGGGCGCTTCGTTGATCGTTCATACAGGCTAGCTGTTGCTCAGGTTAATGCCGGCGATCTGGCCCAGGATGGCCGACATCGCTTCGAGCTGGTCCGGCGCGAACGGGCGCAGCGCTTCCCGGCTGATCAGGTCGACGACATCGCTGGCATGGAGCGCCAGTTCCTTGCCGCTGGCGGTGATGACGGCAAAGCCGACGCGGGCGTCGCGCGGATCGGCTTCGCGCGTGACCAGGCCGATTTTCTCCAGCGGCAGCAAGCTGCGCGTGATGCCGGATGCGGTCAGCCCGAGGCGCTCGGCCAGGTCGACCCGGCGCAGGCGTCCGCCCGGCGCCCGGCTCAGGTGGTTCAGAATCTGGAAATCGGAAAAGCTGATGCCGTGATGCCCGCCCAGCGAGTTGTCGAAACGGCGCAGCAGGGCCGCGTTGGCGCGTGCCATGCGCAGGCAGAGTTCGGCGTGGGAATTCAATTCGTTCATTGCGTCATCCTTTATGAATACGGTATAGATGTTTGAGTACGCAAGTATATCTGCTTTTAAAACGCGTGGCCACTTATTTCGCCCATCGTTGCGGATGGGCGAATCGGTGGCCACGCGCGCCGGCGCGCGCCGGGGGATTGCTTAGCGGCCGCGGCCGCCCGAGCGGTGCGGCGCGGCAGGACGCGGACCGCGCGCGCCGGCAGTGCCGCCGCCGCCGCCGCCGGCGCTGCGTGGCTTGGCCGGAGCACGGCCACCGCCGCCGCCGACCTTGACCACCTGGCCGCCGCCGGAGCGGCCACCGCGGCCGCCATGGCCTGGCGCACCGCTACGCAATTGCACAGGCTGTGCGCGTGCGGTCGGGTCCGGCTCGAAACCGGCGATGATCTGACGCGGCAGGGTCTGCTTGATCAGCTTCTCGATATCCTTGAGCATGTCGTGCTCGTCCACGCAGACCAGCGACACGGCTTCGCCGGTGGCGCCGGCGCGGCCGGTACGGCCGATGCGGTGCACATAGTCTTCAGGAATGTTCGGCAGGTCGTAATTGACCACGTGCGGCAACTGGTCGATATCGATACCGCGCGCGGCGATGTCGGTGGCAACGAGCACCTGCAGGGCGCCATCCTTGAATTCCGACAGCGCCTTGGTGCGCGCCGACTGGCTCTTGTTGCCGTGGATCGCCATCGCGCCGATGCCGTCGGCGCCGAGCTGTTCGACCAGCTTGTTGGCGCCGTGCTTGGTGCGGGTAAATACCAGCACCTGGGTCCATTTGTTCGACTTGATCAGGTGCGAGAGCATCGGATGCTTCTTGTCGCGGTCGACCGGGTGGATCTTCTGGGCGATCACTTCCACCGTCGAATTGCGGCGCGCCACTTCGATCATGGCCGGCTTGTTCAGCAAGCCATCGGCCAGGGCCTTGATCTCTTCCGAGAAGGTGGCCGAGAACAGCAGGTTCTGGCGCTTGGCCGGCAGGGCCGCCAGCACTTTCTTGATGTCGCGGATGAAACCCATGTCGAGCATGCGGTCGGCTTCGTCCAGGATCAGGATTTCGACCTTCGACAGGTCGACCGTGCGCTGTTCCATGTGGTCCAGCAGGCGGCCCGGGGTGGCCACCAGGATGTCGACGCCATGCTTGAGCTGCTTGATCTGCGGATTGATGCCGACGCCACCGAAGATGACGGCCGAATTGAGCTGGGTGTACTTGCCGTACACGCGCACGCTTTCCTCGACCTGGGCCGCCAGTTCGCGGGTCGGGGTCAGGATCAGCGCGCGCACCGAGCGGGTCGAGGTTTTGCTGCTCAAGGCCGCGCCGATGGCGTCGGTCGAGAGGCGGTTCAAAATCGGCAGGGTAAAACCGGCGGTCTTGCCGGTGCCCGTCTGTGCGCCCGCCAGCAGGTCGCCGCCGTTCAGCACGGCGGGAATCGCCTGGGTCTGGATCGGGGTCGGGACGGTGTAACCGTGTTCGGTTACGGCGCGAACGATAGCATCGGACAGGCCGAGTTTAGAAAATGACATGATAACTTTATGGTGGAGATCGGCCCGTCGCTCATTGCAGAAAGCGCCAGTCGCAGGCAATCAATATTAGAAAATCGTGGTGGCAAAGGCACTGGAAACGGAGCCACCCGACATTGCAGCATACACAGCGATGCTAAATTTAACAGAAATCAGTTTCGCTGTGGAAATTTCACGTGCGGCTTGTTAAGCCTGGCGGAGGGAAAGCGGAGGCCGGACAAGGCCTCCAGTACAGCGTACTACAGTATTTTACGCGAAAGGCGCCAACAGCGTGACCATCTGGCCGAACACCTTGGGGCTGGCGGCGATGATGTCGCCCTTGTGCAGGTAGGCCGATTCGCCGTTGAACTCGCCGACGATGCCGCCCGCTTCCGTCACCAGCAGCGAGCCGGCGGCGATATCCCAGGCTTTCAAGCCCTTTTCGTAGAAGCCGTCGCTGCGCCCGGCGGCCACGTTGGCCAGTTCCAGCGCGGCCGAACCGGCGCTGCGCACGGCCTGGCAGCGTTCGGCGACGACGCCGTACATCTTCATGTATTCAGCCAGGGCGCGCGGGCCGGCGCCGTGACCGGAGCACAGCAGGGTGTTGGCCAGGCGGTCGTGCTTGGTGACGCGGATACGCTTGTCGTTCAGGTAGGCGCCGGCGCCCTTGCTGGCGGTGTACAGGTCATTGCGGACCGGATCGTAGATGACGGCTTGCGTGACGATGCCGCGCTGGGCCAGCGCGATCGAGACGCAATAGTTGGGGTAGCCGTGCATGAAATTGGTGGTGCCATCGATCGGGTCGATGATCCAGGCGAATTCGCTCTCGTCGTTCAGGTTGGCGGATGCACCCGATTCCTCGGCCAGGATCGCATGGTCGGGATAGGCTTTGAGCAAGGTTTCGATGATCGCCTGTTCGGCCGCCTGGTCGACATCGGTGACGAAATCGTTGTGTTGTTTTTCAGTAACACTGATCCGGTCGATGTCGAACGACGCGCGCTGGATCACGGTGGCGGCGCGGCGAGCTGCCTTGATCGCCGTATTGAGCATTGGGTGCATGTAGAGCTTCCGTTAAAAGAACGCTAACGCCCACGGCGCCCCCTTGGGCGCAGCGAACGGTAGTGAACAAGAATGAATTAAAGAGCGGTGCGGCGGCGAACTGGTTAAAATCGCGGGCTGGTCAGCCCTGTTTTTAACGATCCGCTACTGCGCGATAGCGCTATTTTAAATGAACACGCCCGAAATCAACACGTCTGTTTTCAAACGCCTCCGATTTGTCCTGGTCGAGACCAGCCGCGCCGGCAATATCGGCGCGGTCGCGCGCGCCATCAAAACGATGGGCTTCGGCGACCTGGTACTGGTCAATCCGCGCTTTCCCGACGCCCTGCGGGACCCGGAAGCGGTGGCCTTTGCCAGCGGCGCCCAGGATGTCTTGGCCGGCGCGCGCATCGTCGGCAGCATCGGCGAGGCCCTGGAAGGCTGCAACTTTGCCGCCGCCGTCTCGGCCCGGCTGCGCGAATTTTCGCCGCCGGTGTGGACTCCGCGCGATGTTGCCGGCCATGTGGCGGGGCAGGGCGAGCTGTCGGCCGCGCTCATTTTCGGTAACGAGCGCTTCGGTTTGCCCAACCAGATCGTCGAGCAGTGCAATGTGCTGATCAATATCCCGGCCAATCCCGATTATTCCTCGCTCAACCTGGCCCAGGCGGCCCAGGTGCTGGCCTACGAATGCCGGGTGGCCGGCATGGCCAGCGAGAACGGGGAAGCGGCGCCGAGCGCGATCGGCTTTCATGGCGACGCGGCCAGCCTGGAACAGATCGAGGGCATGTATGCGCACCTGGAGCAGGCCCTGGTGGCGATCGAGTTTCTCGATGCAGACAATCCCAAAAAGCTCATGCCGCGCCTGAAACGCCTGTTTTCGCGCACCCAGCTGGAAACCGAGGAAGTGAACATCCTGCGCGGGATCGCGCGCCATATCCTCAAGGCGCGCACGTAAAGTGACACAGCACTAAGCTGCGCTGACGTACCGAAGGTTAGAATATTCGGGATACTTTACATCGAGGAGGATGTATGTCGCAGGCGTTGATGCCGGTCCCGATTTCCTTCACAGGTCAGGTCAAATTGATTGACTCGACGGGCATTTTTCCTATTGGAATGGACGGCATCGATGTCACGGAACGGCTATGGGAATTGGCAGGCGCTTTCGACGGCTCGACGATCGATGTAAAAATCAAGCCCCGCAACACAGCATGGGGGCAGATTGACGCGATTTTGCTTGTCGTGAAACATGACGTTCTGGAACGCCCAATGCGCAGAGAAATCTTGCTTGTGCCGGAAGGAAATGTCGTCATTCGCGTTATGCACAATGTAGAATTTTATTTAAGGAAAGCCTATCGCCAGCAGGGGATTGGAACGTTCGCGCTGGCAACGGAGGCGAGGGCGGCTTTCGAACTAGGTTTCACGAAAATTATCGCCAACGCCGCAAATCCTCCCGATGTCGGATGGCGGGTATGGCCGAAATTAGGGTACGACGCGCTTGTCGACGTGGATGTTTTGCAAAGAATGCAAAAGGACTTGGACGACATCGACTTTGATTATGTGCAAGGATGTCTTCGCATCTCTCATTTGTGGGATCATGGGCTTTATTCTCTATGGGAGCAACACGGCGCCGGGTGTATCATGGAGTTCGATGTGTCGAGTGTTGACAGTTGGTCGATGAGGCGCATTGCGGAAATCATTCAGGATATGGGTTCGTGATGGCAACGATAACTTATGGCAAGGGAAAAACCTTGCGGCCGACCCCGCTGGCGGCACTAAGAGAGACAATTAAACAGAATGCCCGCAACGGCAAGGTCGAGATGCCCGACGTCGCGACGAGCCGTGCAGAGGCGAAGCCGGACGCGGGGGATCGATTAGCGGGGCGCCATGCGCAAGCGCGGGCGCCTGAACCCGTGTCCGCGCACATACCGGAAGGAAGCGAGTCACCCCGCTTCAACAGCCAGGGCCAAACAAAGCGTATGGATCAGGCGGTTCAGAAAAACAAGGCGGTGCGGGTCCGCATTCACGCTCCCGATGTAGCCCGCTTCTTCGCGTCGAAAACGCACGACGACCTGACCGTCCTGACCGGCGAAGACTTGGGCGAATAGCGCATACCCGGGGCCCGGCAGTTTTTATTTACTTGGCGAGCGGCCCGAGTGCTTGGCTGCCCGCAAATGGTTGACGCCCGCCGGATTCATCGTCATCGTTCGCACTCGCGCCCCCGTAACGCTAGAACACATCGAACGGTTCCCTGCGCCCGCTGTAAATATGCCCCATGGCGCGCCGCTCGCGCCCGACGATGGTGTCGACGAACTGGGCCGGCTTTTTCATTTTCTTGAAGGTGCTGAAACCGCGTTCGAGGAACTGGTGCAGGTCGGTCACGCCGGCCAGCCTGGCCGGCCCGCGCATCACCGACAAGGTCAGCGAGAGCAGGGGAATGCGCACCAGCGCGCACAGCGAGTCGCCCAGCTGCTGCACCAGGTCGAGCTGGCGCGCGCGCTCCTCGGGCGCGGTGGCGCTGCGGTAGGTAAGCAGGTACGCGCCTTGGTCGAAGTCGGCCCCCAGCACCCGCGCCATGGCCGTATCGAGCTGTTCGGTCAGGGCGTCGAGCGCGATCGCGCCCGTGATCGTGTGCAGCGATTCGTACGGCAACAGCCGCTGCAGGCTGGGGACGATGCGTTCGAGGTCGGCCTCGCGCCGCTCCAGGTCGTGCGCGCCATAGATATCGTTGAGGAAAAAAGCGGCAGCCTCGCGCGTGTCGGGCGCGGCCAGCAGGTCGGGGTGGGTGGCGGCCAGGCGGGCTGACTGGTAGCGCTTGACGGCCGTGCGCGCCGCCTGCAGGGCCGGATCGCGCCGTGCCAGCGCGCGCCCGGCCGCCAGCTGGCGCAGGTGCTGTTCGAGTTCGGCGGCCAGTTTGTCTTTATTCATTCGCTTTGTACCAGAAACGTCTAGACGGTTCACTCTAGTTTGTTGGATTTTATGCCATGCCCTTTGGCGTACACTACCCCAAAAATAGCATGGAAAACAACGACATGGAGACCAAACGCAGAACCTTTCTCAAGGTTGGCGCGCTGGCCGCGCTGACCCTGGCGGCAGGCGGCGGCATTTATCGCTACACCCATCCCTCGCCGCTGGGCCGCTTTGCCCTCGACGGCGAAGCGAAGGCGGCCATCGACGCCATCGTGCCGGCCATGCTGGCCGGGGCCCTGCCGGCCGACCCGCTCGCGCGCCTGGCCGCCGTGACGGCTACCACCGCGCGCGTGCACCAGGCCATCCTGGGCCTGCCGCTGGCCGCGCAAAAGGAAGTCCAGGACCTGTTCGGACTGCTCTCGCTGGCGCCCGCGCGGCGCCTGCTGGCGGGCGTGTCGGGCGGCTGGGCCGGCGCCAGCGTCGAGCAGGTCGGCGTGTTCCTGCACGACTGGCGCTTTCACCGCCTCGGCATGCTGCAAAGCGCCTACCACGCGCTGCATGACCTGATCATCGGTTCCTGGTATGCCGATCCGTCCAGCTGGGCCGGCATCGGCTATCCCGGCCCGATGAAGGAACTGGCATGAGCAGCCCCATCCCCGATCCGATCGCGGCCGGCATCGCGGCCGGCTGGAACGTCATCGACGGCGCCAGCCTGGCCGCCGACCGCACCATCCTTGCCGACGTGGTCATCATCGGCAGCGGCGCCGGGGGCGGCGTGAGCGCCGAGATCCTGGCGCTGGCCGGGCTCAAGGTCGTCATCGTCGAGGAGGGCGCGCTCAAGTCCTCGAAGGACTTCAAGATGCGCGAAGCGGACGCCTATCCGGCGCTGTACCAGGAATCGGCCGCGCGCAAGACGCGCGACAAGGCCATCAACATCCTGCAGGGCCGTACCGTGGGCGGCTCGACCACCGTGAACTGGACGTCGAGCTTTCGCACCCCGAAGCCGACCCTGGACTACTGGCAGAAGAATTTCGGCCTGGCCAGCTACACGCCGGAGCTGCTGGCGCCCTGGTTCGACATGATGGAAGCGCGCCTCTCGGTGGGCGAGTGGCAGGCCCCGCCCAACGAAAACAACGACCTGCTCAAGCGCGGCGCCGCCCGCCTGGGCATCGCGACCGGCGCCATCCGGCGCAACGTCAAGGGTTGCTGGAACCTGGGCTACTGCGGCATGGGCTGCCCGACCAACGCCAAGCAGTCGATGCTGGTCACCACCATCCCGTCGGCGCTCAGCCACGGCGCCACCCTGGTCACCCATGCGCGCGCCCAGCGCCTGGTGTTCAAGGGCGACGCCGTCGACAGCCTGCTGTGCGAAGCGATGGACGCGAGCGGGCTGGCCGCGACCGGGCGCGTGCTCACGCTGCGGGCCAGGCACTTCATCGTGGCCGGCGGGGCGATCAATTCGCCAGCCTTGCTGCTGCGCTCGCGCGCGCCCAATCCCCACGGGCTGCTCGGCAGGCGCACCTTTTTGCATCCGACCGTGATCTCGGCCGGCATCTTCGCGCAGCGCGTGGACGGCTATGCCGGCGCGCCGCAGACCATCTATTCCGACCACTTCCTCGAGACCGGCCCGGTCGACGGGCCGATCGGCTACAAGCTCGAAGCGCCGCCCCTGCATCCGCTGCTGCTCTCGACCACCATGGCCGGCTACGGCCAGGCGCATACCGACACCATGCGCCAGTTCCCGCACGTGCATGGCTTGCTGGCGCTGCTGCGCGACGGTTTCCATGCCGACGCGCCGGGCGGCAGCGTGGGCCTGACGCGCGACGGCGCGGCGCTGCTCGACTATCCGATCAGCGATTTCCTGTGGGACGGCGTGCGGCGCGCCATGCTGTCGATGGCGGAAATCCAGTTCGCGGCCGGCGCCGCCAGCGTGCAGCCGGTGCACGAACTGGCCGCACGCTATACCAGCTGGGACGCCGCCAAAAAAGGCATCGCCGCGCTGCCGATGCGGGAGCACATCACGCGCATCGTCTCGGCCCACGTGATGGGCGGCTGCACCATGTCCGACGACGAACGGCGCGGGGTGGTGGGCGCGAATGGCCGCTACCACGGCGTGCGCAACCTGTCGGTGCACGACGGCTCGCTGTTCCCGACCGCGATCGGCGCCAATCCCCAATTATCGATCTATGCCGTCACGGCGCGCCTGGCGAGCGAGCTGGCGCGCGAACTGACCGGCAAGCCGGCCCCGCGGGTGGCATGAATGTGACGCTGAGCACGCGCGCCATGCTGCGCTGGCTGCTGCTGGCGCAGGCCGCGGCGGCGTGCGCCATCGCGCTGGCGGCGATGCGCTTCGGCGGCGTGGCCTCGCCCTGGCTGGCGCTGGCCTGCGGGCTGGGCGCCGTGCTGCTGGTGCGCCTGCTGATCACGGCCAACAATTTCGTGCTGACGGCGCGCTTTGCCAGCGCCACGCCGGCGCCGTTCCGGATCGGTCCCGGTGCCATGCTGCGCCTGTTCGCCGAAGAATTCATGGCGACCATGCTGCAATCGTCGTGGTTCATGGCGCATGCGGTGGCGCGCCAGCGCATTCATGCCGGCAGTACGGCGCCGCCGGTGCTGCTGCTGCACGGTTACGGCTGCAACAGCGGCTACTGGGCGCACCTGACCAGGCAGCTCGACGCGGCGCGCATCAGCCACGCCTCGCTCGACCTGGAGCCGGTCCTGGCCGGCATAGACGACTTCGTGCCGCTGGTCCATCGCGCCGCCGACGCGCTATGCGAAGCGAGCGGCGCGCCGCGCGTCATCATCGTGGCGCACAGCATGGGCGGGCTGGTGGCGCGCGCCTATCTGCGCGCCCACGGCAGCGCGCGCGTGGCCCATGTCTTCACGCTCGGCACGCCGCACCACGGCACCAGCCTGGCCAGCAAGGGCGTGGGCCTGAACGCCAGCCAGATGCGGCGCCAGGCCGGCGCCGAGGCGCCCGAAAGCGCCTGGCTGCGCGCGCTGGGCGCGAGCGAAAGCGCGGCCACGCGCGCCCTCATCACCTCCTTCTACACCCACCACGACAATATCGTGGCCCCGCAAACCTCCAGCGTGCTCGAAGGCGCGCGCAACATCGCCTTCGGCGGCGTCGGCCACGTGGCGCTGTGCCGCAACCGGCGCGTGCTGGCCCGCCTCATGGATGAAATTAGCAAGCTATCAACACCCTAGATAATCTTTAGCAACATCGGCAAAAGGCGTGATAGAGTCATTGTGAAATTGATTGTCATGGACAATCCGATTTCATGCTCGATAGTATTGGTGAGATTCTTGTTTTCATTGCATTACTGAACCGGATTTTGTCGCCGAATAGCGACTGCTTGCGTCGCTGTCCCGGTGATAAGCTTGCGCACAATTGCCTATCGGCGTGCGGATGTGTCAGGATGCAACAGACGAGCTCAAAATGCGATTCCACCAGTTGCACGAGTACCGGTTTTAACCCAGGAGCGCAACAGTGTCCGCACGCATCCTTATCATCGAAGACAATCCCACCAATATGGAATTGATGGTGTATTTGCTGAAGGCATTCGGCTATACCCCATTGACGGCGTACGACGGCGTGAGCGGCGTCGATACCGCGCGCGAGGCGATTCCCGATCTGATCATCTGCGATGTGCACCTGCCGCGTCTGGACGGCTACGGCGTGGTCGCCGCGCTCAAGGGCGACCCGGCGCTGGCCGCCATTCCCGTGCTGGCGGTCACCGCGCTGGCCATGGTGGGCGACCGCGAACGCTTGCTCGACGCCGGCTTCGACGGCTACATCGGCAAGCCGATCGAGCCGGACACTTTTGTCGCCCAGCTGGAAAGCTTTCTGCCGCTGCTGGCGCCGTCCGAACTGGTGAGCGCGCCCGAGGCCGCCCCCGCCGAGCCGGCCGGCGCGCCGGCCAGCAAGCCGCACGGCGCCGGGCAGGCCACGATCCTGATCGTCGACGACCATGTGCTCAACCGCGAATTCCTGATGACCCTGCTCGGCTACGGCGGCTACCGCCTGATCGAGGCCGCCGACGGGGTCGAGGGACTCAAGATGGTGTACGCCGAGCGCCCCGACCTGATCATCTCCGACATCCTCATGCCGAACATGGATGGCTACGAGTTTGTCATGCACCTGCGCAAAGACCCTGCCGTGGCCGGCCTGCCGGTGATCTTTTACACGGCCACCTACCGCGAGCGCGAAGCGAACAAGATGGCGCAAGCCTGCGGCGTGCGCTGGGTGCTGCCCAAGCCGTCGGACCCGGACGTGATCCTGCGCACCGTGCACGAGGCGCTCGGCATCACCGATCCGGTCCTGCTGCCCGCGTTTTCCGCGCCGGCCGCCGAGCCGAACCGCATGCTGCTGATCGATAACACGATGGCCGAGTATCTGGTCGAAGTCGAGTCGAGCAGCAGCCAGGTATTGTCGCGCATCGCCAGCCACGGCATGCCCGAGCCCTCGTACGACCTGTCGCAGATGACCGACCGGCTCTCCAGTTCCCTGTCGAGCCTGCAGGCGGTGAGCCTGCGCCTGACCGCCCTGATCGAGCTGGGGATCGAACTCGGGGCCGAGCGCGACCCGACCGCGCTGCTCGGCATCGGCTGCCGCGTGGCGCAAAACATCTGCGTGTCCAAATATGCCTGCATCGGGGTGCTCGACGAAGGCGCCGACGAACTGAGTTACTTTTCCTCGTGCGGCGAGAACCGCCTGGCGCGGGTGGTGGCGGCCACCCCGCGCGCCGGGGTGCTGGCCACCTTGCTCGACGAGTGCGTGCCGGTGCGGATGGAGGGCGTCGACGGCGATCCGCGCTCGATCGGCCTGCCGCAGGGACACCCGCCGGTGCACTCCTTCCTGGGCGTGCCGATCGCCGCGCGCGAGCGCGTGCACGGCTGGCTGTACCTGGTCGACAAACTCGGCGCCGACGGCTTTTCGGAAGTCGACGAACGCGTGGCGGTGACGGTCAGCGCGCAGATCGCGGTGGCTTACGAAAACCTGCTGCTGTACGAAGAAATCAAGCGCCACCATGCCCAGCTGACCGCCGACATGACGGCGCGCATCCGCCTCGATGAAGACTTGCGGCGCTTTCGCACCGCGATGGACGCCACCGCCGACGCGATTTTCCTGATCGACCGCTCCGGCATGGCTTTTGTGGACGTCAACGCCACCGCCTGCCGCATGCTCGGCTTCGAGCGTGAAGATTTCCTGGCGCTGTCGGCGCCGGCCCTGCCGGGCGAGGACGCGAACAACAAGCTGCGCCTGAAAGACCTGTACGAGCGCATGCTGTCGGGCGACCAGTCGGGCGCCATGACCGAAATGCTGGTGCAGCGCAAGGATGGCTCGACCCTGTCGGTCGAAGTGCAGCGCCGCACGCTGCGTTCCGGGTCGAGCTGGATCCTGGTGGCGGTGGCGCGCGACATCACCGAGCGCAAGGAATCCGAACTGCGCCTGCTGAAACTGGCCCACTTCGACACCCTGACCGGACTGCCGAACCGCAGCCAGTTCTACGCCTCGCTCACGCGCGCGCTGGAGCAGGCCGCGGAACACCGCTGGGCGGTGGGGGTGCTGTTTCTCGACATCGACCGCTTCAAGACCATCAACGACACGCTCGGCCACCCGATCGGAGACGAGCTGCTGCGCCAATTCGCCAGCCGCCTGGTCGATTCGCTGCGCGTGCGCGACACCATCGGGCGCTTCGGCGGCGACGAATTCGCCGCCATCCTGATGCTGCCCGAAGGCCCGCAGACCGCCATCGCGGTGGTCGACAAGATCCGCGAGAGCCTGCGCCGCCCGTTCGACCTGGAAGGACATGAAGCGACGGTCACGGCCAGCATCGGCATCACCGTGTATCCGGACGACGGCCTGGACGCCGACACCCTGATCAAATACGCCGACACGGCCATGTACCGCGCCAAGGAAGCCGGGCGCGATGCGTTCCGCTTCTTCACGGCGGAAATGAACGCGCAGTCGCTGGCGCGCCTGGACCTGGAAAACGCGCTGCGGCGCGCCATCGACAATGGCGAATTCGTGCTGTACTACCAGCCCAAGGTGCACATCGGGTCGGGCCGCATCAGCGGGGCCGAGGCGCTGATCCGCTGGAAGCGGCCGGGCCACGGCATGATTTCGCCCGCGCTGTTCATCCCGATCCTGGAAGAGACGGGCCTGATCGTGCGGGTCGGCACCTGGGTGCTCAACGAAGCGTGCCGCAAGATCAGCGAATGGGGCAAGACCAAGACCGGGCCGGTGCACCTGTCGGTGAACGTGTCGGGCATCCAGTTCTTCGTCGGCGGCCTGGAACAGGAAGTGCTCAATGCGATCAAGGTGCACGACATCGCACCCGAACTGCTCGAACTCGAGCTGACCGAAAGCTCGCTGATGTCGAACGCGGAAGACACCATCACGGTGCTGCGCAACCTCAAGGCGCTGGGGATCCAGATTTCGATCGACGATTTCGGCACCGGCTATTCGAGCCTGGCGTACCTGAAGCGCTTCCCGATCGACAAACTGAAGATCGATATCGCCTTCGTGCGCGAAGTGACCAGCAACCCGGACGACGCGGCCATCGTGCTGGCCATCATCAACATGGCGCACAGCCTGAAACTGCAGGTGATCGCCGAGGGCGTGGAAAAGGATGCGCAGCTGGCGTACCTGCGCCGCCACGGCTGCGACGAGATGCAGGGCTACTACTTCAGCCGTCCGCTGCCGGAAGACGAGTTCGAGCAGATGCTCAGCGACGGCAAGTACCTGATGCCGCCGCTCGACGAATCCCTGCTCAACCAGCAGACCCTGCTCATCGTCGACGACGACGCCTTCATGCTCGACGTGCTGTCGGACTTCCTGGCGCAGGACGGCTACCGCATCCTGACGGCGCAAACGGCGGCCGAAGGCTTCGACATCCTGGCGCGCCACAAGGTGCAGGTGATCCTGTGCGACCAGTGCATGCCGCTCATGAGCGGGACCGAATTCATGGAACGGGTCAAGAACCTGTGCCCGGATACCTTCCGCATCATGCTGTCGGCGTATTCGGACCTGACCCCGATCATGGCGGCGATCAACCATGGCGCGATCGACCGCTTCTACACCAAGCCGTGGAAGGGCGCGGTGCTGCGCGAGAATATCCGCGAAGGCTTCCGCCTGCACCACCAGATGCACGGGCGCCAGGCCGCGTGACAGGAGGCGGCACGCCAGCCTGCCTGAAAATCTCCCGCACCCGGAACGCATGATACGATTGCGGTCCGTTCAACGCGGTTTTCGCGCAAGAGAGATTGATGCAAACAGAGCTAGCTGCCGATATCGCCGCCATTGAGGCGATTTCATCAGTTCCCACGATCCTCGAAGCGGTCGCCGCGATCACGGGACTGCGCTTTGTCTGCATCGCGCGCGTGAGCGGGGATTCGTGGACCACCTGCGCCGTACTCGACCGGCTCGGCTTCGGCCTCAAGGTCGGCGACGGCCTCGACGTGGCCACCACCCTGTGCGAAGAGGTGCGCGACAGCGGCCGGCCCGTCATCATCGACAATGTCAGCCAGGATGCGCGCTACCGCAACCACCATACGCCGCGCATCTACGGCTTCCAGAGCTATATCTCGCTGCCGATCCAGCGTCCGGACGGCAGCTATTTCGGCACCTTGTGCGGGCTCGATCCGCTGCCGGCGAACCTGTCGAACACGGCCACCGTGTCGAGCATGAGCCTGTTCGCCCAGCTCATTTCCAAGCACCTCGAAACCGAACTGAAACTGACCGAATCGCAGTCCGCGCTGCTGAGCGAACGCGATACCTCGGAGCTGCGCGAGCAGTTCATTGCCGTGCTGGGACACGACCTGCGCACGCCGCTGTCGTCGATCCTGCTCGGCGTCGAACTGCTCAAGCGCGAGCCGCTCAGCGCGCAGGCAACGGGCGTGCTCGAACGCATGCGGCGCAGCGCGCAGCGCATCTCGACCCTGGTCAACGATGTCATGGATTTCACGCGCGGGCGCATGGGCGGCGGCATTGCGCTCAGTCTGCAAAACGAGGCCGGCCTGCAGCAGTCGCTCGAACAGGTGGTGGCCGAGCTGCGGGGCGCGTATCCGGAACACCGCATCCTGGCCGAGGTCGACCTGCCGGACGGCGTGGTGTGCGACGGTGGGCGCATCCAGCAATTGCTGTCGAACCTGCTCAAGAACGCGCTGGTGCACGGCGCGCGCGAGGAACCGGTGCTGGTGCGGGCCGGTGTGCATGCCGGCGAGCTGGAAATCTCCGTGCTCAACGGCGGGCCGGCCATCGCGCCGGCCACCATCGACCAGTTGTTCAAGCCGTTCTGGCGCGCCTCCGGCCACGCCGCCAGCGAGGGCCTGGGACTGGGCTTGTTCATCGTCGCCGAAATCGCCCGTTCGCACGGCGGCACGCTGGAAGTGAAGTCCGATCACGGCGCCACGCGCTTTACGTTCCGCATGCGCGCCGGCGAGCCGGCCGAGCGGCGCAGGGTCGCGCGCGCATGAGGGCGGCGCTGCTGACGATGCTGCTGGCCGCGGCAGGCGCCCAGGCGGCCACGGAGACGCGCGCGCTGGCCGAGGCCGAGCTCAAGTCCTTCCATGCCTACTACCAGAAGCGTTTTCCCGATAATCACAGTGCGCCGCCGGCGTTCGCGGTCACGCGCGCGAGCGTCACTGCGCCGTGGCAGGTGGCGGCCACGGTGCGCACGGCGCCCCGGCGCGGGCTCAAGCTGCTGTGCCGGATGCAGCGCATCGACTTTGCCTACGCGCCCGAGAAAGGCGAGTGGAGCGGCGGCGAACGCGCGCGCCAGTTCGTCTGGCTCGACCGCGCCAGCGGCTGCGCGGTGCCGGCCAGGCCGGTGGAGCTGTTGCAGCGCATGCCGGACACGGAACTGGTCGGCGTGCTGGCGCAGCAGGGCAAGCTGCTGGACAAGGCCCGCCTTCTGCTGGCCGGCAACACCGGCTGCGCGCGCCAGCGCTCGGCGCCGTTCGAGCTGCATGCGATCGATGTCGGCGCCACCGGCGAGGGCAGCGAAGACATGGTGGCGCTGGTGTACCGCAGCGCGCGCGACGGCGACGCCACCATCTGGGCGCGCCGCACCGGCGCCGATTACGACGCGTGGAACGCGAGCTGCCGCTGACAGGTCGGAGCAGCATCAGGTCTTGCCCGGCATCCGGCCAGCGCGGAGGCGAGCATGCACCATCCATCAAGTTCCTGTTCAATCGATCGTTTTTATGGCGGTCAACGCCTGTGAGGGCCGCGTTTCAAGGCCGGCTCACGGAAGGCAGGATACAATTAATGCAGATTGGAAATCTTGCCCGTGAGTCGAGCCGGTGCGGCCGGTCGTCTTATTCACAACAGGAAGTGTCGGAAATGACATTCACGCAGGCAATACGCAGTACGGCACTGATGGTGATGCTCGCCGTGTTTCCTCGCGCTGCAGCGGGGGGGCAAACCGCCGCGCAAGAGCCGTGCGCGAACGCCTTTACGAATATCACGCCGCAAGGTCTGGAGCAGCGTCTTCAAGGGGTGGCGACCGAACGTTCACATTGTTATGTAGATAAACTGGTGGAATGGGGTGAGAACGCAGTACCCTTGCTGATTCGCCTTCTGAATGACGAACGTCACTTTTCACGCTGTCTGGCCAGGACGGCGATTGCACGGCGCGAAGCGGCGCGAGATCGCAGCCATGCCGATGACCCGGACCCGGAAGTCTTTTTGGTCGGCGTTGGGTGCTATATGGCGGATCCGGACGATCCGGCGGAACTTGGGGCGCGCTATCTGTTGACAAGTTATCCCGATCCGGGCGCAAGGGGCGCGGTCAATCGCAAGAATTTCGATCTGTTCTGGAAATTCACTGAAGGACACGACAGCCAACGGATCGACGCGCTTCACGTGCTGCTGGCGCAGGAGAACCTGAGCCGGCATACGGTATCGGTCCTGGCGCCGTTCGTGGCCGCCATGGGCAGGCGGGCCGGCATTGCGCTGCCGCAGTTGCGGGCGGGCTTGCGCGTGCCGCATCTCGGCGCCGATCTGGTTGACCCGTTTCTCGCGGTACAAGGCAACGAGATCGGCATTGCCCACCTGTTGAAGGTGTATGGGGCCAGCAGCGATGCCGCCATGCACACGGCAATTGAGCTTGCCTTGAAAAAGCGGGCCTCGCCAGTGGAACTGGACCAGCATCTTTTCAATGCCGTGAACCTCCCGGTGCTGTTGCCTGCGGCATTGGACCTGATGCGAAAAGGCATCGCCTCGCCGCGCACCGCCGACTATCTTGCCGCCCGCCCGAACAATCCCCTTGCCATCGATGCCGCCGGGTCTGCGCCCGGCTGTACGGCGGACGTCTGTCCTGAAGTGGCATGCAGGTCGGCGAGCCTGGCGCCATTGGCGCCGTCCGACTTGCCCATGCTGAAGGTCGTGTATCGGGATGCCGCCCGTGCCGGTGCCACGGATTGCCTTGCGGCGGTGGCAGGAATGATCGCCGAGATCCGCAGCGGCCCTGCGCTTGACTTTCTTTACGAGCGTTTTTTAGACGGCGGCAACGAGGAACACACATACTTGCTGAGCCAGATCCTGATGCGCAACGTGGAGCAGCTTTTGCCGCGGATCGAAGCGGAGATAGGCGGCCTGCGCGATGGACCGCTTGCCGCCGTCGAGTCCCTGCTACTCGCGCCCGCCGCCAGGGATGCCCTGCAAAGGCAGCGCGCGCGCGTGCTGCCGGGCTTGCTGGCGCTGCCACTGCGCAAGGATGCCGACGACTTGCTGCCCGAGCCGATTTCCGGCTACGGCCTGGTGATCCGCAGCGGCCCCGGTATCCTGATCGGGCGCTATCCCGCGACCCGTGGCGCCCTGGCGGTGCGGCGCATCGGACAACTGGCGCCGATGACGCCCGAGGTAGTGAGCGCGCTGCTGCGCGTGGCGGCCGGCCCTTACGACGAGACGGGCTACCAGGCCGTTGCCGTGCTCGACAAGATCAAGAATGACGACCGCAGCCTGGGCGGCGCGCGTTTGAAGGAAATCCGGAAACTGCTCGCGAAGACGCCGCCCGGCTTTGCGCATACGCGCCTGGGAATGCTGGAGATGTATTACCGGTCTGTATTCGGCGACGATGCCAGCCCGGGGACCGAGATGGATTGACGCCCCGCGCTTTAGACAGCATGCTCTAACATAGCTCACTAGAATGGGCCGCAGCGAGCCCGATCCCCACCTCATCTACGGAGTTTCTAAATGGAAAAAAAGCTCAAGCCGCAAACGATTGACGATGACACCCAGCTGGCCGACACGGTGCGCGCCTCGGCGCACCAGGTCTGGCAGGCTGGCCTGGGCGCGTTTGCCAAGGCGCAGCAGGAGGGCAGCCGGGTCTTCAGCAAACTGGTCGAGGAAGGTAACGACCTGCAAAAACGCACCCGCTCGATGGCCGGGGAAAAGGCGGGCACCGTGGCGGAGGCCGCCGCCGGCGTGGCCGATGCCGCTGTCGGCATGGCCGACCTTGTGGGCCGCCAAGCGTCCGGCTCGTGGGACAAGATGGAGCAGGTGTTTGAAGACCGCGTCATGCGCGCACTGGTCACCATGGGCGTGCCGACCCAGAAGGAAGTCCAGGCGCTTGCCTTGAAGGTCGAGGAACTGAGCAAGCTGGTGGAAGAACTGCGCGCCAAAGGCGCCACGACGGCGCCCAAGAAGGCGGCCAAGCCAGCTGCCAAGGCGGCGGCGGCGCGGGCGCGCAAGCGCGCGGTCAAAAAAACGCCGGCGCCGGAGGGCGGGAAGGGCGCGTGACCGTACGCCGGGGTATCGTCATTGCCCCTGTGAATACATGCATGTTCGGTGTTATGCTTGCGTGAGAAAAAACACCGACCGCCCCCGCCATGCTACAGAAAGCTCCACGCCGCACCCGAGAACGCATCCTGGAATTGTCGTTGCGGCTGTTTAACGAGTTCGGCGAGCCGAATATCACGACCACGGTGATTGCCGAGGAGATGAATATCTCCCCGGGCAATCTCTACTACCACTTCCGCAACAAGGACGACATCGTCAACTCGATCTTCGTGCAGTTCGAAGCCGAGATCGAGCGCATCCTGACGGTGCCGGACGGGCGCCGCTCGAACATCGAGGACGTATGGATTTACCTGCACCTGATGTTCGAGCTGATCTGGCGCTACCGCTTCTTCTACCGCGACCTGAACGACCTGCTCTCGCGTAACCGCAAGCTCGAACTGCATTTCAAGCTGATCCTGGCGCACAAGATCAAGGTGGCCAAGGAATTGTGCGAAGACCTGCGCAGCGAAAAGTCGCTCGAAGCGTCGGACGCCGACATCAATGCCATGGCCACCAACATGGTGGTGGTGGCCACCTACTGGCTGTCGTACGAATACGTGCTCAATCCGCGCAAGTACTCGGAGCAGCAGGCCATGTCCGATGCGCTGGCGCGCGGCTGCTACCAGGTGCTCTCGCAAATCGGCCCTTACCTGCGCGGCGACACGCACCTGCTGTTCCAGAAGCTGTCCGAGGAATACCTCAAAAAACTCAAATAAGAAGCAGGAATCGATGAAGTCAATCGCAGTCTATTGCGGCGCCTCGTACGGCGCCTTGCCGCTGTACGCGGAAGCCGCGCGCGCCATGGGACGCGCGCTGGTGGGGCAGGGCATCGGCCTCGTTTACGGCGGCGGCAAGGTGGGCCTGATGGGCGTCATCGCCGACGAAGTGCTGCGCCTGGGCGGCGAGGCGGTCGGCGTGATTCCGCAGGCGCTGGTCGAACGCGAACTGGCCCATGGCGGCCTGACCAAGCTGTTCATCGTGCGCGACATGCATGAACGCAAAGCCATGATGGCCGAGCTGTCGGACGGCTTCATCGCCATGCCGGGCGGGATGGGCACGCTCGAAGAACTGTTCGAAATGCTGACCTGGTCGCAGCTCGGCATCCACCGCAAGCCGGTCGGCGTGCTCAATGCCGGCGGCTTTTACGACCTGCTGGCGGCCTTTGTCGCGCACCAGAATCGCGAAGCCTTCGTGCGCGACGAGCATGCGCGCCTGATGATGGTGGAATCCGAGCCCGAGGCGCTGCTGGCGCGCTTGCTGGCCCGCTAGCGGCCATCCCCGATCATGTCCGGCGCGACCGTGCTGGTGGTGCTGCTCGCGGCCGTGCTGCACGCGAGCTGGAATGCGCTGGTCAAGGCGGGCCCCGATAAACTTCTGAGCACGGTGCTGGTCGCCGCCGGCGCGGGCGCACTTGCCACGCTGGTGCTGCCGTTCGTGGCGCTGCCGGCGGCGGCCAGCTGGCCGTGGCTGGCCGGGTCGGTGTGCTGCCACGTGGCGTCCTATCGGCTCGTTGCCGCCGCTTATGCGCATGGCGACATGGGGCACGCCTATCCCCTGATGCGCGGCAGCGCGCCCCTGCTGGTGGCGCTGGCGGGCGTGACGCTGCACGGCGAGTCGCTCAGATGGCTGCAGTACGGCGCGATTGCGCTCATCTGCGGCGGCGTACTGGCGATGAGCCTTCAAGGGCGCGCCGCCGCCACCCCGGCCGCGCGCCGCGCCACCTCGTTCGCCTTGCTCAATGCCGTGCTGATCGCGTGTTACACCCTGATCGACGGCGCCGGCGTGCGCCTGTCCGGCGCTCCGGTCGCCTACACCTTGTGGCTGTTCGCGCTGACGGCAGGCCTGCTTTTGCTGGCGCTGGCGGGCAAGCGCCATGCGCTGCTTGCGTATGGGCGGCAGTATTGGAACACCGGCCTGCTGGGCGGCTTCGGCACCATGGCGTCGTATGGACTGGCCTTGTGGGCGATGACCATGGCACCGGTGGCCGTGGTGGCGGCGCTGCGCGAAACGTCGATCCTGTTCGCTGCGATCATCGCGCGCGTGTTCCTGCGCGAGCAGCTTGGCCCGCATCGCCTGTGCGCCGTCGGTTTGATTGCGGCAGGCGCGGTGACCATGCGCTTTGCGTGATGGCGCTGCGCCCGACCTCTGCCCAGTTGTCGCGCATCATCTCAGCAGCGCTATCAGGGACGTGAAACCCGCTGTAATTGTTGTAATCGCTGTAATCGCTGTTGTGGCGTAACGAAAAGAGGGCCGGAAATGCCTTGAGTATTTTCGATAGCATCAAGAACCTCCAACCAGGGAATGAACACGACGACGTTGATCGCTTCTGATTCGACCTGCGCGCATCGCATTTAGTTCAACCGGATGGCATCAGGCGGCATCGGCTTGCGGTGGGTACAGACTGCGCGCGGGGAGGGCACAACCGGCCTGCATGCGCGCCTGTTCGGCCAGCAGTGCGGCGATCTGGGCCGCCGGCACCGGGCGGCTGAACAGGTAACCCTGCATTTCGTCGCAGTCGTTATCGCGCAAAAAAGTGCACTGCTGCTCGGTTTCGACGCCTTCGGCGATCACGCGCAGCTTGAGCATGTGCCCGAGCGAGATCACCGCTTTGGCAATGGCCTGGTCGTCGGTATTGTCAGCCAGCTCGCGCACGAAGGATTTGTCGATTTTCAGGCTGCTGATGGGGAAGGACTTGAGCGCCGACAGGCTCGAATAACCGGTGCCGAAGTCGTCGATCGACAGCGACAGGCCCATTGCCTCCAGCTCGCGCATCTTGCCGACCGACTGCGCCAGGTCGCGCATGATCAGGCTTTCGGTCACTTCCAGTTCCAGCGCACCCGGTGCCAGGGCGCTCTCGCGCAGGGCCGCGGCGACCCGTTCGACCAGGCGCTTTTCCTCGAACTGGCGCGGCGAGACGTTGACCGACATCGTGATCGGCGCCAGGCCCGCATCCTGCCAGGCCTTGTTCTGGCGGCAGGCCGTGTGCAGCACCCAGTCGCCGATGGCGACAATCAGGCCGCTTTCCTCGGCCAGGCCGATGAAGCGCAGCGGCGACACCACCCCGTGCTCCGGATGCTCCCAGCGGATCAGCGCCTCGACGCCGAAAATGAGGCCGCTGCGCAGGTCCACCTTGGGCTGGTACAGCAGGTGGAACTGGCCGTCGTCGAGGGCGCCGCGCAAGCCTTCGAGCAGCACCAGTTTTTCTTCCACGCTGGCGTTCATCTCGCGCGCGTAGAACTGGAAGTTGTTGTTGCCCATCTCCTTGGCGCGGTACATGGCGGCGTCGGCGTTCATCATCAGCGTGTTCGGATCGGCGCCGTCGCGCGGGTACATCACCACGCCCATGCTGCAGCTGACCTGCACTTCCTGGCCCTCCAGCAGCACCGGCTCGGTGACCGCCTGGCGGATCTTTTCGAGGATGGGGGCGACCGCCATCGGATTGTCGGCCTGGTCGGGCAGGATGATGATGAATTCGTCGCCGCCGAAGCGGCCCAGGGTATCCTCGCGCCGCACGCAGGCGCTCATGCGCGCGCCGACCACCTTGAGCAGTTCGTCGCCGGCGTTGTGACCGAGCCCATCGTTGACCAGCTTGAAGCCATCGAGATCGATGAAGGCCACCGCCACGCAGCGCCCGCGCCGCTGCGCCTGCAGGATGGCCTGGTCGAGGCGGTCGCGGATCAGGCTGCGGTTGGGCAGGCCGGTCAGTTCGTCGTGGTGCGCCATGTGGCGGATGCGTTCCTCGGCCACCTTGCGCTCGGTGATGTCGCGCACGATCGCCACCACGCCGTCTTCGACCGCCACCACCTGGCGGTGCAGCCAGCAGGTGCGCCCGCCGCTCAATTCGGCCAGCCATTCGGCTTCGTGCACGCCGCCCACCAGGGTGACCTTGATCAGGTCCTCGAAGATGCCGTTGTCGCGGAAGGCCGGCAGCATGGCCGACAGGCGCAGGCCGCGCAGGCTCGGTTTGTCCATGCCGGCCAGCTTTTCGGCGCGCGTGTTGGTGGCCTCGATGACGAAGTCGGCGATCGTGCCGTCGTCGGCACTGATGCTGCGCATGACGAAAAAGGCGTCCAGGCTCGCTTCCGAGGCGGCGGCATAGGTCTCCTGGGCGCGGCGGATGCGGCGCCGCGTGCGCGTGAGCTGCCACGACCACCCGCACACCAGCGTGACGATGATGACCAGCAGCGCGCTGCCGCTGCCGGCCACCCACAGGTAGTTGCGGCGCTGCTGCTCGAAGGCGGCCATCGATTCTTGTTCCGACAGGCCGACCAGCGCGGTCAGCGAAAAGCCGTGCAGGCGGCGCACGCTGGTGTAGCGGCGCACGCCGTCCCAGTCGCTGGCGACGACCTGGCCGGCGCCGGCTTCGCGCGGCACTGGCGGCGCGCGCTGGCCCCATACCACCTTGTCGCCGATGCGCAGGGCGCGGAACACGCCGTCGGCGCCGTACAGCCCGAGCGCGCCCGACTCGCCCAGGCGCGAACGCTCGTAGCCGCTGGTGAAGTAGGCCGGGTCGACTTCGACGATGGCCACGCCGGCGAAGCGGCCATTCTTGTCGTTCAGGCGCCGCGTGAAATGCAGGTGCCAGTCGGGATTGGCGCTGTCGCGCAGGGTCTGGCTCACAAAAGGGGTGCCGGTGTCGCTGTCGCTGTCGCGGTGAAACCCGAAGTAGCTCTGGGACGAAACGTTGATCTCGCGCGCAGGCGGATTGCTGGCCACGACCATGCCGCCGCGGTCGGCGATGCTGACCACGAACACCAGGCCCGAAGGCAGCAAGCCTTGCTGGTTCAGGGCGGGCAGGGCGCCGGCCGTGCCTTTCAGCTCGACCGCGTACTTGAGCACCTTGAGGGTCTGGTCAATGCTGCCCAGGTTGCGCTGCATCTGCGCTTCGTAGGTGGCGATCAGTTCCTGGCTCGAATCGCGCGCGGCGCCGCGCGCGGCGTTGCGTTCGATGCCGATGAAGTGGTCGGTCGCCATCCAGATGATCACCAGCAGCAGCATGGCGAACAGCGGCAGCGAGATGTGGGTCTCCTGTCCCAGTCCGAGCAGGCGCGTGAAGCGGGCGCGCGGTCCGTTCATGCTCAGCGCACCACCAGCACGGCCTTGACGCTGTGATCGAGCGCCGCCTTGTCGATGTAGCCGATCAGCGCCGGGTTATCGGCCACCATGCGGCGCACGGTGGCGCTGTCGCCGGCTTCCTGCGGCGGCTGGCCGCGCCCCGTGAAGATCATCTTGGTCCAGTAAGCCTTCAGTAGTGCCGGGGTCTTGGCCGTGACGCGCGCATAGAACTCGTCGCGCAGGCCGGTGCCGATACGCTGGTCGAGCGCCACCGCTTCGGCGCCGTCGGGGAAGGTGCCGACCTGGCCGAGAAAGATGTCGGCCACCTGGTCGGCGCGCATGCTGGCGACCTGGCTTTTGGCCGAGACGATCACCACCAGGTCGGCGCCGGCCGCGTGCAGCGGCTGGAGCGCCAGGAGCGAGAGCGCGCAGGCGGCCAGCAGGCGGCGAAGAAAAGGGTTGTTCATGCCGGCGCCCTCAGAACACGAAGTCGAGCACCGCGCTCGCCAGGTTGACGCGCGGGCGCGCGCTAAAGCCCGGCTGCACGTTGAACAGGGTCCCGCGCGAGTGCTCGCCTGGCCGCACCCGGTCGTACTGGAGCTTGAGGGCGATATTGCGGCGCACGTCCCAGCGCACGCCGGCGCTGGCGGTGGTCTGGGCCGGCACGCTCATCAACAGGTAGTTCAACCCTTCATTGAGCTGCGCAGCCGACGCGGCCAGCGCGGGCGGCAAGCCGTCGAGCGGCAGGCCGGGGTCGCGCGTCGGGCTCCTGGCCTTGGCGCCGGCGAAGGCGATGTAGGGCGTGAACGCGCCGAAGCGGTAGCCGGCGCTGGAATACACGGTAATCGACTTGCCGAAAAAGGAGTGCGTGGTAAAGCGCCCGATTTCGGCCATCGCGAACCAGTTGCCCGGATCGTAGGTGGCGCCAAGGGTCAGGGCGTTGAAGCGCTTGCGTTCGACTTCATACCGATCCGCCAGCGACTCGCCGCGCGGGCCGAACTGGCGCAGGCCGTCGAACAGGTATTCGGCCAGGTCGATCGTCACCTCGCTGCTGAAGGCGCTGATACGCCCGCTCAGGGCGCCGCGTTCGGCGGTGGTCGATACGCCGGTCAGCTTGCGTGCCTTGACCTCGTTGTCATCCAGCAGATCGAGGGTGGTGCCGCCGGCGAATGCCTGGCTGACGAACTTGATGCCATTGGCGCGCCAGCGGTAGCTGACATCGATGCCGTCGCTGTTACTGATCGGGATGGCGCCATACACCTCGACCGGCGTGCGCGCCCATGGGTAGGCGTAGCCGATCTTGCGGTAGTCGGCCGCCAGGAACACCGGCAGCGCGATGCGCCCGAGGCGCACCGACAGGTCGGGCGTGGCCTGGTATTTCACGTTGGCCCATTCGACGATGGGGCGGTAGCTGCGGTCGAGCTGCTGTTCGGCAATCACCTGCACCACGCCCGACCACTGCTTGTTGACGGTGACGCCGAGCTGCGCGCCGAGACGGCTGTCCACATGCGGGCTCCAGGCATCGGTATGGCCGGCGCCGGTGGCCTTGAGCACGCTGGAGCTGAAGTCGGCCTGGCGGTTGTCGGAATGGCTCACCGCGGCCGTGCCGAAGCCGCCGAACGTCCACTTCACGGCATCGGTATCGGCCGCGCGCGCCTCGACGCTGGCCAGCAGCACGACGCCCAGGGCGCAGGCGCGGGTAGCGGCAACATGGGCAGGGCGTGGGTAAAGCTTGTGCATGAATAAAGTCCGGTGGTGCATGCCTTACGGCGGCGCAGCACGGTGGTGCGCGCGCAAGCGAGGAGGCCAGGTGCGGGAGTGGTCGGTTCGTCAGGCTGGCGGGAGCGGGGCCAGCGCGGAGTTCAGACTCGACTTTATAGAGCAGGGTGGCGCTTGTCGATGATTATCCTGCCGGACGTAATCGTCCTGATAACTTGTGGTGCGGAAATGCAACATTCGGTGAGAATTGACTTTGGCCGGGCTTGGGGGCGATACCGAAACGGTGATCGCACGCTGCTAAAAAGTCATTGGCCGGCGCGCGCCGCACGGCCTACCCTGCGTTGGCAGGACAACCACATAACAAGATCGGAGACCCATGTTAAAACCACTACTGACGGCGCTGTGCCTCGCCCTTGCCGCCGCCCCGGCGCTGGCCATCGAACTGGCTGGCGCCAAGGGCGCCCACGACCCTGGCACCATCACCAGGGACGGCGACACCTACTTCAACTTCACCACGAGCGACGAGGGCATCTGGCACTCGACCTCGAAGGACCTGGTGACCTGGTCGCCGCAGAGCAAACCGGTGTTTGCCACCTACCCGGCCTGGATCGCCAACAAGATCCCGGGTTTCAAGGGCTCGATCTGGGCGCCCGACGTGATCCACATGAACGGCTACTACTACCTGTATTACTCGGTGTCGCAATGGGGCTCGACCACGTCGGCGATCGGCGTGGCGCGTTCGGCGTCGCTGAAAAATCCGTCGTGGACCGACCTTGGCATCGTGGTCGAATCGTTCGGCGGGTTCACCGAAATCAACGCGATCGACCCGGCCCTGTTCCGCGACCATGACGGCAAGGTGTATATGTCGTACGGTTCGTTCTTCGGCGGGATCGGGGTGGCGCAGATCAACCAGGCCACCGGCAAGCTGGCCGGCAGCGTGACCAAGGTGCACGGCGGCGGGCATCAGGACATCGAGGCGCCGTACATCACGCGCAATGGCGGCTACTATTACCTGTTCGTCAACCGCGGCGTCTGCTGCAGGCTGGCCGACAGCACCTATTATGTGGAGGTACTGCGCGCGACCAGCATCACAGGGCCGTATTCGGGCGCGCGTACCATTCTTCCCGTCAGCGACGGCAAGTACCGGGGGCCGGGCCACGTGGCGGTGCTCAAGCAGGATGGCTGCAATTTCGTCTCCACGCATTATTACGACCTGACCGACGGAGGAAAAGCCAAGCTGGATATCCTCAAGATGACGTACAGCGGCGGCTGGCCGGGCATGACGCGCAATTTCAGCAGCTTTGCCGGCTGCGGCGGCATCAGCGACGGTGCCTATGCGATCAAGTCGCGCGCCAGCGGCAAGGTGCTGACGGTGGCCGGCGCCGCCACAGCCAACGGCGCGATGGTGCAGCAGGCTGCCGACAGCGGCGCGAAGCACCAGTCGTGGTATGTGATCGGGCAGGGCGATGGGCATTACAGCATCATCAACGCGGGCAGCCTGCGCAGCCTGGATAACTATGGCAACTCCACCACGGCCGGCACGCCTATCGCGCAGTGGGATTACTGGGCCGGCGGCGGGCAGAAATGGCGTTTCGCCAGTCCGGCGGCGGGCTGGCACACGGTGAGCAACCAGTTGAGCGGCATGGCGCTCGATGTCAAGGGCGGCAGCACGCAGGATAATGCGGCCATCATCCAGAACCCGCTCAACAACGCCGCCAGCGAGCAGTGGGCGCTGCAGCGGCGTTAGCGCGCTACCGGAGGCTGCGCGGACGGCGACGTCCGGCAGTCGTCCGGCATGGAACCGGGCCGTATATCGGGCAAGCACTCAGATAGCGCGCTTTTTTTGATATCCGAGTAACCATCTCAGGAAAATCCAGCCACCGAACAGCCCTGACTGGACCAGTACTTTGTCTCCAACATCACTGGGCGTTGAATTTCCCGCCGCCCAGATATACCCAAGATACGCGATGATCAACGTCGCAGTGACGGTTTTTCCGAGTTTATTGCATATCGGCGTGCCGCATAACGGACAGGAACGTTGCGCCCGCAGCGACAACTCCACCCTTGAAAATATTGCACCTCTGCATGAGGGACACTTTCCACATAGAGGCATGCGCATATCTCCCGATTAAGCGGCGCACCGGCTGCAGCTATTGGCCATGGTTTCTCCGGCTCTTCGGTTCATCGGCACCAACATCAATGGAGAAGGGCAGCTCTCAAGTAACCAAACCGTTGGCATTGGCATTGGCATTGGACAGCATCGCCGATTTCGGGTTTAGTTCAAATCCCAGTGCTGTGGCGCGCCGTTTCAGGGCGGCGATGCTGCGCTGGAGTTGTTGTTCTTCGTAGTTCTGCTGTCCTCGGTCCACAAATTCCTCGCCGCGCGTAAGCATGAAGTAGAACATGCGGGCGAGTTTGTGCGCGACGGCCGTGTTGGCGCGTGGCTTGTCCATGCGCGAACACAGCCGACGGTAATAGCCGCCCAGCGCCGAATCCGAATGCGACAGCGCCATGGCGGCCATCTTGAACGTTTGTCGCGCTCGATTGGCCGATCGTTTGGTGGCGCACGCCAGGACTTTGCCGCCGCTGATCTTGGTGCCCGGACTCAATCCGAGCCAGGAACAGAAATGCTTGACCGTTTCGAACCGGCGCAGGTCGGGCCCAATCTCGGACAGCAGTTTCATCACGGAAGTTACGCCCAGACCATTGATGCGCGTCAGGTCGACACCGGCCCAGTTGGCCATAGCCTGACGCACGCCGAACTCGGTGCGGGCCAGGGAGCCGGCGCGCGGTGGCTTGCCGATATCAATTTTTGCGCGGCCACGCTCGTCGAGAAGCGCGTCAAGTTTTGCGTCGCACTGGGCCAAGTGGCGCGCCAGATCGTCGTACATCGAAAGCGCCTGGCCCAGCACAAACAGATGCTCGTCGCGCCAGTTGCCGGTCAGCGCCTTAAGCACGTCTTCCTCGCTCGCCTTGACCCTGCGGTGACGCAGCTTGGCCAGCGCCTTGGGGGCACGTTCGCCGGCGACGATGGCCCGGATGATCGCTTGACCGGTCATGCCCATAATGTCGCTGAGTACTTCTGTGAGCTGGATATTCATCTCGATCAGTGTTTTTTGCATGCGCTGGACCCAGCTTGCCTGTTCAGCCAACAATACTTCGCGTTGTCGAGCGATGGCCCGTACCACACACACCTCGCCGGCGGGGCGCCAGGCGGCGCGCAACAAGCCAAAGCTCATCAACGTTTGCAACCACTGGCAGTCCTGCACGTCGCTTTTGCGCCCGGGCACATATTTCAATTGCCGCGCATCGACCAGCCATACCGTCAACCCGCGTTGTTCCAACACCTCGAATACCGGAATCCAGTACACGCCGGTCGATTCCAGCGCGACGACGTCGACGCCACACGACAACAGCCAGTCGGCCATCGCCTGCAGGTCGCCGGTCATGGCGCCGAACTCACGCACGGAATCGGTCGCCGCGTCCGCCGGCACCGCCACAAAATGACTGGAACCGCCGACATCGATGCCGGCGGCGTTGGGAAATACCACCTCGTTCCGTTTGCGCTTAACCATGATCTGCTCCACAATCGTTAATGAACGACAGCGCCGTGGGAAGCGTCGAATTCGACTCAATCTCTCAAACGGGATGCGGCTCGCGCCGCTCACCAATGTCACCGACGACTCCCGGACCATGCTCAGAACCGGGCTCGCTTTGCGGCGCTGCAGAACGCCGCGAGCTCGCACCAATGGCGGGTCGGTCATCTTGGCGCTGTCGTTCTCGTTGTAGTCCATTTCCGTTACTTTGGGAACACCGGGCATATGCATGGGCTTGGGATACTCAGAAGAATTGAAACACCCCCCAGCCAACGGCGACAATGTTGGTCACCCAAAAAAGGAGTTTTTCGTCATGGGCCAACCGGTGATAAATCGGCTTGCCGGACGATTCGTTGGCTCTGAGATCAGCAATTATCCCGGCCCAGACGACTGCGAGCAAGAGATTTCCGATCGGATTTTTAAGCCCGATCATCCATGGCGCCAGAAGCAGGATCAGCCCAAGCACCGGGGCGAACAGCCCCCGAAACCAGTTGCCGCCAGCTGTACTTTGCTTTAACAAGCGGTAGCCCCAGAAAATGCTGTAACAATAGACCAGCGGCGTCATATAGTGCATGGATAGAAACCGTATACAACCGACGACGTATTAATAACCCAGGTAATAATATCCACGATTAATATTCCCGATGCTTTTGCCATATGCGCAAGGGGACCGCCAACCATCCCGAAGACTGCGACGCCCACACAGGCATTCACTGCAAGTTCGAGCACCACGATGAGGAAAATGAGGTGGATAATCACAAACAAACCAACGGCGATTGCAATCCCGCCGCCAAAAGCAAAGAAAGCATACAGGGCAGCTGAGAGCCCGATCAGCCCGAAGCCGGCAAAGAGCAGTTCGCCGCCATTGGCGCCGCCGGCGATCTTGTACGCGCCCGCGCCAGTCAAGGGGTCGAGCACGACGTAGCCGCTACCGGTCCAGCCACCCACGCTCACGTCCGCCGCATGGACGGTGACTTCCTTCCCCGCAGAGAGCGCATCGCTGATTTCATGCTTCACATCCTGAGCGATCGCCAGACTCTGTAAAATCGACGCATGCAGCGTTCGATTGCCTTGGGTGAGCGTATAGATTTTTTGCCCTTGGGATGCAGCAAGCACTAACGCCTTGATGGCAGACACCCCCTGTGGCTGACGGCTATCGTTGCGTGGCAAATTCTGACTGGCGAACATCATTTCGGGTATGGAATGCTCCGCCGAGGATGCGAGCGAGCCGGCTTGCCGCATGAACCGCACCACCGACGCATTGTCGTCGTCGTTGGCCGCCACGTGATAGCGCAAATAGTCCACGTCCATGGTCACGCCAGGAAAACCAACGCTACGTACCATACCAAAGAAATAGTGGGGCTGGGCCGTTGTAAAGAAGCGGCCATAGCTTGGCAAGCGATAGGACTTGACCTCGCCAGCGCCCAGTGCGGCGAGCCGGTCGTTGCTGTCGACCAGGGCAAAATAGGCCAAAATGCCACTGTGCTGGATATCTCCCGCCAGGTCTTCCTTGGTTAAACCGCTGATTGGCGTCTTGTCGCCTGGGTTGAGCTGGTACTTGGCGCCGAGCGCCTTGGTTGCATCGAGTCTGGCCTGATGACTTTTCAACTGCGATTCACCGATCCCCTGTAAATCGAGACCAATGGCGTTGAATTCGCCGACCGTAATATCATTGTCGTCGCCGCCATCCCAGGAAGCGTTCGCCGGGTTGAAGTACTGATTCGACTGTCTTACCATGCTGCCCATGGTGAAGTTGCCGGCCGTTTGCGCCACAAGCTGGCCATCGATGCGGAATTCCGCTTTTAATTTAATCAGATAGGCAGGCAAAGTCGACGGCAGTTCGCTCATCTGAATGGGCGTGCCATCGGCGTGGGGTTTCGGCATGTAGCTGTTGATCAGCTCCTGATCCGCAGGGCTTGCGGGTGCAAAGCTCAGGGTGATCTTCTTCCCGGCAAGTCGAGCAGTGGTTTGATCGATTTCAATGATCGGGCTGCTGCTGTCGCTCAAATTATCGGCGGCATAGATGTTTGTCTTGAAGCGCCATCTCAGGTTGTCCGGCAAAGTCTGAAAGGTATTGGCGGTCAAGGTGGTTTTGTAGGCAAGCGTGCCCAGCAAGACGGTATTGTTTTCCGCCTTGATGGTTTGCATTCCCACGACATCGCCAACGGTGGCGCCGGACTTCTGGCTGCTGATATACGTCTTCAGCCGGGTCTGGTATGCGGCATACTGTGCCTGCGCGGCGCCCTGGTTCAGATTCTGAACGTATCCTTGCGCCTCGTCGACGGTCGCGCCTTGCAGGATTTGGGCGGTAAACTCCTCGCCGTTAACAGGCACATTGGCCTTGATATCCATACCTTTGGTAAACGTATACTGCTTGAAACTGGCGTCGACCGGGACCCACGTGTCGGGCGTCTTGTTGACCGCGCCGCGGCTGGGAATATAGTCGACATAGGCTTGCACCCAGACGTGCTCCATCCGGATCGCCTTGACCGTCCCGCCCGACACCAGGGCGACATTCGGGATGCCGCCCTGTCCCAACAGATTCTGCGCCGCTGCGGGCTTGCCGACGCCGCCAACCCAGTTCATGACCTGTGCTGCCGGAACCTCGATGGTGCCATAAGCATAGCGGGCCGGAATCCCGCTGGCCCGATACAGCGCGATCAGCAGCGACGCCGTATCGAACGCGTTGCCGCGTTTGTTCGCCAGGGTCATGTCACTACCCTGGATGCTTCCATACGATGGGATGAACGCGATATTGTTGCGCACCCAGTTGTAGATCGCGACGGGATTTTTGTTCAGCGCTGCCGCCTTATCGCGGATTGCCTGCGTCATCTGGATATCGTCCGTCTCGGCCAGATCGGCCGCATTCGGGAGCGCCGGGAGAACGGTCTGGACGAACTGCAAGTTGGCTGGAATAGCGCCGGCCAGCATCACATCGTCATGTTTGGGTGGAAACAGGCTGGCCTGGAATTGTTCCGTCGTCGTATGCGGGGCGCGTACCGTGTTGCCGGGCATTCCAAATGGCAGTTTTTTCGGATTCGTGTATTGGTGCGGCTGCTTGTTCGTTTGCCTGGACAGGTAGGCGCCGAGGTCGGCCATGGCCGTCAGTTGCTTGCTGCTATTGTCCGATTCCTTCTCCAGCGCCGTCATCAAGCGACTGAACTCCGCCTTGCGGCTTTGGTACTGTCCGAAGGCCGCAGCCTGGCGGTTCTGGATTTCCGCCGGCAGCTTCAGGGTCTTGAGACGCTGCGCGGTACTTGCGAAGCCATCGTCGATGCTCGCGTACAAGGTCTTCAATTGCGCATGCTTTGCGCGGATATTTGTCGCTTTCGCCGCAATGTCCCTGCCTGCGCCGGCTTGCATGGCGTGCTGCGCATTCGTGCCGAACGCCGTCTGCGGCGCTGCCGCTTTCAGGTCGTCGTGGATGTCCGACAGTAACTGGGCGAAACGTTCGTCAGGACCGCCCCCATCACGCTTCGGTTGCTGGCTCACTGCCGCCATGCCGGCAGCGGGCGCGAGCAGCCCTGCTTTTTCAGCGGCATCGTATGCATTTTGCGCCCGTGCCAGGGGAGCAAGCGTCAGGTTCGTCAGCGCGACCATGACGAACGTGGACGTGGCACGCTGAAAATTCAAGTTGCGGAACATCGGGACTTCCTTATTGATTAACGTAATTTGATTCTTTAACCGGTATAACGCGAAAGAGTGCGCGTCAAACCGGGGAGGCGCAGGGCTTCCCCGGTTCGACTTTGTCCACCGGGCACTCAGTTCTTTGCCGCCTGGCTCCAGCGCCACTGCGCTTCCCGCACAATCCGATGGAGACTGTCTTGTACCGGACGGGTGTTCACGGTGGGCAATCCGGACAGTTGATCGATAACGTCGAGCAACTGGGCAATGGCGTCGTCGTATCCTGCCGCCGTGTTCAGGTTGAAAGCGCTCATGGCAACAGTGACGTCGGCCGCCAGCTTGTCGCGCAGATTGCTGTCCTTGCGGGCCAGCGGCGCGTAGGCCATCAGGGCAGCCCTGGCCTGGGCCGCGCTCTTGGTGGCGTCGACCACGTTGAGCGTCAATACCAGCGGGTCGCCAAACGGCGCCGCGCTGCCCGAGGCAGGATCGACCAGGCTCACCACCGTGCGCAGCACGGCGGGACCAGCCGCCGGAGGCGCCCGGAAGCTCAGCAGGCCGTCCCAGCTTTGCTGCGCGTCCAGACTGACAAGCCAGGACAGGGCACCGGTGCCGGCATCGACGCTGGCGTCAGGGCTCGACCCCAGATACGCCGAGTTGAGCGGCAAGACACTGTTGATCGAGAACGCGGCGGCCGGCCCCCGATTGTTGAGCGCAAGCTTGACCGGCACCACGGCACCCGGGATGACGATGTCCGCCGGCGCCGTCTGCACGTGCTTCAGGCTCGTTTCGAGCACTGCCTGCCACTGCGCATATGCCCGCAGGCTGAACGGCAAGTCGAAGGTGTATTGCACGACCCGGCCGGCGCCGAACTGGTTGCCGATGATGGCGGCGCCATCGGCTCCGCGTCCCGCGTTGAAGGCGGCGTGCTGGGTCCCGCCGGCGAGCAGCACGCGGCCGCTGCGGCCAACCGTTGCCAGCTGTTGTACGCTGAAGACCGGCCCGGCGATATCGACATTCAAGTCTGGCGTGCCGTATTTGCCATTCCAGCGTATCCCCGCCATCGCATCGAGCCCGTTGCGCTGATCGTGCTCGCTATCGATCAGCGCGCTATCACCGCCGAACACCGCTTGCTTGAGTTCGTTGGCGAGCTGGCCATGCAATTTGCCTTGCTTACCCGACAGCCAGTACGTGTTGTACAGGCCGCTACGCAGTGCTTTCTTGAATGCCAGCTCGTCGCTGACGATGGTATGCGTGACCCTGGCCGCCTCCAGCGCCTGGGCGATGGTCTGGGCACGCGCGCTCAGGCAGGCAGCACCCGGCTTGGTATCGTCCTCGCCCTCGCGGCAGGAAACCAGGGCCAGCACCCGGTTGACCGGCTGGCGCGTCTGGGTGCTGTCGAGCGTGATGACGCGCAACGCCACCTGGGCCAGCGTAAGATCCTTGGCGCCGACGCGCGCGCTCAGTACCGCAACATAGTTGCCGCCGGTGCCGGCCAGCGCCACCCATTCAGACGTGCCTTCGTAGACACCACCGATCGCCAGGGTGCCCGCATACGGATAGCTTGCAACGACCTGCTGCAGGTCCGGATCGATAATGCTGACCGTCATCGGCAGGCCGACCAGGGCGGCATTGCCGTTATTGGTCGCGTTAAAGGCAAGCTTGATCGTTTGCCCGCTGGCGGCGGAGGCGGGAGCGGCAGTGATCGATCCGGTCAGTCCGGCACCGCTGTCGGCGCTGGAAGCTACCGAGAACGTCGTGAGCGCCTGTGCCAGCACGCTTCCATCGGCCCTGGTCACCGTGACCGTCGCCGTATAGCGGCCGATGGCAGCCCAACCGAGCGCAACGCTGTACGCATAGTCCTTGACCCCGCTTGGCGGCAATTGCGCCAGCACTTCGGTGCGCGTCATGCGCACGCTGTTGTCCGGATTGCGCACGACGGTCTGGATCCGCAGATCGTCGATACTGGCATTGACCAGCTGGTTGACCAACAGGTCGGACAGGCGCACCGTCTCGAACGGCTGGTAGACCTGTTTGTCGCTGACAATGGCCACCTTGGCATTCTGGCCGGCGGCGGCGCCGATGGCGAACGAACTGGTCCCGCTGGCGACGACCTTGCCGGCCGGGTCGAGCAGTTCCGCCAGAATCTTGTAATTGCCCACGTACGTCGTTCCGCTCGGGAACGATAGCGCGCCGAAGAGCTTGACGGCGCCAGCCTCCACGGTCTGCGCGGGCAGGGTGCCGACCATGGCGACGAAGGCGTTGCTGCTGTCTAAAATGGACAAGCGCACGGCGGTACTGCCGCTCGCGGCGCTCAGATTTTTTACCGCGCTGCTGATCAGCACCGGCTCGTTCGGCCCATACAGCGCTTTATCGCTGCTCGGCGTGACCTGGTAGACCGATGGATGGACGTTGACGAATTGCGCACCGAGTTCGGTGCGCACCGGATTGCCGTTGACATCCTTGTAGAGCAGTTCGAGTTTGGACACCACCTCGCGGCGCTCGCCGCCGACCGGGTTCTTGAAGACGATGTCGAAACTCAGGTCTTTCGTGATATCGGCTGGAAAGGCGGCAAAGCCCCACTCGATCACCGTGCGCCCATTGGCCGTGGTGACGCTTTGCGGCGGCGTGACGAACGAGGCGGGATCGACGGCAATATCGCTGGCATTGAGCGTCTGGATCAGGCGGACATCGACCAGGATCGGCGTGCGCACGGGAGTCGCATTGCCGCCCCTGACCTCGAAACGCCACACGCCCGGCACGCCCACATTGCTCGTTTCGACGAGCGTCAGGATGGCTGCCGTGCCGGAATCGGCATGGCGGAAAAAATTCTTGCCGTCACCGGCGTCATAGCCCATCTGGGCCGGGGTACCGCCCAAGCCGTCCGTGCCCCCGCTGGCGCCGCCCGTGGTCCATTCCAGCCGGCTGTAGCGGTATTCGATGTCGAAATCGCCCTCAGCAACGTCTTTCCGGTCGGTAAGGACCATCTGGAATGCATTGAGCTTGTTGACGCCATTGCTGTAGTAACCGACGTCATGCCAGGTGACGATGAATTTGCCGGCAAGCGCGGTGCTGTAATAGACATTGTTTCGCAATGGATCGCTTAGCGTGCCGCGCGTGTCGACATCGCCCCAATACGCAGCCAGCATTGGCAGATTGGTGACCGGAAACGGTACCGGGGTATACGGACCATGCCCGGCACTGAAGGTGATGTTGCCGTTGTTGTTGATATAGCCGGTCTTGTAGGTTCCGGAAAACAGCTTGAGACCGTGCGGGAAGCCGGCGCCAAATGCGATGCTGGCCGACGAGCCGTCGTCGTTGCGCCCCATGGCCAGGTTACCGAAACCGGAGTCGCCGCCCAGGCCTGTGATCAGCTCGGCCGCGCCGGCGTGACAGGGCGCGAGCATGCACGCCAGGCCGACGACCGCGAGCAGGGTGGCGCGGGTGACGGCCGCGCCCAGGCGGGCGATCAAGCCGAGGGCCGCGGCGCAGCGGAAGAAACCGGTGCGCGCCGATACAGTGTTGAAACGTTGTGCGGTCATCATTTTTGCTCCACTCCCTTCAATTCCAGGTGAATCCGTATCCGCTTGTCGCCATCCGGGGTCACGCTGGTCGGCGTGATCTTCTGGGTGACGCCGACCCGGATGCCGGGAGCGACCTGTACTTCACCATTGGCAAGCACCTGGGGCACCGGATCTCCCGTGGCCGACAGCACCACCGGGTACACCCCGGCCGCCGTGAAGCGGTGGGCGAAGGGACCGAGGGTGACCGATCCCAGCATGTCGTTGGGCTGCAGGGTGATGCTGCCTTCCTCTTCTTTCAGCACGGCGCCGCCCGGCGCCATGAAGGCATAGCGGAACGGGATGGTGACCGGCTGGTTCGACTGATGGATCGCCTCGACCTTGAATTGCATCTGCTCGGTGGCCTCGAAAACGCTGTACGCCGGCACCGGAACTATGCTCAAGCGCAAAACCTTGCGGCTTGCCGCGATCGTGAAGGAGGACGTGCGCTCGGCCAGTACGGTCTTGCCGCCGGTGCTGGCGTTGCTGGTGAAGATGCGTGCCTTGAATTGATACACGCCGGGCGCATGCGCCAGGGTCGACCATTTGACATCGACCGCGGTCGTGCTGTTGGGGGCGAGCATGAAATTTTCCTGCGCAACGCCGTCGGCGTCGATCCGGACCGCTTGCTGCATGCCGATAACCTGGCCTTGCGGATCGAAGATCGTGATGTCGATCACCGCATTCTCCACCGGTGTCGCGGCCGTATTGGCGATCTCCATTTTCAGGACGGCCGGCGCATGCGCTGGATAGGCAGGCTGGTCGCTGACAAGCATGCTGAAGCTTGGATTGCCGGCGCCGTCGAGCGCCAGCGTTTTATCGAAGCGGTATTCGCCGGCTGCCGGAAAACTGGCGGCCACGGTTTCGCTGGCATAGCCGGACGCGCTAAAGCGCAAGGTCGTGCCGCCAGGGGCCAGGCCGTCGATGCGATAGTCGCCATTGCTGTCGGTCTGGGTGGTGAGCGCGGCGCCGACCACCGTGACGGTGGCCTGCGCGATGGCCTTGCCGGACTGGATGTCGCTCAGACGGCCGGCCAGGGCGACCGTGGTCAGCGTCTTGCTAAAGCCAAGCACCTGGAAATCATTCGTGCTGCCGGGGGCGACCAGCACCGTGGCAAACAGTTTGCTCGTGTATCCCGGCTTGGAAAAACTGACGGCATAGGTTCCGGCGGCAACATTCACCATGCTGAATCTGCCGTCCTGGCCGCTCACTGCGGTTTTGCCGGTTGCGCCGACGCTGATCGTCACCCCCGGCAGTGGCGCCAGGGAAGTCTGATCGACCGCCTGCCCGATCAGGGTGCCTGCCGTGTCCGCCGGATCGCCGGGCAGGGACAGGGTCGGGCTGAACATCAGTGTCTCGCCGGCAACCACGGTGCCGCTGGCACTGACGCTCGCGAAACCGGGCTTGGCGGCGACAATCGTCACCGGGCCGGGGGCCAGGCCGGTGAGCGCATAGGAGCCGTCGGCCAGGGTATGGGTACTGGCATTCGCACTGCCCGCCACGCTGATCACGACGTCACGCAGCAAGCTGTTGCCCGCCTTGTCCCGGACGACGCCTTTGAGCACGCCGCTGGTCTGCGCCACGGTCAGGGCGATCGCGCCCAGGTCGGTCGTGGTTCCTGCGCGCAGGGCGAACGGCACGCTACGGGGCGCATAGCCGGCGCCGGTCAGGACACCGATATAATTTCCGGCGGGAACTTCAGAAAAGCTGAGCTGGCCGGTGGCGTCGCTGAGCGAGGGGGCGATTGCCGTCCCTTGCAACTGCGCCATGGCGCCTGCAACGGCCTGCCCGGTCGCGCCGTCAACGACACGCATGGCAACGCGTCCGGTGGTCACGACCGGCTGCGCCTTGGCCGCCAGGGCGCGCAGGGCCAGTGCCGTCGCGTACGGATCGGCGCCCCAGTCGCCATCGAGCGCTTGCTGTGATAACAGATAGGATTTCACGGTGGTTTGCAGCGCCGCGTCGCTGACGCTGCCGATCAAGGCCAGGTAGACGGCGGACGTTTCAGCAACGCTGCCCCAGCTTCCATCGGCACCCTGACGCGCCAGCAGCCATGCATTTACCCGGTTCAAGGCATTCAAGGCGGCGGTATGATTGCCGTTCGCTTGCAATGCCAGCGCCACGGTCGAGGTGATGTACGCATTCGGCGCGTCCGGCGCCATGCCGAATGCGCCGTCGGCTTGTTGTGTCGCGAGCAAGTAATTCACCGCGGCGCCAGGCATGGAAGGCGGGGTGTTCTTCGACTGGTTCAACGCCAGCAAGACCCAGGCGGTATCGAGAGGATTGCTGGCAAATCCGCGCGCGCCGCCGAACCCGCCGTCGGCATTTTGACGCGTCGTCAGTTCGATCAGCGATGCGGAAGCCGGCACCAGCGCCGTTGGGAGGCTGAGGACTTTTCGGGCCAGGTATTCGGTAACCTCGTCGGGCTCGCCGGCAATGATGCCGGCCAGCGCGGGCGACGCGAACGAACGCAATGTCAGGGTGGTATTGGCTTCACTACGGGCTTGCATCGGAGTGGCAACGGAGCTCGCTTCGCTCAGCAAGGCGCCGTTGGCACTGATTTGCGCCTGCAGCCAGGCCGCGCCGCGCGCGACAGCCGGATTTTCCTGCGCCGCTGCCGGGATAACGGCCATTGCCGCAAGCATGGCAAGGGGCCCGGCGATCCATGCGAGCGCGCGCGCAAGACTGCCTGCACGAGGGCGCGGCGGCGACGATTGCCGACCGGCGCGGCGGGACGATTGCGGTGTAACGCAGCCCCGTATTCTTGTAAGCATATCCATCGCTATCATCCCCATTTTTTGAGGGGGCAAGGTTAGCACATAAGCATCAAAATAATTGACAAACAACAATCTTTATTTCGTATTTGACATCCGCATGTCTTTACTGTTAGCAAATCTGCTTGATAATCCATAAACCAGGCTGGGGTAGGGAAACCAGCGGACGAACGCGGCAGGTTCAGGCGGGGTGCCGCGCACCGGCACGGCCATCAACAGCGCGTGCGGCTGTTTGCCACGGCGGCAGGTGACAGGCGTGCATTCGCAAGATGGCAGAAAGGATGCGGGCGCCGCTGTCCGGGCGGCGGGCAAGGCCGGGGCTAGCGCAGCAATGATGCAAGCGGGCAGCTGTTAGTGCTATTTATTCAATTCGTGGGAGGCAGGTCGACGACCCGTGCCATCCGATCGGGCACCCGATGATCGTCGGTGTGCAGGCAGGACGTTGGATCAAGTGGCGTTCCAGAGGCGCTTTCCCGAAATGTCGAGTTCGGTCAGATAGAGGCGCAAGTCGAACTCGTACTGGTGATAGTTCGGTTCCATGTAGCAGCACAGCTTGTAGAACGCCTTGTCGTGCTGCTTTTCCTTGACGTGCGCCAGTTCGTGCACGGCGATCATGCGCAGGAATTCGATGGGGGCATCCTTGAACACGGTGGCCACGCGGATTTCGTGCTTGGACTTGAGCTTGTTGCCCTGGACCCGCGAAATGGTGGTGTGCAGGCCGAGCGCGTGCTGGATCACGTGAAGCTTGCCGTCGAAGGCGACCTTGTTGATCGGGTCGGCATTGCGCAGGAATTCGGACTTGAGCTCTTGCACGTAGTCGTACAGGGCGCGGTCGGTGCGCACGTCGTGGGCGGCGGGGTAGCGCTGTTTGAGTACATCGCCGAGCTTGTTCTGTTCGATCAGCTGGGTCACTTGCGCCAGCGTCTGGTCGGAATAGGCGCCTAGGTATTTGAGGGGTTGCATGAGAGCACTTTACCATACCGGCTCGCCGCGTTGCCTGTGGAAATTCGGTATCGGGCCATCCGGGCGGTATGCAAAGCGGTCCGGCATGGGCGTTGCCGCCGATGCGTGTATTTGGGCTTGGGAAAGCCTGAGGACCGGTCCGGAGGCGGGCGCCCGGACCGAAATTGATGCGCATGCGGCCCGCTTATGGCATCATCAAACCATGAAAGCCCTGAAAAGTCCCCTTGCCACCGAGCTGCTAGCCGACCCGATCGCGCGCGAGCAGCTGCGCCGTTTCCTCGTGACCCGGCGAGCAGGTGCGGGTACCACCGGGCAAGGCGCCGATGCCCAGGTCGAGATTCGCCGTAGTAAGACGGGTGGCACGGTGAAAGCCGTGTTCGTGCCCAAGGCCAAAGACGCCTGACATCCGGGATGAATATTGCGCTCCCGGCGGTCATCATTTTCCTGTTTCTTCTACCCGGTTTCATCTTCCGCACCCGGTTGAAACGGGCCGAGCGGACTTCCCTCGATTTTTCACCGTTCGGGCAAGTGGTCGCCGAAGCCGTGCTGTGGTCTGTGCTTGCGCATTATCTTGCATTGTGGGCGGCCGAGAGCTGGTTCAGCCTGCGGATTGATCCCCTTGTGCTGATGAAACTGCTGTCAGCCGCGCCGCAGAGCCAGGCCGAGGCGACGGCCGCGGTGGCGGCCGATTTCCCGTGGCTTGCCCGCTACTTCGTCACCTTGTTCGTGGCATCGTTCGTGGTGCCGACATTGATACGCTTTGCCATTTCGCGCTATCGGCTCGACCGTTCAAGCGCGCCGTGGGGGACCTTGTTCCGGTTTCATGAAGCGCCATGGTATTACCTGCTGACGGGCGCGGATTTTTCAGAGCGTGAAGCGCCGGACTTCATCATCGTTTCCGCGATTGTCGAGGTGGCAAAAGAAGCGGTGCTGTATGTGGGCATGTTGAACGAATTTTATGTCAATGCCGAGGGGCAGCTCGATCGCCTTGTGCTCCAAAACGTTTCGCGCCGTCCCATCTCGAGGGATAAGGACGGCGCGCATGCCGACGGCAGCGACGGCGAACGTTTCTACCAGGTCGACGGCGATACGTTCGTTTTGCGCTACAGCGAAATCATCACGCTCAATATCGAGTACGTGAAGCTCACGCCCAGTTAATTCACGGCTTCTTGCGCGGCGCCCCGGCGGCCCCTTACAGCAGCAGGTTATCCTTGCTGGCCTGTTCAAAACTGGCGCGGGTGGCGTCTTCGTCGCGCAGGCCGAACGCGTAGTTCGCTTCCAGCCACATGACGTTGATGATGGCGGCCGACAGGGCGAGGCCGATCCCTAATATCCAGGCAAAATACCACATGGTCTGCTCCTAATAAGATTCGTGTTCGTTTTCGCGGATGTGCGCCGCGGTGACCTTGCCGCGCATGATCGAATACACCCAGCTGGTGTAGACCACCACGATCGGCAGCATCACCACAATCACCCAGAACATCACGCCCAGGCTCTTGTGGCTGGCCACCGCATCCCACGCGGTCAGGCCGCTGCCGGGCGCGAGCGACGACGGCATGATGAAGGGGAACATGGCCGCGCCAGCCGTCAGCAGGATCGACGCGACCGACACGCCGCTGGCCAGGAAGGCCAGCAGGCTGCGGCGCGCCGCGCACAAGCCCAGCGCCAGCGCCGCGCCGAGCAGGCCCAGTACCGGCAAGGCGATCGTGAGCGGCCAGCGCGTGTAGTTGTCCATCCACGCGCCGACGCCGCGTTCGACCACTTTGGCGGTCGGCATGAAGGCGCTGTCGACCGGCGGCATCGAGACGATGCGAAAGCCGTCCAGGCCTGTTGCGACCCACACGCCGCCCAGCGCGAACGCGGCGATGGTGACCGCGCCGGCGGCCATGGCGGCCTTGCGCGCGCGCTCGGCGATGACGTCATCGGTCTTTTGATACAGGTAGGTGGCGCCGTGCATGGCCAGCATCGATACCCCCAGCACCCCGGCCAGCAGGCCGAAAGGATTGAACAGGCCGAAGAAGCTGCCGGTGTACTCCATGCGCATGGTGTCGTCGTAGTGGAAGGGCACACCCTGCAGCAGGTTGCCGAAGGCGATGCCGAAGATCAGCGGCGGCACGAAGCCACCGGTGAACAGGCCCCAGTCCCAGGCATTGCGCCAGCGCGTATCGGCCAGTTTGCTGCGGTAGTCGAAGCCGACCGGCCGGAAAAACAGCGCAAAGAGCAGCAGCATCAGCGCCACATAGAAGCCCGAGAAGGCGGCCGCGTACACCAGCGGCCAGGCCGCGAACATGACGCCGCCGGCGGCGATGAACCAGGTCTGGTTGCCTTCCCAGGTCGGGCCGATCACGTTGATGATGACGCGCCGTTCCATGTCGTCCTTGCCCAGGAAGGGCAGCCACATGCCGACCCCGAAGTCGAAGCCGTTGGTCAGCGCGAAGCCGATCAGCAGGATGCCGACGAAGCCCCACCAGATGACTTTGAGCGTGTCGTAGTCGAAGATCATGCGGCCTCCAGCTTTTCCCAGTGATATTTACCCGTGTGCAGGGCGCTCGGCCCCAGGCGCGTGAACTTGATCATCAGCCCCATTTCGATCACCAGCAGCAGCGTGTAGAAGCCGATGAAGCCGGCCAGGCTGAAATACAGGTTCGATACCTGCAGGGTCGACGCCGACAGGTGGGTCGGCAGGATGCCGGCGATGGTCCACGGCTGGCGCCCGTATTCGGCCACCACCCAGCCCAGTTCCGCCGCCACCCATGGCAGCGGGATCGAGATCACGGCCAGTTTCAGCAGCCAGCGCTGCTGCGCCAGGCGCTTGCGGATCAGGAAGTAGAACGAGGCGCTGAAGATAAACAGGAACAGCAGCCCCAGGCCCACCATGATGCGGAAGGACCAGAACAGCGGCGCGACCTTCGGAACGGTGTCGTTCACGGCCATCCTGATCTGCGCTTCGGTGGCGTCGATCACGCGCGGCGTGTACTTTTTCAGCAGCAGGCCGTAGCCCAGGTCGTCCTTCAGGCGCAGGAACTCGGCGCGTGCTTCGGGCGACTTGTCGCCGCTTTTCAGGCGCGTGAGGGCGGCGTACGACAGCATGCCGTTGCGGATGCGCGTCTCGTGCAGCTTTTTCAGGTCCTTGATTCCGGTCACCTGCTTGTCGACGGAACGGGTGGCGATCAGGCCCAGGACATAGGGGATCTTGACCGCGTAATCGGTGCGTTCCTCGGCGTCGTTGGGCAGGCCGATGAGCGTGATGCCAGCGGGGGCGGGCTCGGTTTCCCATTCGGCTTCGATGGCGGCCAGCTTGACCTTGTTGACCTCACCGGCGGTGTAGCCCGATTCGTCGCCCAGCACGATGACGGACAGGGTCGAGGCCAGGCCGAAGCCGGCCGCAATCGCGAACGAGCGCAGTGCGAACGGCACGTCGCGTGCCTTGAGCAGGTAAAAGGCGGACACGCCCAGCACGAACATCGAGGCGGTCACGTAGCCGGCGGCGACGGTGTGCACGAACTTGACCTGGGCGACCGGATTGAAGATCACGTCCGTCATGCTGACCAGTTCCATGCGCATGGTCTCGAAATTGAACTCGGCGCCGACCGGGTTGTTCATCCAGCCGTTGGCGATCAGGATCCACAGGGCCGACAGGCTCGATCCGAGGGCGACCAGGAAGGTGACGCCGAGGTGCTGCACTTTCGACAAGCGCGACCAGCCGAAGAAGAACAGGCCCACGAAGGTCGATTCGAGGAAGAAGGCCATCATGCCTTCGATCGCCAGCGGGGTGCCGAAGATGTCGCCCACGTAGTGCGAGTAGTAAGCCCAGTTGGTCCCGAACTGGAATTCGAGGGTGATGCCGGTGGTGACGCCCATGGCGAAGTTAATGCCGAACAGCTTGCCCCAGAATTTGGTCATGTCGCGGTAGATTTCGCGGCCGGTCATCACGTAGACCGACTCCATGATCACCAGGATCCACGACAGGCCGAGCGTGAGCGGGACAAACAGGAAGTGATACATGGCGGTCGCGGCGAACTGCAGCCGCGACAGGCTGACAACATCATCGATGGGAATCATGGCGTGGCCTTGGCAGGAAGAGGTGGTTTTGGTTGGGGCGTATCGAGCAGGTGCTGTTCCACCTGCGCGGTCGGCATGCGCATTTTTTTCACTTGGGGCGTGGAGAAGAATGCCTTGTAGAGCATGAACAGGATGACGACCTTCAAAACCAGCACCAGCGTGATCGCCAGTGCGAACGGGAGGCGGTGGAGAAGGGCGCGCATCTTATTCGCCTTTGTCGCCGCTGTCGGCGGGTTCGGCGCCGGCCGGCTCGGGGGCGCGCTTTTTGCGGAAGGTGCCGCGCACGGTGTCGCCGACGTTGAGCAGGGTCTTTACCGTGGAGCCCATCTTCATCAGCGAGGTGAGGGTTTCGGGCGAGAGGCGCTGCACATCGTCGAACCAGGAACTCGACAGCTCGATCAGGTTGTACATCTCGCGCATGCGCTCCTGGGCGACGCGGTCGGCGTCGGTGGCGGGCGTTTCGAGCAGGGCGTCGCGCAGCATCGACAGGGTCGGCTCGACTTCGCGGCGGCGGCGCTCCTCGAGCAGGGCCTTGAAGATGTCCCAGATATCCTTGGGCGGCTCGAAGTACTCGCGGCGGTCGCCCGGCTGGTGCAGCAGCTTGACGAGGCGCCAGGACTGCAGTTCCTTCAGTCCCATCGACACGTTCGAGCGCGAAAACTGCAGATGTTCGGCGATTTCGTCGGCATTGAGCGGCTTGGCCAGCACGTACAGCAGGGCGTAAATCTGGCCCACAGTCCGGTTGATGCCCCATCGGCTGCCCATTTCGCCGAAGTGGAGGATGAATTTCTGGGCAAGTGGGCTGAGATTTGTCATGTCTATAGGTCTTTGGAAGTATTGCATTTTCAGGAATTACTGAAATTATAGAAGGTTTACGAATTACGTGCAGGCCATGCCCAAAAACGCCGCCAGCAGGTTTGTTGCCGCTCGCCAAGTGCCGGCACCGGCCTTCGTGCATGACGAACAGGCAAGCGCCGGCCGGCCCGCCCGGCCGGGGGCGTGCGCTGTGGAGGCAATAGCTGATGAGAACGTGTCCGGATGTCGAAGCCGACATCCGGCAGGAAGGCGAATGCGCGACGGTGTCGCGCGCGGCGGATTTATCCCTGCTGCTCGCGCAGCACGGCGTGGAACAGGGCGTTCAAGCCGGGCAGGGGCTGGACGCGTGGCGCCGGCAGCGGCTGGACCGACTCCAGGCGTGCCAGTTCCTGTTCGATGAAGTCATTCAGACTGGCAATCGGCTCGGACAGCCCCAGTTCGGGTGCGGCGCGTTTCTTTTCCAGCAGCGCGTCGATCTCGGCCAGCAAATCCGGACGGTGATCGAGCAAGTGCAGCAGTTTGTGGAATTCGATCGGCGCGGCCGTGCCGTAGCGCTCTATCCAGTGCACCGACAGCAGCGCGCGCAGCACATAAAAGTACTTTTTGAGCGGCACCTGGTCGCCGCTCAGATGATTGGCGTAATTCGTCTTCGCCATGCTGCGATAGTGGTAAATCCCGCGCTCGGCCGAATACAGGGCGGGCAGCAGATCGCGCGCGCCGGCGCCGAAGCCGCCGGTCTCGATATACGAAATCGGCGACTGAATCCACTCCACCATCGCCGGATTGGTTTTCCACAGCAGGCGCAGCGCCTTGCGCAGGTCCCAGCCATTGAGGTCGATATCGTCGACGATCGGGTACTCGATCACGTCGCGCCGCTCTTCCAGATCCACGGCCAGATACCAGTCCGCCTCGCGGGCGTAGATAAAGCGCACGTCGTAATCGCTGTTGGGCGAGGCAAAGCCCCAGGCGCGGCTGCCCGATTCGATCGCGAGCAGAATGCGCACGCCTTCTTCCTGCCCGGTACGCGCCAGCCGGCGCATTATCTCGGCCCTTACTTCAACTGGGATCATGCTCATTCCTTGTATGTCGCAGGCGGATCGGTCCGCCTGCCTGATGCCGCATTATGGCGTGATTTGCGCCAGCAGGTCGGTCACCGCCTTGGTGACCGCCTGCGGCTTGTCGGCCTGGATGACATGGCCCGCGCCCGGCACCACCCGGTGCGTGCTGCGCGTGGAAAGGGCTGCCATCTCCTGATGGATGGCCAGGTTTTCTTTCTCGGCCGCCTTGTTCAGCTCGCTTTGGGGTTTGCCCGGAATGGCATACGGCGACACGCCGCGTGTGAGCACCATCAGCGGCAGGTCGCCGAACGGACGGCGCGCGGCGCGCAACTGGGCATTGCTGGTCTCGAAAGCCTCTTCCTCGGCATTGCGCGCACGCCAGTAGGCTGGCGAGGTGAGCGAGGCGAGGTAGGCGGCGTTCAGGGCGCGGCCGAATTGCGGCTGAAAGCCGCCAGTGCAGTTGGTGAACAGCTCGCTGCCGGGAACGAAGCCTATCTTGGACTGCGCCTCGCAGGCTTTTCCGTACTCCGTCAGCATCGCACTCATTTCCTTTAGCTTGCCCTTGGAGACGACATTCATGCGGTCTGTTTCATCTTCATGCTGGGCTTCCACCAGCACCAGGCCCTTGACCTCGCTGGGGTAGCGGTAGGCGAACAACTGGATATTGCCGCCGCCAAAGGAATTGCCGACCAGGACATAAGGCGGCGCAATGCCGGCCTTGCCCAGCGCGGCATGCAAGTCCTCGACCACGTTTTGCGAGGTGTTCGGGCGTTCAGCCGGATCGCTGAAACCCAAGCCGGCACGGTCGAAGACGCAGGCGCGCGCGTGCTTTGCGACTTCCGGTTGCACCGCGTGCCAGACCCAGCCCCCCATGCCCGACGGCGAGTCGAAGATGACCGTGTTCGTTCCGGAGCCGCTGCAATACAGGTTCAGGCGCCGCCCGCCAATGTCGACCATCTGGTTGGCGTGGGAAAAAGCGAGCTGGGTATCGGGCGCGGCGGGCGCCTGGGCAAAACTGGAAGCGCTGCAAGCTGCGGCGATGGCGATGGCGAACACGGACATACGCAAGGCGAAACGTGGCATGGCAAACGTCTTTCTTGTTGGATTGGGGATGCCGCCAGCTGCGACTTCCGGAGTTGCATAATAGATCAAATTTTCTTGCGTGAGGAGGTATTGGAAGGGCTGTCTGTGACAGCGTGCCATACTGGCGTTGGCGCCGTTGCATATGCATGCCGTCGCGGCGCGCCGTGGCTTCGGCGCGGCCGGATGCATATATGCATGCAAATACAACGAGTGATGCGGAATGCGCCCCCTGCGGCTCGGAGGCGCAGCGGCCACGCACATGGAAGTGGCGCACCTGCGCCAATCTGCATATGCATGCGAACGCACGCACATGGTACGGACGGCGGACGATGGCGACGCCCGGTTTGGCGTGCGCCTGCATTGCGCCGCCCGACGCGGTGTCATCCGCGCAAACGGGGACATGATGCCTTCTCAAGGATGGAAATGAGTGCGCGGGCAACCCGACCCCGGATCACCAACAGCCAGGACGCCCGCTGGCACTGGCTGGCCCGTCACTCCGTCTTGTCCCTGTCCTTTTCCTTGGTCCCCTGGCGCGATCCCTTTGCGGCGGCGCCGGTGCCATTGCCGCCGGCAGCGGCTGCCGCCGCCGCCGCATTGCGGGCCGCCGATTGCCGGCTCTCGCCGCCCTTGCGCCCGATGTCGGCCATGTGCTCGCGGTTGCGACTGACCGCCTCGCCGCCTTTTTGCCCGGCCCGGCGCGCTTCTTCGGAATCGAATTCGTGCGCCGTTCCTTTCTGGTGGGCAGCCTGGCCCCCCTTGCTGGCAATTTCGCGCTGCTGATGCTGATCCATGGCTGCGAAGCCGCGCTTGGCGGGACCCTGGCTGCTGCCACTGCCGCTTTTTTGCGCGTTGCCGCTGGATGTGCTGTTCTTGTTGCCTCCACTTTCTTTACTTGTCGCCATGTCGTTCTCCTTGTTTGCTTCGGTATCGGAACCCCGTTCTCATGCGCTACTGACGCGTTATCGGGCTTGTGGGTTAGAGACGTGCTCACTTCAATAGTTCCGTCACCCGTCACTAGTCAGGTGGACGTGGGGTGCGGCGCGTGCCGCTGGGCGGCTCCATCGCATCGACCGGCGATGGCGGCGACGACAGGTCGTCGTCCAGTTCATCCTTGCGGGCCGACAGCCGTTCGCCCAGGTCGTCGAGGTCGATGCCGGAGCGGCGCGCGGCGACGAACAGGTCGCTCTCTTCCTTGTCGATGTGGTGCGCCATTTCCTCGCCCAGCACCGTCACCATGGCGTCGAAATGGTCATCGCCCGGATACATCACTTCGAGCTGGCTGATCAGGTCGCGCGCGCCGGCGTGCTCGACTTCGGCCTCGTCCAGCAACTGGTCGTCCTCGATCAGCGAGCGCAGTACCGGATAGAAAATTTCTTCCTCGATCATCGAGTGCACGGTCAGTTCGTAGCAAATGTCGTCGACCAGTTCGAACTTGCGTACGTCATCGTCTTCGTCGTTGTCACACAGACTTTCAAACTCGCGAAAAAGGCTTTTGACCTTTTCATGGTCGGCTTTCAGCAATTCGAGCGCGTCGATCGCCGCGCCGCTTTTTGGCTTACCGTGGGTAGACATAGGTGAACTCCGTGGTGGGCTGTTTGCCGGTTTTTACTCCGGCGTGTGGTTGGTTTCGTGCGGGATGTGGGCCGCGCTGGCCGCGCTGTCGCCGGCCGGGCGGGCAAGGCGTTGCGGCGCGCCGTTGCCGCCCCGGGCCATGCCGTCGAGTGTGGCCGCCGCGGCGCGGCTGATGTCGGGCAGGTGCGATCCGGCGCGGCGCGCCAGTTCGATTTGCGCGCCGGACAGCACCCCGGCGAGCTGCTGCTGGTAACTGCGCAGGTGCTCGATGAACGGCGCCGACTCGCCTGCGGCGGCCACGGGCAGCTGGAACGGGTAGCTGCAAGCGACCATGGCGCGCGCGGCATGCACGGCATCGTCATTGAGTTGCCGCGCCAGCAGCACATTGAGCTCGCTCAGCCTGCGCAGCGCGTCGATCCCGGTGCGGGCCAGTTCGCTGAAAAAATCGACCTGCGCGTCGAAGTGCGAGCGCATCGGTAGTCTGCTTGAGTAGGATGGCATGGCTGTCCTCGTCATAAAACATGGAAGGACGCTGTCGCTGTCGGGCGAACGCGCGTCGCATGGGCATGTGATAGACGTGAGGGGGCGCGTCAAAGTTCCACGAACTTCGTGCGCACGCGCGTTCGGTCAAGCGGGGAGGGAGGAAAAGGGCCGCCGCGAACGGGCGGCCCGGGTCATTCTGGTCAGTTCACCGGCGCGGTGGCGCGCCGGCGGGGGGCGGCGAGAGCCTTACGCATCCGCTACCTTGAGTACGAGCTTGCCGAAATTTTTGCCTTCGAACAGCATCAGCAGCGCTTCGGGGAAGTTTTCCAGGCCGTCGACCACATCTTCGCGGCTTTTGAAGGTGCCTTCCTGCATCCATTTGGCCATGGCGGCCACGCCCACGTGGTAGCGGTCGGCATAGTCGAACACGACGATCCCTTCCATGCGCGCGCGGTTCACCAGCAGCGACAGGTAGTTGGCCGGGCCTTTGACAGGCGTGGTGTTGTTGTACTGCGAGATGGCGCCGCAGATGACGATGCGGGCGCGCAGATTGATGCGGGTAAGCACGGTATCGAGGATCTCGCCGCCCACATTGTCGAAGAAGACGTCCACGCCGCCCGGGCAATGCTCTTTCAGGCCATCCTTGACCGAGCTGTTCTTGTAGTCGATGCAGGCGTCGAAGCCCAGTTCATTGACCACGAAATCGCATTTTTCCTTGCCGCCGGCGATGCCGACCACGCGGCAGCCGAGCTGCCTGGCGACCTGGCCGACGGTCATGCCGACCGCGCCCGCCGCGCCCGACACCACCACGGTCTCGCCGGCCTTGGGCTGGCCCGATTCGATCAGGCCGAAGTAACCGGTCATGCCGGGCATGCCCAGGGTATTGAGCCAGGTGGTCAGCGGCGCCATGGCCGGGGAAATCTTGTAGAAGTTGCTCGACTTGTCATCGGCCGCGCCGACCCAGTACTGCTGCACGCCGATGCCGCCGGAGACGGTATCGCCCACGGCGAACTTGTCGGACTTCGATGCCACGATCACGCCCACGCCGCCGGCGCGCATGGTTTCGCCGATGGCCACCGGGCGGATGTAGGACTTGCCTTCGTTCATCCAGCCGCGCATGGCGGGGTCGAGCGAGAGGTACAAGGCCTTGACCACGATTTCGCCATCGTTGATGTCGCGCACCGGCTCGGTGGTTTGCTCCCAGTCGCTGCGTTTCGGCATCCCGACAGGGCGGGCGGCGAGGCGGAACTGCTGGTTCATCAGTGCGGTAGTCGTCATGGCGAATCCTTGTATGAAGTAGTGATTTGTCTACTATACCGCAATTCTGCACGGGCGTGCTTTTTTGTAATGGGACGATTTTCCCTGACGCATGCGACAATACAAGGTTCGCAGTTTCCACGCCATCCACTACAAGACCATGACGCATCCAGAATACATCCTGACCCTGTCCTGCCTCGACCAGCGCGGCATTGTGCATCGTGTTTCGGGCTTCCTCGCCGAGCATGGTTGCAACATCATCGATTCGGCCCAGTTCGGCGATGCCGAATCGAAGCTGTTTTTCATGCGCGTCCATTTTGCGCTGGAAGAAGGCGCGGTCGGCGATGCGCCGCTGCGCGCCGACTTCGCCGCCCTGTGCACGCAGATGGGCATGAACGGCCAGCTGCACGACGCCGGCGCCAAGCCGCGCGTGATGCTGATGGTCTCGAAGATCGGGCATTGCCTGAACGATTTGCTGTTCCGCTACAAGAGCGGCCTGCTGCCGGTGGAAATTCCGGCCATCGTCTCGAATCACATGGATTTCTACCAGCTGGCGGCCAGCTACAACATTCCTTTCCACCACCTGCCGCTGGCCACCGGCGCGGATGCGGCGGCCAAGCAGGCGCAGGAAGCGCGCGTGCTGGACCTGATGCACACCCACAAGATCGACCTGGTGGTGCTGGCGCGCTACATGCAGATTTTGTCGCCGGGCTTGTGCGAAGCGATGCGCGGCAAGGCGATCAATATCCACCATTCCTTCTTGCCGAGTTTCAAGGGCGCCAAGCCGTACGCGCAGGCGCACCACCGCGGCGTGAAACTGATCGGCGCCACCGCGCACTTCGTCACGGGCGACCTGGATGAAGGCCCGATCATCGAGCAGGATGTCGAGCGGGTCGACCACGCGATGGATGCCGACACGCTCAGCGCCATCGGGCGCGATGTGGAGTGCGTGGTGCTGGCGCGCGCGGTGAAATGGTTTGTCGAGCACCGCATTTTGCAAAATGGCGACAAGACTGTCGTCTTCAAATAATTCAGAGAAGTTAAAGGCAGGCGTATCAATGGCACTTAAAGCGACGATTTACAAGGCAGAACTGCAGATTGCGGACATGGACCGCAATTACTACCAGGAGCACATCCTGACGCTGGCGCGGCATCCATCCGAGACCGACGAGCGGATGATGATCCGTTTGCTCGCCTTTGCGATTCACGCGAGCGAATCGCTGACCTTCACCAAGGGTTTGTTCGACACCGACGAACCGGATCTGTGGCAGAAAGATCTGACCGGCGCGATCGAGTTGTGGATCGAAGTCGGGCAGCCGGACGAAAAGCGTTTGATGAAAGCGTGCGGCCGCAGCGAGCGCGTGATCGTGTACAGCTACAGCGCGACCAGCCATATCTGGTACAAGCAGATCGCCAACAAGCTCGACCGGGCCAAGAACCTGACCGTGATTAACATCCCGGCCGACGCCAGCGCCCAGCTCGAAGCGCTGGCGCAGCGCAATATGCAGCTGCAGTGCACCATCCAGGATGGCCAGATCTACCTGACCGACAGCGTGAACACGGTGCTGATCGAGCGCGAGGATTTCAAGGCGCTGCGTTAAACCGCTCCCTTAATTCGTCGCCCGCGCGCAGGAAGGAACGCATGCGCTCCCTCCTGCGCGCTTCATCTCATCGATGTCATGGCATCACGCCGGCCCGCGCGGCCCGTTTGCGCCTGCGCGCCACCCCCGCCAGCAGCGCCAGTCCCGCCAGCGTCATCGCATAGGTGTGCGGTTCCGGAACCGCCTGGGTCCCGTTGGGCGATTGCCCCACGTGGATATCGCCGCGAAAGCCGCCGGACAGGGAGTAACCGGTCACCTTGTAGCCGCTGCGCGCGGTCAACTGGAACTGCCCTTCGTAGTCGTTGAAGTAATTGAACTGATTCGGAAAGCGCAGGTAGTCGACCGCGTTGACCAGGGAAAAAGTGGCAGCCCCGTTCACGTCGGACACCAGGGTCTCTGCCCGCTGAGACCAGGCGGTGTCGAACATGATGCCGCTGCTCTCGAGATGGATCCCGCCGGCGAATGCGAACTGGGGAGCGAGCAGGGCGGCAAACGCGATGGCGCTGGCGGCGAGGTGCCGGACGGGCGAGGGCATGGTCATTCCTTTTTCGTGGGTGTTTCAGATATTACGTCAAGCCGCATGAAAAGATTAACCATTTTGTAACTGTTGTTTTGATGGCGGAAGGCGATATCGCCGCGCGGCACCTAGTCCTTTTGCCGACCGCGGTAGTCCCCCCGGCGCCCGCATCCCTGCGATATAATTCTCCCCATGAAAATGAAGTCGACCAAGTGGCGCCTGCAAATCTGGATCGCGTGTCTCGCGATCCTGATGAACGTGCTCGCCCCATCGATTTCGCACGCGCTCGCCGCCGTCCGCGGTGATGCGCTCAGCGCCGACATCTGCTTTACCGACCCGAGCGCGCGCGCCACCCCCGGCGTCCAGGCCATCAGCCTGCTCGCCGGCCAGCTTGACCACAGCGGCGCCGGCATGATGGAAGACTGCGGCTACTGCCTTCCGCACGCCGGCAGCTATTCGCTGATGCCGAACGCAATCACGGGCCTGGCCATCCTCGGCGGCCACGAGCTGCGTCCCTTCCTGTTCTACCGCGCGCCGCAGCCCCTGCTCGCGCTCACCGCCGCCCCTCCGCGCGGCCCGCCCGCGATTCTCTGATAGCTCTCGCGGCGCATTGCGCGCCGCACCGTTGCGACGTTGCGCGCCTGTTCGGCAGGCCCACGTCACCAGACCCTATTACAGAGAATCACCATGAAAAAACATACTTATGCGTTGATCGCGTTGTACGCGCTCGCCTCGTCCGCCTTCGCCCAAGTCAAGGTCGACGCCCCGTGGGCGCGTGCCACCGTGCCGGTCCAGAAAACCAGCGGCGCCTTCATGCAGCTGCAGTCGGCGAAGGACGCGCGTCTCGTCGGCGCCAGTTCGCCGGTTGCCGGCACCGTCGAAATGCACAAGATGGAGATGCAGGGCGACCAGATGAAGATGCAGCAGGTCGACGCCATCGATCTGCCCGCCGGCAAGGCTGTCAAGCTGGCCTCGGGCGGCTACCACCTGATGCTGATCGACCTGAAACGCCAGCTCAAGGCGGGCGATTCGGTGCCGCTGACACTGACCGTCGAACACCCGAACAAGAAACGCGAATCGATGACCATCGAGGTTCCCGTCAAGCCGCTGAACTTTGTCAGCCCGCACGGTGCGCACGCCGCTGCCCACTGAACCTGACGCCGCAACCAACCCGGACATCATCATGAACATTCGCATTCTCTTCGCTTGCGTGGCCCTGGCCGCGCCGCTCGCGCACGCCCACGTGACGCTCGAACAAACCAGCGCCAACGCCGGCACCTACCAAAAGCTGACCTTCCGCGTCGGCCACGGTTGCAAGGGCAGCCCGACCCACACCCTGACCGTGACCCTGCCGCAAGGGATCGGCGGCGCCAAGCCGATGCCCAAGGCCGGCTGGACCAACTCCGGCACGGCCAGCCAGGTGACCTGGAAAGGCGGCCCGCTGCAGGACGCCCACTTCGACGAATTCGCCATGCAGGTCAAGCTGCCCGCCACCGTGGGCAAGCACTACTTCAAGGTCACGCAATTGTGCGATGAAGGCCGCCTGGACTGGGATGCCATTCCCGACGCCAGCGGCGCCAGGCTGGCGTCGCCCGCACCCGTGCTCGAGATTCTCCCCGCCGCCGCCGGCGCACCACACCACTAAGGCTCGCCATGAAAACATTGTTGACCAGCGCACCGGCGCTGGGGATCCTGCTCGCCTGTACATCCAACATGGCGCTGGCCACCCACACGCCAGTCAAGCTGCCTGCGGTAACCATCAACGGCGGGCGTCCCAGTTCGCTGCCGACCCAGATTCCGACCACCATCGAGTCGATCAGCGGCGCCCAGGTGGAGCAGCGCATCAACGCCACCGACAGCGAAGACGCGCTCAAATACTTCCCGAGCCTGAATGTGCGCAAGCGCTACATCGGCGACTACGACCACGCGGTGCTGGCCAGCCGCGCGTCCGGCACCGGCAACAGCGCGCGTTCGCTGGTGTACGCCGACGGCATCCTGCTCTCCAACCTGCTCGGCAACGGCGCCACCTTCACCCCGCGCTGGGGCATGGTCTCGCCCGAGGAAATCGAGCGCGTGGACGTGCTGTACGGCCCATTCTCGGCCGCCTATCCGGGCAATTCGGCTGGCGCCGTGGTCGATTTCCAGACCCGCATGCCGACCCGCCTGGAAGCGCACGTGAAGCTGTCGGCCTTCAGCCAGCGCTATCGCCAGTACGCGACCGACGACCGCTTCGGCGGCGGCCAGGGCAGCGCCTCGGTCGGCAACCGCCAGGGCGCTTGGTCGTGGTGGGTCGATGTGTCGCGTCTCGACAGCCGCGGCCAGCCGATCGGGTTCGCCAACAAGCTGGTATCGACGGGCGTGAACAGCGCGGCCGGCCTGCCGGTGACGGGCGCCGTGGCCGATAAAAATTCAGCCAACAAGGACTGGCTGATCATCGGCACCACCGGCCAGTCGCACACGGTGCAGGACCACGCCAAGATCAAGCTCGCCTACGATGTGACGCCGGTGCTGCGCGCCAGCTACACCCTGGGCTGGTGGGGCAACGACGCCCACCGCGCCGCCGAAACTTATCTGGTTGATGCCGCCGGCGCGCCGGTGTACCGGGGCGACGCGAATGGCTTCATCAACATGGGCGGCAAGCGCTATGAACTCAAGCCGTCGGACCTGGCGCCCGCCATCGGCAAGCTCGAACACCTGATGCACGGCTTCTCGCTCAAGCAGCACAGCAAGGGCGTGTGGGACTGGGAAATCGCGGCCAGCAAATACGACTATGCCAGGGACCAGGTGCGCACGCCGGTGGTGTCGGTGGCCAGCATCGGCCAGGCGGGCCGCGGCAACGTGACCGACATGGAAGGCAGCGGCTGGATCACGCTGGCGCTCAAGGGCATCTGGCGTCCGACGCCGGCACACATCGTCGACATGGGCGTGCAGAGCGACAGCGCGGCCCTGCGCACGCGCGTGTTCTCCGGTAGCGACTGGATTCGTGCGGGCGACGGCGCCACCGTCTCCACCTTCAACGGCAACACGCGCCTGCAAAGCGTGTACGCGCAAGACACGTGGCGCTTTGCGCCGCAGTGGAAGACCACGCTCGGCATGCGCCTGGAGCGCTGGAGCGCGTACGGCGGCGAAGTATCGAACGCCGCATCGGTGGCGCCGCTGCCGTTCGGCGAGCGCGTCGACACCAGCTGGTCGCCCAAAGCGGCGCTGGCCTGGCAGGCCACGCACGACTGGGCATTGAAGGGATCGGCCGGACGCGCGGTGCGCAACCCGACCGCGGCGGAACTGTTCCAGGGCTCCATCGTCGACCAGCAGATCGTCAACCGCGACCCGAACCTGCGCGCCGAGCGTTCATGGACAGGCGAACTGACCGCCGAACGCATGACCTCCGACAGCTCGCTGCGCGCCACCCTGTTCCATGAAACCACGCGCGACGCGCTGTATTCGCAGCCGCTGACCGGCCTTGTGAACACCGTGCAGAATGTCGACAAGATCCGCACCAACGGGCTCGAAATGGCATGGCAGGGTGACGACGTGATGGTGCACGGGCTGACCATCAACAGCAGCCTGGCCTACGCCGATTCGACCATCGTGCGAAACCGCGCCTTTGCCGCCAGCGTGGGCAAACGCCAGCCGCGCGTGCCGCAGTGGCGCGCCAACCTGCTGACGACCTACCATCTGGGTCAGGACTGGGTGGGCAGCGTGGGGGTGCGCTACAGCGGCAAGCAGTACGGCACGCTGGACAACACCGACCCGAACGGCGCCACCTACATGGGCGTGTCCGACTATCTGGTGGCGGACCTGCGCGTGCGCTACAAGATCAGCAAGCAGTGGAGCGCGGCGCTCGGGATCGATAACGTGAACAATGCGCGCTACTGGGCCTTCCACCCGTACACCCAGCGCACCGCGGTCGCGGAACTGCGCTTCGACCTGTAAGGGGTCAGCGCTGCGGCGCGTCGCCGAGGCGGCGCGTGGTGCCGGAGCCGGCCGTCGACTTGCTCACTGTCGGGTTGCCGTAGTATTTCACGTCGCCCGAACCGGCAATCGACGTGTTCAAGCTGTCGCTGGCCCACACAATGGCTTCGCCGGAGCCGGCCACGCTGATCTTGGCATTGCGCGCCTTGACCTTGCCGATGTTGACGTCGCCCGAGCCGCCGATCGCGATCGACACGTTATTCAGCGATCCGGGGCCGCTGGTCAGGCTGCCGCTGCCGCCGACGGCCATGATGACGTTGTCCGCTTCGATGCCCTTGAGGACGATGGAGCCCGATCCGCCGACGTTGATGCTGACCTTGTCGCCGCGCAGGGTGTCGGCATCGATGCTGCCCGAGCCGCCAATGGATATGTGTTCGAGGCTTTTGGCCTGCACCACGATCGTCATGTGGCGGGTCTTGAAGCTCAGGTTGCGCTTGTTGGGGCGCAGCCGGAGCGTGCCATCTTCGATCACGGTCTCGATCAGCGGCAGCAGGTTGTCGTCGGTTTCGATGCTGACGCTTTCGGTGTTGCCGATGCGCACTTCCACCTTGGCCGGAAGGCTCAGCGCAACGCCGGTAAAGTGGCCCAGCGCGCGCGTCTCGCGTTTGATGATGGTGCTGCCCTGGACCTTGTCGCCGCCGAACCAGTCGCCGCCGGCAGCGTGGCTGGCTGGCAGCGCGCAGGCAAGGGCGGCGGCCAGAACGAGGTGGTGCAGGGCGAAACGGGTAGTCGGTGCTCGGGTCATGACGGCGTCCTTTGAACGATGCGGTGGGATTGGATTCCTGACCAGCATACTAGGCAAGCGGCCATGGTGCGGCGCGCGGTTTGCGACAAACTGCAGCGCGCGCCGGACAGACTGCAGTTTAGCGCGATGGGCTGGCCAGCCGTGGCCGGCATATCAAGGAATCCGGCGCGCGCAGCTCACCACCACGAGACCATGGGCACATTGGCCGTTCTTGCTAATTCTTCTAATTATTGATTGGCCCGCTGACGCCCGATGTTACTGTCGCTGTACTCACTCATGTCCAGCAAGAGATGGTTGCTTGTTTCAAGAACCAGAACTGAAAGGCATAGCAGTTTATTGATGCGAGTATCGTCGGTAATTCCACATGCATTCTAATTTACGTCACGGTGAAAATATGCCTCTACCTACTGCTGCCCGAGTAATGTTCCAATATAAAGGGATTATTGGTTCGTCCATCATGATGGCGGCGGGGATTGCCTACCCGGAGAAGCTGGCAGCCCGGGACGTCGTCCTGGGAGTATTGAAATGCAACTCTGTTCCGCGCGAAAAACCTATATCAGGCGGACGTGGGCTTCTGGAAGCGCATCTGTCAGCCGCCGCTTCAACGCGTGAACTATCTCTCTATGAGAAAATGACCCGTAGTGTGAATGCGTACTTATATTCAAGCAAGTATCCTTTGGCCAACGATACGGCGAAGTCTCTGATCGATAACCTGGTCAAAAACGGGTCGAATGAGAACTATGCCAAAAGTCCCAGCATAACGCATGCTGGAGAGCTCCATACTTTTTTTGCGGATGGCGTTGAAAAAGGATTCAGAGAAGATAATTTGACCGGGGTGATTGCTCATCTGGCCATGACACTTGTCACCGCACCTCTGGATTCGGATCGGACCGCGCCGGATAATCCGTTTTTATAGGCCGCGAAAAGCATCAGAGGACTCACGCTCCTGGCGATTCCCCTGCTGTCACGGCCCGGCGCATGGATGGCGCTGCGGTCGTGCAGCGCCACGAACCGGATAGCGGCGCTCATATCGCCTGACGTCGAAGCGGCACATCAAGTCCGACCGGCTGCTGGCGCGATGAACCGGCCGGGGGAATCCGCCCATGCTGCTCAAGCCAGCTTAGCGCTCCTTCCCACAGCGGCTTGCAGTGCGCCTTGAAGTAGCCCATGTGGCCGATCGGTCCCAGGCCGGCCTGGCGCGGGTCGATGTCGGTCGCCTGCCAGCCGGCGTTGCGGTATGCCGACATGAAGGCGTTGCGCGACGGCGGGCGCGCCCACAGGTCGTCGAGCGCGTTGCAGGCCATGATCGGGCTGCGTACGCTCTCGTACGACGCGGCGATGTGCTTCATGTTCGGGTCCTGGAAAAAATAGCGCGGAAAGGTACACCAGCGTTTCCACTGGCGATACACATCGACAGGGAGGTCCTCGCCCATGCCCATCCAGTTCCACGCCAGGTAACCCTTCACGCGCACGATCAGGGGGCCGAGCACGCGCCACATCAGCAGCACGCGCAGGCGCTCCATCGGCGGCATCCAGCCGTGCCAGCCGGCGCCGGTGGCGAAGGTGTACAGGCCGTCGACCTTGTGGTGGTTGGGCAGCAGGCCGAAGGCATGGCCGCCGTACGAGTGGCCCACCATATACAAAGGCAGTCCGGGTTCGCTCATGGCCTCGACGGCGGCGGCCAGGTCCTGGCGGCCCCAGTCCAGGTAATCCATGCGGAAGCCCTTGAGCGTGGCCGGCTTGGACAAGCCGATGCCGCGGTAATCGAGCGTCATCACGTTGTAGCCGCAGCTGCTGGCGTACTGCGCGAAGCGCCGGTAGAAGCCCTGCGGCACGCCGGTGGCTCCGGCCACCACCAGGTGGCCGCGCGTGGGTCCGGTGGCCGGGTAGCGCAGTGCCGCGATCGGGTAGCCGTCGGCGGTTCTCAAGGTCAGGGATTGGGCATCGACGCTCTTACTCATGATCGGGCTCCTTGGGGCGCTGCAGCTTCAGATAGGTGAGCAGGGCGCTGCTGACGAGCGCCATCGGTTCGGGCGTGCCGGCCACGCGCGCCTGCAGCAAGCCACCCTCGTAGGCGGCCAGCAGCAGGGCCGCCGTGGCATGTGCGCTGGCCGCTTCGTAGCCGGCGTTGACCAGGCCCGTGGCGATGCGGTCGCGCACCGCGGCGAAGCCCTTGGCCAGCGCCGCGCGAATCTCCACGTCGTCGGCGGTCGTCTCCAGGGCGATGGTGGCCAGCGGGCAGCCGCGTTCATAGTGGCTGGCGTCGAGCCGTTTCTGGGCGCCGTTAATCCAGATCATCAGCGCGGCGCCCGGATCGCCGCTGGCGGCCATGCTCGCTTCCATGCTGTCGCACAGGCGCGCAATGGTCACCTCGATGGCAGCCACGGCCAGTTCGGTCTTGCCTCCTGGAAAATGATGGTAGAGCACGCCCTTGGGGGCGTCGGCGGCGGCCAGCAATTCGGTCAGGCCGCTGCCATGCAGGCCGCGGCGTTGCAGGGCTTCGATCATGGCGCCGATCAGGCGTTGTTTGGCATCGCTTGGTTTCATGTAATTCATCCTATAGACTGATCGGTCTAGGTGCAAGAAAAATCTTTGCGGGGTAGAGGATGGGTTCTAAATGGGTCGGCAGGCGGTATCATTCGGTATTGCAATGCATTTTCACTGGAACCACATGCTGATCATCACCATCAAACAGGGCAAGGAAAAAAGCCTGCTCGCCGGCGAGCCCTGGATTTACGCGTCCGCGATTGAAAAAGTCGACGGCAAGCCGAACGAAAAAATGAAGGCGGGAGGCACGGCGATCGTGCAGTCGTCGTCGACCAAATTCCTGGCGCGCGCCGCCTACAATTCCAAGTCGCAGATCCGCGCGCGGGTGTGGACCTTCGACGAAGGCGAGCCGGTCGACCATGCGCTGATCAAGCGCCGCGTCAAGGCGGCGCTGGCCAAGAGCGCGGCAGCGGCAAAAAAAGCCCGCCCCGATCAGGTGGTCAAGCTGGTCAACGCCGAAGCGGATAATTTGCCGGGTTTGCTGGTGGAGCAGTACGGCGGCAAAGAGGGGTATCTGATCTGCGAATTCCAGGCTGCCGGCGTGGACGCGTGGAAGGTGCCGATCGTGCAGACCCTGATCGCGGAAACGGGCTGCCGCAATGTGTACGAGCGCGCCGATGAGCTGGTGCGCAAGGGTGAAGGTCTGCCGTTCGTCGAAGGCGCGCTGGCCGGCGACGAGCCGCCGGATGAAGTGCCGGTCACCGAGAACGGTGTCAAGTTCGCGCTGGACTTGAAGACGGGCGAGCGGTACAAGTTTCGCTGAGGTATAGGGGCGCGCAGTTGACCGGCCAACAGTTCAATCGCGGCAGTTGCGTTTTGCATGCAGTATTTTGGCTTGACTTATCAGGCGCCGATGCAAGCGGACGTTGTCAATGGTGCCAAGGCCTCGGTCAAGGCAGTCGTTATCGGATAGGTTGTCAACGCGCGGAGCCGTGTCGGTCGGCGCCGCAGGTTTTGGAAACTAACTAACCTCGCAATTTTTTTAGGACACATTTGTGAAATATGTACGCTACACCTTCGCCGGACTTGGACTACTGTTTGTTCTGGTGTGGGCTGGACAATGGGTGTTTGCAAAAGAAAACCTTGGAAGTCCCCTTGCCATCGGGCTAGGGCCAATAATATGGGAGGCATTGGCAGCGGGCTTGCTCGCCACTACCTGGAAAATGCGGTTTGCTCTTGGTGCTGCAGGTGGACTCGGCGCATGGGCTTTATTGTACGGTGTTTATATTTACAATCTGAGAATGTTTCCGACACCGTGACATGACCTGTGTGACGCTCAGGTTCTGGATTTGATCGACGCCTCAGCACCAAACCGCAGGCGCGTAAAGTTAGCTGGGAAAATTTTGCTTGTGCTCGGACTGTTGATGCCTGTGGGGGAAGTTATCTTCGGAAGGCTGCCAATGTCCCTGCTGGCATTCCAAACAGGACGGGCCCTGTACGTATTGCCGAGCCTGACGGTGATAGCTACCTTCCTTCTGATAGTTTCTCAGCCGGAATCTGACATTGATTCAGACTCGAACACATGCTTCCAAAACGCACGAAATCTCAACTAGCGGGCGAACTTGGCCGATTTATTCAACAGTATGCTCGCAAGGCACACAAGCAGCGGGATCCGAACGACCGAAGGTATGACCGAAAGCTTGAGGAAAAAATGAAGCGACTTTCATCAGAGGATCTGTCGGAAATGTTGTCCGGGGAGGACGTTGAGCCAGTCGCGCCGCATTCGAAACCGCCAAAAGAAGACTGAAATGTTTCAGATCAGGTCGCGACCACTCCGGGTAAAGGTTGCCGTTCGCTTTAGCCGCCCAGCGTCGCTCCACCATCAATCCGCAAATCATGCATGGTGATGTGGCGCGCACTGTCCGACGCCAGATACAGCACCGCATCGGCAATATCGTCCGGTGTTGCGATTCGTTTTAACGGAATCCCCAGCCGGAACGTCTCCAGCGATCCACCGATGACGCCCTGCGATCCATCGGCGCCGTTCCACAACTGGCGCTGCATCTCGGTGTCGGTCGACCCAGGCGACACCACATTGCAGCGGATCCCGTACTGAGCCAATTCCAGCCCGAGGCAGCGCATGAACTGCGTGGACGCCGCCTTCGACGCCGCATACGCCCCCATCTGCATGCGCGGCACGGTCGACGCATTCGACGCCACCGTCACGATGGCGCCCCGCTTGCGCTCCACCATGCCGGTCGCCACCGCGCGGCACAGGCGGAAAACGCCGCCGGCATTCACCGCAAACGTCTGCTCCCAGTCCGCATCGCTATAGTTCAGAATGGACCCCATGCGCAGGATGCCCGCCACGTTCACCAGCACATCGATCTCGCCCAGCTCGTGCCGTACACGCGCCACGGCCTCGTTCACGGCTGCGCTGTCGGTCACATCGACCGCGATACCGATTGCCGAGACGCCGCCGGCGCGCAGCATTGCTGCCATGTCCTCGACCGCACCGGCTTTTACATCGAACACCGCCACCGCCGCACCTTCGCGCGCCAGCTTGCGCGCCACTGCCGCGCCAATGCCCTGCGCCGCGCCGGTGACCAGCGCGACCTTGCCTTCAAATTGATTTGTCATCTTGTTCCTTGTTCGATGAATGAAAACTAGTGAAAACGCCTGACCGGCACCACCACCGGCGCACCGTCGCCGGGCGCGGACAGCACGTCGACGTCAAGCTCATACAACTGGCGCACCAGTGCCGGCGTGACCACATCGCGCGGTGCGCCGGCGGCAACGATGCGGCCGTCGCGCATGGCCACCAGCGTGTCGGCATAACGCGCCGCCGCAGCCAGGTCGTGCAGCACGATGACAACCGAACGCCCGCCGTTCGCCAACGCGCGCACCCGGTCCAGTACATCGACCTGATGGCCCAGATCGAGCATGCTGGTAGGTTCGTCAAGCAGCAAGATTGGCGTCTCTTGCGCCAGGGTCATCGCCAGCCAGCAGCGCTGGCGCTGCCCGCCGGACAATTGATCGAGCCGGCGCTGGGCCAGCGCGCTCACGTCCGTGGACGACATGGCCGCATTCACCGCCAGTTCGTCCTCGCGCGACCACTGGCGGAACAAGCCCTGATGCGGATGACGGCCGAAGCGAACCAGCCCGCTGACCGTGATGCCTTCCGGCGCCTGCGGCGACTGCGGCAGCATCGCCAGGCTGCGCGAGGCTTGCTGCTGGCGCATCTGCCACAGGTCGTCCCCTCCGAGCTTTATGCTGCCTTGCTGCGGCCGGTGCAGCCGCGCCATGCAGCGCAGCAGCGTCGATTTGCCGCAGCCGTTCGGGCCGACGATGGCCGTGACCTTGCCGGGTTCGATCGCCAGGTCGATCCCGTGCAGCACGGGGCGGCCCGGATGGCCGGCGTGCAGGTCTTGCACAAGGAGTTGTGTCACTTGTTTATCCATTACTGCGTTTCTCCATTGCGCTCGTGAAGGAGCAGGTATAGCAAAAATGGTCCGCCGAGCAGGTTGCAGATCACGCCGACCGGCAGTTCGGCATCGCCCAGGACGACGCGCCCGAGCGTGTCGGCGGCGGCCACCAGCAAGGCGCCGGACAAGGCCGATGCCAGCAGCGCGCCACGCCCGTAGCCGACCAGGCGTTCGCCGATGAAGGGCGCGGCCAGCGCCACGAAGGCGATCGGCCCGCATACGCCGACCGCCATCCCGGCCAGCAGCACGGCGCACAGCAGCACCTGCCATTGAGTCGCGCGCACGGGCAGGCCAAGGCCGGTGGCGATGTCGGGATCGAAGCGCAGCAGCGCAAGGCGGCGGCTGGCCAGCAGCGCCGGCGGCAGCAGCAAAAGAAGAGCGCCGGCCAGCGGCAATGCGGAACCGTAGGTACGCCCGCTCAGGCTTCCGATGCTCCACGCGTACAGCGCGCTGGCGTGCATCAGCTCTTGCTGCGATAGCACCAGTTCGGCCGCAGCGCGCAGCAGGCTGGCAATCGCAATGCCGACCACCAGCAGACGGTGCCCACGGCTGTCGAGCGGGCCGCTGGCCAACAGCAGCAGCGCGACCGCGCCCAAGGCGCCCAAGGGCCCGACCCACCACGGTCCGAGCATGCCGGTGGTGCCGGCGATGAGCGCCATGAAGACGCCGAGCATGGCGCCGTCGGCCACGCCAAGCATGTCGGGCGAGGCGAGGCGGTTGCGCGTGAGGGTCTGGATCAGGCTTCCGGCGAGACCGAGCGAGGCGCCGGCCAGCACGCCGGTGAGTATGCGCGGCAGGCGAAACTCCAGCACCATCAGGCGCGTGCCGCCAGGGGCATCGCCCTTGATGACATCGAGAAGCTGGGATGGCGACAGCCATGCCGGACCGGCCGACAGGGCCACGGCGACAGCCAGTGCAAGGGCAAGCAGCAGGGCGAGTATTGTGTACAGCGAGCGTTTGGCGACCAGCACCGACAGCGCGCCGCCGCGCAGGACGACCAGGCCGGGTTCGGGCGCCATCATCGAACGCTCCCGCGCGCCAGCCATACCAGCAGCGGCGCGCCGAGTAGGGCGGTGAGGACGCTGATGGGCGTTTCGAACGGTTGCGCCACGAGGCGCGCGCCAAGGTCGGCGAACAGCAGCACGATGGCGCCCACCCAGGCCGATGCCGCCAGTTGGGCCGCCAGTCCTTGTGCCAGCGCGCGCGCGAGGAAGGGCGCCAGCAAGCCGAGAAAGGCGATCGGCCCGGTCAGGGCAACCGCGCTGCCGGTCAGCAGCGTGGCGGTGAAGGCGACGGCAGAGCGCAGCAGACGTGGCGAATGCCCCAGCGAGCGGGCGATGTCGTCGCCCAGCAGCATGGCCGACAGCGGCCGCGCCAGGAACAGCGCGGCCAGTAGTCCGAAGATAATGAAGGGCGCGGCCAGCATGATCATGCTGCCGCTGGAACCGGCCAGCGAGCCGAGAACCCAGAAGCGGTACTGGTCGTAACCGGATGGCTGGCTAAGCAGCATCGCTGAACTCAAGCCGTGAAAGGTCGCACCCAGCGCCACGCCAGCCAGCACGAGGCGCAGCGGGCTGCCCGATTGACGACCCGCGTTGGCCACACCGAGCACGCAGGCGTTGCCCAGCAGGGCGCCGGCGCCGGCCCACAGCAAATAAGCAAGGCCCGATTCGGCGCCGGCCAGGGTGATGCCAGTGACCACGCCGAGCGCCGCGCCGGCATTCACGCCGAGCAGGCCCGGTTCGGCCAGACGGTTGCGGGTCACGGTTTGCATCAGCATGCCGGCCACGCCGAGCGCGGCGCCGACCAGCAGCGCCGCCAAGGTACGCGGCGCGCGCACGTCGCGCACGATCATCTGCAGCGGCGAGTTGTCGCCACCGGCCAGCACGGCGCGCAGGTCGGCCATGCCGGCGTCGCCGGCCCCGGTCAGCATCGATGCCAGCAGCAGCGCGGGCAGGATGGGGACAAGCAGCGCAATGCGGCTGGAAGGACTCAAGGCGCGGCCAGTGCTTTGTCGATGTCGGCCAGGACCGCCAGCGCGGCCAGCGGACCACCGGGACTGGTCCAGAGCGAGCCATCCACCGCGCGCACCTGATTACGCTGGGACGCGCCGAGCTGGCGGAATGGCGGCGATTGGCGCGCCGCGGCCAGCGCGTCGTTGGCAGGGCCGCTGGCGCTCAGCGTGCCGACAAAGATCCAGTCGGCGTCGATGGCGGCCAGCGCCTCCAGGCTCAGTGGCCGCGAATGCGCCGCGCCGGGTTGCATCTGCGCGGCGGGACGGCGCATCTTGAGGTCGGCCAGCACCAGGCTGGCGAACGAGTCGCGCAGCATGTACGACGGGCCTTGCGGATTCCAGCGCACTACGCTCACCGTGGTGTTGGCGCGCTCGCCCAGGCGCTGGCGCAATGCGCCGGCCTTGGCGATGTAGTCTGCCAGGAAGGCGTCGGCATCGGGCGATTTGCCCATCATGGCGCCGATGCGGCGGAACGTGGCCTGCCAGTTCTCGCCGGGCTGGTAGGTGACGACGGTGGGGGCGATCTTGGCGAGCTGGGACAGCAGCTCCGGGTCGCTCATGCCGCCGGCAAGAATCAGGTCGGGCTGCATGCCGACCACCAGGTCGAGCACGGGCGCGGCGAAATTGCCGGCGCTGGGAATCGTGGCGGCAGTGGCGCCGAGGTAGCGTGGCATGGCCGTTTGCCCACGGCCCTTGGTGGCGCCGGCGGGCTTGATTTTCAGGGCCAGCAGCGCATCCAGATCGAGTTCGGACAGCGCCACCACGCGCTGGGCGCGTTCGGGCACGGTGACGGCGCGGTTGGCGGCGTCGACGATTTTGCGCTGGGCCAGCGCCGGCATGGCGCACAGCGCCATGAGCGCGAACAGCGCAACGCGGCGCAGGGGTGAGAATGTGTTCATGATGCGGCTTCTTCCAGTTCATCCATGATGCGGTGGCGTTCGGCGTGGTACGCCTCTTCGGTGTGTTCGTCTTTCCAGTACGGGACCGCGTACATGTCGGCGCGGGCCACGCCACGCTCCGACAGCAAAAAGTCGCGCACGGCCAGCAGCTGGTTGCTTTCGCCCGCCAGCGTGACCGACACGCGGCCCGGCGGCCACGCCATCGCTTTTACGGCGTCGAGCAGCAAGGTGCTGGCGCCGGGACGGGCGCCACGGCGCGACAGCCAGTGCACTGAAAAGCCGACGGGGTAGGGCAGCGCCTGGACTTCGGAGTGGTCGGGAACTTCGATCAGCACAGTGCCGCGCGCCTTGCGGGGCACGCCGCGCAGTGCGGCGGCAATCGCTGCCAGTGCGCTCGGGTCGCCGATCATCAGGTGGTAGTCGGCTGATGGCACGAAACGCGGCGGCCCGCCCGGACCGGCCACGCCGATGGCGTCCCCCGGCTGGGCGTGCACGGCCCAGCGCGAGGCCGGGCCGTCGTCGCCGTGCAGGACCAGGTCCACATCAAGCTCGCCCGCTTCGGCGTCATAGCGGGCTACCGTGTAGGTGCGGGCGATGGGGCGGATGTCGGCCGGCGGCCACACCGGACCGTCCGGGCCGAGCGTCGGCAGCACCGGTTCGCGCTGGCCTTCGCGCGCCAGCAGCAGCTTGATGTGGGCGCCGTCGCTATCGAGCGGAAAGCCGGCCAGCGCTTCGCCGGCCAGGGTGATGCGGCGCATTAATGGGGTCAGTTGCAGCGTGCGGCGCACGCGCAGCATGCGCGGCGGACTGCGTTTGGGCGTGGGAGTGGTCATCGTGGTTTGCCTTCCGGGTGAATACGTTGCGCCAGCACGCGGCCGATGTGCCCCAGGGGCGCCGGCTGGCTCATGGACGAATGGGTGCAATCGACGTCGATGCGTTCGAGCTGGCCGTCGACGTACGGCGTCCAGCCTTTCCAGTCCGGGGCGTCGGGGCCGCGCCGGCTGGCATGGAAGAACAGCACGTCGCCTTCAAAGCGCGGATGGCGCAGCTGGCGGTACAGGCGCATCGACAGCAGCGCGGTGGTGGTGATGCGTTCGAGGTGGGCGTCGTCGGCCGTGGCCAGCGAGCTGCCCGGCTGGCGGAACTGGGCCAGCAGCGCCTCGCGCGGGAGCGGCTGGCCGTCGGCGTCGACCGAGGGCGCGCCGATCACGTCGAGCATGGCGATCAGGGCGTCGCGTTCTTCGGCTTCCGGTTTGCCTTCCCAGATATCGCTCGGGTAGGAATCCATCATCGCCAGCAGCGACACCGTTTCGCCGGCGGCTTGCAGGCGCGCGGCCAGGGCGTGGGCAAGACCGCCGCCGGAGGACCAGCCGATCAGGCGGTACGGGCCATGCGGCTGGGCGCCGCGCACAAGGCCAAGGTAATCGTCGAGCTGCATGTCGATGTCGGCCGGCGGCGTGCCGCTCATGCCGCGCGCCTGCAGGCCGTAGATCGGCGTGTGCGGCAGGTAGGCGGCCAGGCCCAGATAGCACCACGACAAGCCTTCGGCCGGATGCACGCAGAACAGGGCAGGGCCGCTGCCACGCTGGATGGTCAGCAGCGGTGCGAATTCGCCACCTGCGGCGGCGCTTGGTGGCGCGTGGCCGACGGTGCCGAGCGAATGCGCCAGCGCGGCCACGGTACGGTGGCGGAACAGGGCCGATACCGCCACTTCGCGCTTGAGCGCCGCGCCGAGGCGGTTGGCGACCTGGATCGCTTGCAGCGATTTGCCGCCGAGTGCAAAGAAGTCATCCATTGGCGTCAGCGCCTCCACGCCGAGCACTTCGCGCCAGACGGACATCACCGACTGTTCGAGCGGAGTGGCGCCGAGCGCGGTTGGCGCGGCCTCCATCTCGCGCGCGCGCAGGGCGGAACGATCGATCTTGCCGTTGGCGTTGCGCGGCAGGCGCGCAAGGCTGGCGTAATTGGCCGGCACGGCCGTTGCGGGCAGGCGCTCGGCCAGGAAGGCGCGCAAGGCCGGGGCATTCAGTTTGCCGGCGGTGGCGACGAACGCGCGCAGGTGCTTGCCGCCGTCGGACTGGGACTGGCACACCACGGCCGCTTCGCGCACGCCGGGATACTGCAGCAGTGCGGCTTCGATCTCGGTCGGGTCGATCCGGTGGCCGCTGATCTTGACTTCGTCGTCCAGCCGGCCCAGGTAGCGCAGTTCTCCATCTTCGCCCAGCACGACGCGGTCGCCGGTGCGGTAGGCGCGGCGACCATCCGGCAAGGTGACAAAGCGCTGCGCGGTCAGCGCTTCGCGGTCGAAGTAGCCGCGCGCGAGGCCGCCACCGATCAGGAAAAGTTCTCCTTCCTCTCCGATGCCAACAGGGTGCGGGGCGCCGACGGCGATATCGACACCAGGCAGCGGGCGGCCGATCGGCACGGCGTCGCCGCTCCAGGCGATGGCGTCCGGGCCAGCCAGCTGCGCGGTGGTGCAGATGACGGTGGCTTCGGTCGGTCCATAGGTGTTGAGCAGCACCAGATGGGCTGGCGCGGCTGTGCGCCAGCGCGCCACGCGTTCGGCCAGCGCGGCTTCGCCGCCGATGATGACCAGGCGCAGGCAATCGGGCAGTGGGGCGCCGTGCTGGCCCACGTGGAAGGCGAGTTCGTGCCAGAACGCGGTCGGCAGATCGAGCACGCTGATGCGCAGGCGCGCGCAGGCATCGATGAAGCGCTCCAGCGATTCGAGCATGGCGTCGTCGCGCAGGATCAGGGTTGCACCGGCTCGCAGGGTGAGGAAAATCTCTTCGACACTGGCGTCGAAATGCAGCGGGGCGAATTGCAGTACGCGGTCGCTTGCGGTGACCTGGTAGCGCGCGGTGGCGCCGGCGCCGAAGTGGGCCAGCGCCGCGCGCTCGATCATGACGCCATTTGGCCGGCCGGTGGAACCGGAGGTGTAGATGATGTACGCCAGCGCGCTGTCGGCCACCGGCAGCGGGGCTGGCATCGGATCGGCCGGCGCGGGCTCGTCGATGCACAGCAGCGGCAGGGAGGCTGGCAGCAGCGGCGCATATTTGCGCAGGCTGAGGACCAGCGTCGGCTTCACGTCTTCCAGCACGGCGGCCACGCGCAGGGCAGGGCCGTCCGGGTCTAGCGGCACGTAGCCGCCGCCGGCCCACATGATGGCCAGCATCGCGATGATGGTATCAAGGCTGCGCGGCAGCAGCAGCACGACCCGGCTGTCTTCGGTAACGCCGGCGTCGCGCAGTCGCCCGGCCATGTTTTGGACGGCAGTTACCAGCTCCGCATAACTGAGTTCGGCGTCGCCGTGAATCAGCGCGGTCTTGTGCGCGTCGTGCGTGAGCAGGGCAGCGAGCACCGATGCCGGCGCGGTGGGCAGTTCGCCGCCGCTCAGCAGGGCTGGCGTGGCGTGCGGCGCTTGTCCGAGCACGTCGGAAAGCAGCGCGTCGGGCTGCTCAAGCAGGGCCGCCAGCGCGTTCAACAGCGACTGGTGCAGCGCATGCAGGGTGGCTTCGTCGTAGGCGTCCGGATTTGCTTCGATGTCGATGCGGCTGTTCGTGCCCGGGGCGATGGTGATCGACAGGTCTTCAACCGGACCGGCCGATACCGGGTGCGAGACCGCGTGCAGCGCACCGAATACCGGCGGGCGGTCGAACGGCATCAGGTTGACGACCGCGCCGAACAGGCGGCGCGTGCCGCCGCTCATGCCCAGGTCGTGTTTCAGGTGTTCGTAGCGATAGCGCTGGTGCGGACGGATTGCCTTCATCTCGGCGGCGACCGCGCGCGCCAGGTCGGCCAGCGACTGTCCGGACGCTGGCGCGAGGCGCAGGGGGACGATGTTCATCGCCATGCACGGAATGGTCAGCGCCACCGAGCCAAGGCGGCCCATGACGGGCAGGCCCAGGGTCAGGTCGCCCGCGCTGCTGTGGCGGCGCAGCCAGGCGCCGGTGGCAGCGACCAGCACGGCGGCCCAGTCCACACCGGCGGCGCTGGCCACCGTCTGGCAGCGTTCGATGGTGCTGTTGGCGATGCCGCCACGCACTCGGCGCACGCCGCGCGCGACGGTGGCCGGTGGCGCCAGCATCGCCGGCGCACCGGCACCGGCCATGCGCGCCATCCAGAAGTCGCGGTCGCGCGCATAGGCGGACGAGGCGAGGTAGGCGGCATCTTCGGCCACCACCGGATCGAGCTTGCCGGCGCGGGCGGGCGGCGCTTCGGTATTGCCGGTGCGGGCCGAATACAGGGCCGCCACGCGCTGCGCCAGCATGGCGTAGGCAAAGCCGTCGAGGGCGATGTGGTGGGCACGCAGGTACCACAGCGCCTTGTCCGGGCCCAGTTGCAGCAGCGCGCTGGCGAACAGCGGGCCGCGCGCCAGGTCGGCGCTCTGTTGCAGGTCGGCCTGCATCCACAGCCGGGCCTCGGCGTCGCTCATGTCGTGGCGCGCGAACGGCCAGTCCTCCTGCCGATCAAGCGTTTGCCAGACCGCTTCGCCGTCGCTGGCAAAGCGCATGTGCAGGGCATCGCATTCGTGCACGGCCTGGCGCAGCGCGGCTTCGAAGTGGGCGTGCTCCAGCGGGCCGCTTAGTTCGACCGCTTCCGCCGTCCAGTAGGCGGGGCTGGCGGCATCGAGCTGCTGCCCGAGCCAGATGCCGTATTGCGCGCTTGTCAGCGCCAGCCGTGCGCCGCTCACTTGCTCACCCGGCGCGCGTCGAGCAGTTCCCACCAGTCGGCCAGGGTAGGGCGCTCGGCCAGTTCGACGAAGGTGGTTTCGATGCCGGCGCGGCGCCAGCGTTCGATCAGGCTCATAAGACGGATCGAATCGAGACCGGCGAACAGCAGGTTGTCATCGGGGAGCAGGTCCGACGCCGGAACGGCCAGCAGTTCCGCCACTTCGGCCTGCAGGGCGGTGCGCGTGGCGTGCCAGGCGATTGCCGGCTTGAGCGCGCCGGCCACGGTCGCCGTGCTGGCGACCACGCCGCAACGCTGCGATACGTAGTCGAGGCCCATCTGATGCTGTTCGGCCGAGAAATCGGCCAGCGCGTCGCCCACCAGGAAGGGCTGGATGTCGCTCATGAAGGCGTCGGCTGCCGTCATCAGGCAACCGATGTGGGCGTACACGCCGCACACGATCAGCTGGTCGCGGCCCTGTTCGCGCATGCGCGCCAGCAGGTCGCTGCGCACGAAGGCGCTGTAGCGCCATTTGGTCAGCACGGTGTCCTGCGTGCGCGGCGCCAGGCTTGCCACGACCGGTGCGCGTTCGGGCCTGGCGGTCAGGCCGGGACCCCACCAGTCGGTGAGCAGGCCACGGTCCTGGGCCGATTGCTCGGCCGGCTGCGCGGTGTAGACCACCGGTACGCCGGCGGCGTCGGCTGCGTCGCGCAGCTGCCTGATGTGGGCGATCAGCTCGGGAATCGGCGCGGCGGCGGTGTCGTAGAAGTCGAGGAAGTATTCCTGCATGTCGTGAATCAGCAGCACGGCGCGCTTCGGTTCAGGCATCCAGGTGACGCGGTTGTCCGGCATGGCCGTGGGCATGGGGTAGGAAGCGATTTTCGGGATGGTCATGGTGCTTGCCGATCTTGTGATTGAGTGCCGATCAACTGGGCGATCTGTTCGCGCAGCTGGCGTTTGTTAACTTTGCCGACGCCCGTGGTGGGGAAACGTTCGACGAATTCGATGCGGTCGGGGATCTTGTACTGGGCCACGCCGCGTTCGCGCAGGAAGCGCGTCAGTTCAATCGCCCGTACCGGCGCGCCGCGCGTGACGATGAAGGCGCAACTGCGCTCTCCCAGGTAGGCGTCCGGCATCGACACCAGTGCGGCGTCGTGCACGCCGGGGTGGGCCAGCAGGTGGTTCTCGACTTCCTCGGCCGCGACCTTGTCGCCGCCGCGGTTGATCTGGTCCTTGGCGCGGCCTTCGACGACCAGGTGGCCGGACGGCAGGCGCATTACCAGGTCCCCGGTGCGATAGAAACCGTCGCTGGTGAAGGCGCGTGCGTTGTGTTCCTCGGCGCGGTAGTAGCCGCGGATGGTGTACGGGCCGCGCGTGAGCAGGTGGCCGATTTCGCCGTCCGGCAGGTCGCGGTCTTCATCGTCGACGATGCGGACTTCGTCGGCTGGCGAGATCGGGCGGCCCTGGGTATTGGCGGTCAGTTCGGGCGAGTCGTCGGGACGGGTGTAGTTGACCAGGCCTTCGGCCATGCCGAATACCTGCTGCAGGGCGCACCCGAGCACCGGCCCGACGCGGCATGCCGCTTCGGCGGAGAGGCGCGCACCGCCGACTTGCAGCAGTTTCAGGCTACCCAGCTTGTGGCGGGTGGCGCCAGCGGCGTCCAGCCACACCATGGCCAGCGGCGGCACCAGCGCGGTGATGGTCACGCCTTCGGCTTCGATCAGCGGGAAGGCGTCGTCTGGCGTCGGCCGGCGCGCCAGTACCACGCAGCCGCCCGCGTGGAATACGCCGAAGCTGCCCGGGGAACTCATTGGGAAGTTGTGCGCGACCGGCAGCGCGCATAAATACACGCTACTACGGTCAAGTTCGCAGATGTCGGCGCTGGCGCGCACGCTGTACAGATAATCGTCGTGGGTGCGCGGGATCAGCTTGGGCAGGCCGGTGGTGCCGCCGGAGAGCTGCAGGAAGGCCACGTCGCCCGGCTGCGGGCCGGCCATCGGCGTTGCGTCTTCATACAGCGAGTCGAAAGAGATGAATTCGGCGGCGTCGCCCAGCACGATCACACGCGTCAGCGCTGGCACTTCGGCCATCACTTCGCGCGCCAGGGTGCGGTAGTCGAAGCCGGCGTCGCTGTCGGCGATGAGGTAGGCGGCGGCGTCGGTAAACGCGCACAGATGACCGATTTCATGGCGGCGGTGCGCGGGCAGGGCAAACACGGGCAGTGCGCCGATGCGGAACAGGGCGAAGCAGGCGACAAAGAATTCGGCCACGTTGGGCAGTTGCACGACCACGCGGTCGCGCGGGGCGATGCCCAGGCGGATCAAGCCAGCGGCAAAGCGGTCGGCGCGCCGATCGAGTTCGGCATAGCTCCAGCGGCGCGTGCCGCAGACCAGGGCGATGCTGTCGGGATGAACAAGCGCGCGGGTGCGCAGGAGAGAGCCAAAGGTTTCACCGGTCCAGTAGCCGGCTTCGCGATAGCGCGCCGCAAAGTCGTCGGGATACGGGGTGAAACCGGGCAGATAGTCACTGGTCATGCTGCTTCCTCCAGCACCGCTTCGAGGCCCATCGCGCGCAGCATGGTGCGCAGCTTGCCGGACGTTTCGAGGAATTCGAGTTCGGGGTCCGATCCGGCCACGATGCCGGCGCCGGCGTACAGGGTGGCGCTGTGGGCGCCCACTTCGGCGCAGCGCAGGGTGACTGCCCATTCGCCGTCGCCGTTGGCGTCCATCCAGCCCACCAGACCGGCGAAGAAACCACGGTCGAAGCCTTCCGCCTCGTTGATGAACGTGCGCGCCAAGGCGGCGGGGTGGCCGCAAACGGCTGGCGTTGGGTGCAGCGCCATTGCCAGTGCGAGCGAACTCATACCGGGCTCGTTCAGTTGCGCCGTCACTTCGCTGCCCAGGTGCCACATGGTGGGCGTGGCGATCAGCGACGGCACGGCCGGCACGCTCACCGAGTGGCAGTACGGACGCAGCGAATCGGCCACCATGTCGGCCACCAGCGCGTGTTCGTGCAGGTCCTTCTGCGACGCCAGCAAGCCTTGCGCGCGGCGCTGGTCTTCATGCGGGTCGGCGCTGCGCGGGATCGAGCCGGCCAGCGGATGGCAGCGCACACGGGTGCCATGGCGCGAGAGCAGCAGCTCGGGACTGGCGCCGATCAGGGTGCGGCGCCCGTCCGCATCTGGCGCGAGGTCGATGGCGAAGGTGTAGCCGTGCGCGTTGCGCGCGTCAAGGCGTGCCAGCAGGCCGGCCACGTCGATTTCGGTTTCGAGGGTCAGTGAGCGCGACAACACCACCTTTTCAAGCTGGCCGGCGCGGATGCGTTCGACCGCCCGGGCCACGGCGCGCTGGTACTGGACTTGCGTGGGAATGGATTCGATGGTGCGCGGGAAGCGGGCGCGCGCCGGTGGTGCTTGCGGGGTTGCGGCAGGCAGATTGGCCGGGCCGGTCGCCATGATCACGTGCTCGGGAATGAACAGGTGCGCCGGGGCGTCGGCCAGGAATGGCACGGCGCCGATCATCACCGGGGTCGCGCTACCGTCGCGGCGCGCGGAGCGCAGCAGGGCCGCAGCGGCGCCGGCCAGCGTGGATCCGGACTGCGGCGGCAGGATGCTGCGCTTGCCGCTGGCCAGCAGCGTGTGGCCGGGCGACGAGAACAGGGTGGCGCCGGCTTCGTAATGCGCGCATAGATCGGCCGCGCTGGTACGGCTCAGATAGTGGCCGTGCAGTCTGTCATTCATAGTGAATATTCCTTGCGTTAGGAGAGCAGTCGGAGCGATTCGCCGGGTAGGCGGGGCCGAACTATAGATCATAATGATTATCATTTACAATCTAAATATTAATGCAAATGAGATTGATTCGCATTTATCTAGTATGGTATGCTCAAGTTTCACGCCTGTCAACGATGACGAATGTTCATCACACCTGAGAAGACCTATCATGCTCGTACCGCACCTCGTCGCCCGCCAACCGGGCTTGCCACCGCATGTCGCGGCGGCCCTTGCCGTTCACGCCAATACCCTTGGCGAGCACGCATGAAGCGCGACCTGTCTCCGCTGTCGCACGACACGCCCGGCCCCTTGCCGTCGCCCGCCGAATTGCGCGCGCAGTTGCCGCTGCCGGATAGCACCGCGCTGCTGATCGGCGCTGCGCGCCAGAGCGTGCGCGATGTTCTCGACCGGCGCGACCCGCGCCTGATGGTGGTGGTCGGCCCCTGTTCGATCCACGACCTGCATGCGGGGCTCGATTACGCGCGCCGGCTCAAGGCGCTGGCCGATGAAGTGGCCGACACGCTGTTCGTCGTCATGCGCGTGTACTTCGAAAAGCCGCGCACGCGCATCGGCTGGAAAGGGCTGATCAACGATCCGCGCATGGATGGATCGTTCCGCATCGCCGAGGGCCTGGCACTGGCGCGGCGCTTCCTGATCGATGTGGCCCAACTGGGTTTGCCGGCGGCGACCGAGACGCTCGACCCGGTGTCGCCGCAGTACGTGGGTGAGCTGATCAGCTGGGCGGCGATTGGCGCGCGCACCACGGAATCGCAGACGCACCGCGAAATGGCGTCCGGCCTGGGCGTGCCGGTCGGCTTCAAGAACGGCACCGACGGCAAGGTCGACACCGCGGTGAACGCGATCGCATCGAGCTCGCATCCGCATGCTTTTCTGGGCATCGATGCCGATGGCCGCGCGGCGGTGATCCGCACGCCGGGCAATCCGTATGGCCACCTGGTGCTGCGCGGCGGCGGCGGGCGTCCGAATTACGATGCGGCCAGCGTGGCGCTGGCCGGGCAGGCGCTGGAGAAGGGCGGCCTGCCGCCGAATATCGTGATCGACTGCGCGCACGATAACTCGAACAAGAACCACACCTTGCAGGCGCGCGTGCTGGACGATGTGGTGCGCCAGCGCCTGGCCGGCAACCGCAGCGTGGCCGGCGTGATGATCGAAAGTTTCATCGAGGCCGGCAACCAGGCCATCCCGGCCGAACTGTCCACCCTGCGCTATGGCTGCTCGGTGACCGACCCGTGCGTCGACTGGGCCGAGACGGCCGCCATGCTGCGCGCCGCGCGCGAGGCCCTGCGCCAGAGCGTGGCGGCGCTGCGGGAGGGCCGCGATGTCTAAGCCGTCCCGCGCGATTTTGCTGGTGGCGGCGCTGCAGTTCGTGTACCTGGTCGACTTCATGATGGTGCTGCCGCTCGGGCCGGACCTGGCGCGCGAACATGGCTTTGCGCTCGACCGACTGGGCTGGCTGGCGGCGGCCTACACGCTGGCGTCGGCGGTGTCCGGGCTGGTCACGTTCCGCCTGCTCGACCGCTTCGACCGCAAGCCCGCGCTGCTGCTCACCTTCGGCCTGCTGGCGCTGGCGACGCTGGCGACCACCTTTTGCCACGGCTTGCCGGCGCTGATGGTGGCGCGCGCGCTGACCGGCGCCTTTGGCGGGCCGGCGGTGGCAATCGGCATGGCCATCGTGATCGACCTGACCCCGCCCGAACAGCGCGGCAAGGCCATGGCCAAGGTGATGCTGGGCTTTTCGCTGGCGGCGATTGCCGGCGTGCCGCTCGGGCTGGAAGTGGCGCGCGCCGGTGGCTGGCAGGCGCCGTTCTATATGGTGGCGGCGCTGGCGGCGCTGGTGCTGGTGGCGATGGCCTGCCTGCTGCCGGCGTTGGAAGGGCACCTGAACGCGCGCGAGAAGGTCTCGGCGCGCATCCTGCTGGCGCGGCCGGCGGTGCGCCTGGCGATCCTGCTGCAGGCCGGCAGCGCGTTCTCGGCGTTCCTGGTGATCCCGCATTTTTCGGCCTACTTTTTGCTCAACATGGGCTTTCCGCGCGCGCAGCTGGGCATGCTGTACTTTGCCGGCGGCGTGGTCGCGCTCTTGACGGTGCAGCTGCTCGGCCGCCTGGCCGACCGCACCGGCCCGGTGCTGGCGGCGGGGCTGGCCACCACCGCCTTCTGCGTGGGCCTGGCGCCGTTTTTCGGGCTGGGCGCGGCGCTGCCGATCCTGTTCTTCGTGCTGTTCATGGCCGGGAACGCGGGGCGCAACGTGACCATGGCGGCCACCGTCAGCCAGGTGCCGTCGCCGCACGAACGGGCCGGCTTCATGTCGCTGCAAAGCCTGGTGCAGGATGTGGCCATCGGCGCGGCCGCGCTGGTGACCAGCTGGCAGCTGGGCGAGGCGGCCGACGGCAGGCTCACCGGCATGGCGCCGGTGGCGGCGCTGGCGGCTGTTGTCGCCGTGGCGGTGGCTTGCGGGCTGGCGCGGCTGGCCTGGGCGCGCCGCGCTGTTGCGCTGGAGTGACACCGAACGGGGCGCAATGGCATCGTCCTGAAAAATTATCTTTCAATGATGCAATTTTTTGCGGGGACTGGTCTTATAATTATCGGCACTATTGACCACGCCAAGAGCCAGATGGAAAACCACCAGTCCTCGCAAATCCGTACCCTGACCTATGTGGAGAATGAAGACCATCCGGTGTTCGGCACCCTGGTCGAGCAGATTCTCCACCTGCTCAATTCCAAGCTGATTTTCAGCGACATCATCATTCATCAGAATAGTCCGCTGATGCTGCGCCAGCCGAAAGGGCTGGTGGCGGTGACCGATTCGCCGATCACCAAGGAAGAGCTGGAAGAGTTCTTCGAAGTGATCGAGCCCGATTGGGCCGAGCGCATTTCCGACCGCGCCTTCGACCGCTCGATCGACCTGCACACGGCGCGCATCCGCGCCAACTGCTTCACGTTCCAGGGCAAGAAGCGGCTCGGCTGCGTGGTGCGGCGCTTTCCGCGCGAACCGCTGCCGCTCAATCAACTGGGCCTGCGCGCGGCCGAGCAGGATTTCGCGCTGCTCACCAGCGGGCTGGTACTGATCATCGGCGACACCTGCCAGGGCAAGTCGACCACGATCGCCTCGATGATCGACCAGATCAACAAGACGCGCTCGGGCCACATCATCACCATCGAAGACCCGGTCGAAACGCTGATCCCTCAGCGTAAGTGCATCATCACCCAGCGCGAAGTGGGCTTCGACGGCGACGTCGAGAGCTACTACCTGGGCGCGCTGGACGCGCTGCGCGAGCGGCCGGACGTGATTGTGATCGGCGAGATCCGCGATGCCCAGACCGCGCAGGAAGCGCTGGCGCTGGCCGAATCGGGTCCGCTGGTGCTGGCGACCCTGCACGCGCGCTCGACCGAGCTGGGTTTGCAGAAGATGCTGCGCCTGCTGGGTAATTCGGACGCGCAGGCGCAGGCCCTGGCCAGTGCCCTGCGCGGGGTGCTGTGCCAGGCCTTGCTGCCGTCGGTGGGGGGCGAGCGGTATTACCTGGCCACCGAGTGCCTCAGTTCGAATCCGGAAGTGGTGCGCATGATCGAGTCCGGCCGGGTGGCGGAAGTGCGCTCGCTGATGGATGGCGGCACCGGCAAGTTCAACGCGGGCTGCCATTCGATGAACACGGCGCTGGTGAACCTGCTGCGCGAGAAGAAGATCAGCGTCGAGGATGCGCGCAATGCGACCACCGACCGGATCGGGTTCGCCGACGCGTGTTATAGCGGGATGCTGGACGCGGCGTGACGGCTGGTTGCCCGAGTCGGGACAAGAAGGCGCGCGCGTTTTTCGCTTGCCGCCGCGCTTTGCCGTCAGTCACTCCAAGGTTCACGGCACTTCCAGCATCGGGCGGCGAAGCAAGCAAGGCCGATGGCAAAACCCTGCTCGCCTCACGGGACGCCGGCGAAGGGCGTCAGGTACAATATCTGCGGGCGGCATACCGCACGGGGGTGTTGAAATGTTGACTAACGAAAAGAAGCGGCAAGTCTTCCTCAAATTGCGTACCGAGAACTATCGGGCTAGCCTTCGCCTCGAAGGGCTGGTTCAGCGTCCGGTGAGCGCCGCTAAGCCTGTGGTTGAACCGCCGTTGGCCACGCTTGCACCGGCCGATCTCCTGGATCGTGCTCTCATTCCCATTTGAGCACTGCAAGTGCGAGGCCCTGCGCAAGGAACGCGTGTTCGATGCGCAAGGCGGCGAATGGCATGTTCCGCCGCAACTCAGTCCAGCGGCGCGCTGCGATACCTGTTGACCTCCGACGCCGTCACCGGCGGCGCCTTGTTGCCCCAGCTGCTGCGCAGATAGGTCACCACGGCCGCCACTTCATTGTCATTCATGCTGTGGCTGTAAGGCGGCATGCCGTACGGGCGCGGATTGCCGGCCGTGCCCGGCGCGAAGCCGCCGTTGAGCACGATGCGGATCGGATTGACGGCTTCCTTCATCGTCAGTGCGCGGTTGCCGGCCAGCGGCGGATAGTGCGGCGGCAAGCCCTTGCCGTCCGCGCCGTGGCATTCCACGCAGCTCGCCTCATACAGCTTCTTGCCCTCCGCAATCACCTGGCCCACGCGCGGATCGGTCGATATCTCCACCGCAGGCGCCGGCGTGGCCGGCAGCGACTTGAGATACACCGCCATCGCCGTCACATCCTCGGTGTCCAGATGCTGCAGGCTGCGCTGCACCACCTCGGCCATCGGTCCGAACATGGTCGCGCGCGGCGAGATGCCGGTCTTGAGCAGATCGACGATGTGCGGCACCTCCCAGCTGCCCAGGCCGGCTTCAGCGTCGGAAGTGAGCGATGGGGCGTACCAGCCGATCATCGGAATCAGGCCGCCCGACAAGCCGTCTTCGCTGGCGCCGAAGCTGTTGCGCGTGCTGTGGCAGGCGGCGCAGTGGCCCAGCCCCTCGACCAGATAGGCGCCGCGGTTCCACTGGGCGTTCTGGCTGCTGGCCGGCACGTATTCGCCCGGCTTGAAGTACAGCAGGCGCCAGCCGGCGAGCATGATCTGCTGGTTGTAAGGGAAGGCCAGATGATGCGGCTTGTTCGGCACCTTTTGCGCGGGGATGCTTTGCATGAAGGCGTACAGCGCGTCCGAGTCGGCACGGCTGACCTTGGTGTAGTTGGTGTACGGGAAGGCCGGATACAGCAGGCGGCCGTCGCGCGATTTGCCGTTGTGCAGCGCGTTCCAGAAATCGTCGGCGCTCCAGGCGCCGATGCCGGTCTCGCGGTCGGAGGTGATGTTGGGCGCGACCAGGCTGCCGAAGGGCGTTTCCAGCACGCGCCCGCCGGCGTATTCGGGGCCGCCACGCACGGTGTGGCACGCCATGCAGTCGCCCGCCTTGGCCAGGTAAGCGCCGCGGGCAATGTTGTCGGCGGTCGGCGCGAAGGCGGCCGGCGACGACGCGGCGATGAAGTCGTTGCGCGGCCAGGCGATGGCCACGGCAACGCCGATCACGGCGGTCAGTGCCGCCAGGCTGATGAGTAGTTTGTTTTTCATGAATCGGTTCCTGGCTAGTCCGGGGCGCTGCCGCACTTGATGGGCAAGGGGCGGGCGATGGCGGTGACGGGGCGGGCGTCGGGCGCTGCCTGCTGGGTGCCGAGCCAGGCGGTCACGGCGGTCACGTCTTGCATGCTCAGGCGCTCGGTGATCACGGCCATGCAGTCGGGCTCGTGGGCACGGCGCGTCTTGATGCGCCAGGCGCCGAACTGGGCGGTGAGATAATCGGGCGGCAAGCCGACCAGGCCGGGAATCGATGGCGTCACGCCGGTCAGTTTCTCGCCGTGGCAAGCGATGCAGGCGGGCACCTTGATGGCGGGGTCGCCCTGCATGGCAAGCTGGCGGCCGCGCGCGAGCACGGCAGGCGAGCTGGCGCTGGCGCGCGCCGGCACCGGCGGCAGGTGTTCGCTGGCGAAGTGGTCGGCGATCTCGCGCAGGTAAGCGTCGGGCAGGTAGTCGACCATGTAGGTCATCAGCGGAAACTGGCGCCGGCCTTCGCGGAAATTGACCAGCTGGTTGTACAGGTAGCCGGCCGGCTTGCCGGAAATGCGCGGGAAGAAGGCGTCGTTGACGTCCTTCTTGGTGTGGCAGGAGGCGCAGGCGAGCAGGCGCTGCTGCATGGTGTCCGGCAGGACGGCGGGGCGCTCGGCCGCGTGCAGCGGGGCCGCTGCCATTGCGACGAACGCAAGCGCGCCAAGCACGACTGTGCTGGTGAGGGTGTTTCGCATGGATGATTCTCTGATAAGGTAACCGGTGACAGCATCATAGCGCGTCGGGGCAGGGCACGACAGGTGCAGTGCGCGGCGAAAAAGCGGATCAGCGCCGGACGGCGCCATTGAAAAGAGGCGGGAATATCGTTCATGATCGACAAGCTGGAGATCACGCATTTAAGAATCCTGGATGCCTTGTACAAGCTCGGCAAACTGTCGGCGGCGGCCGAGCATTTGGGCGTGTCGCAGCAGGCGATCAGCCTGCAGTTGAAGAAACTGAGGCAGATCCTGGGCGACCCGCTGTTTGTCCGTACCGGACACGGCATGGCGCCGACGCCGTACGCCAAACTGATCGAACCGCATATTCATCAGGTGCTGGTGCGGATCAACGCCATTCCGCTGCCGGATTCGGTAACGCCCGACACGATCAGCAGGACGCTCTCGATCTGCGCGACCGATTACACGCAAAAAGTGATCGTGAACGGCTTGATCCGCGATTTGCGCGTGTCCGCACCCAGGGTGAAAATCATCGTGGTGGACATCGAGGTCAACCACCTGACCGCGAAGATGCATCAGGGCGACATCGACCTGACGTTCACCGTCGACGGCTACGTTCCGGTGGGCCTGATATCGGAGCCGCTGTTCATTGAACAATACCGCTGCGTGTCGGCCGACAGCGCCATGCTGACGGGGCAGGCCATGCCGCTGGCGACGCTGATCGAACGCGATTTCATTGTCACGTCGCCCGGCACCGGCAGTTTTAAAGGGTCGGCGGACGCGTGGTTCGAACGGCAGGGGCTGCGCCGCAACGTGGTGCTCTCCGCGCCGTCCTTCTTCATGGCGCAGGAGTTTCTGAAGCAATCGGACATGGTGGCTTTTCTGCCATCGCGCCTGCTGCCCGCCGACGGCTTGTTCGACATCCCGCTCGAAAAATACCCGCCGGGATACGAAGTGGTGGCGGCCTACCATCCGAGCGCAAAAAACGATGCCTTCATGCGCTGGCTGCTCGGGCGAGTGAGGCATTTGCTGGCCGCAGGCGCACCGGCTCACCGATGACCATGCTTGTGCTTGTATCGCTTACAAGCCTGGCGTGATTGATGAGCCCGGAGCGCGCCAGCATACTGCCACCTCATTCTTTCAGTGAGGTCGTTCATGCATATCAAACATATCAATCCCGCCGCCTTGTACGATGGCGCGCCGTTCGGCATGTCCCAGGCCACGGTCGATGCCGCCAGTGGCCTGGTCTTCGTCTCGGGACAGGTCGATTGGGATGCCAATTACCAGGTTAAACATGGCAGCATCGAAGCGCAGGCCGACAGTGCGGTGAAAAACCTGCTGACCGTGCTGGAAGCGGCCGGCTCGTCGGTCGACAATATCCTGCAGCTGCGCGTGTATGTCCGGGGGGAGCTGGGCGAACACATGGACAAACTGCTTCCCGTGATCGCCAGGTACTTCGGCGCATCGCGCCCGGCGCTGACCGGTATCGGCGTCGCTTCGCTGGCGTCGCCCGAGACCTTGATTGAGATCGAAGCGGTGGCGCGCGTGCGTGCGCGCTGAGGGAAGCCGGACATTTTTCTGGCCTTATGATTTTTGAATGATTTTGCGCTAAATTCGGGGCCCTTTCTTCCCGCTTGCTGCCTTCCGGTGGCACCGTCAACGGCGTCGAGCTGCGTTGCCTGCCGCCGGATTTCTGGACCATGAACACCAATAAGTACCTGGATTTGCGCGAGATGTGCGTCTACAAGACCGACAAGGTGCTGGTCGGCGAATCGGGCGATCCGCTCGTCTTGCTGTCGCACGCGTACGCCAACGTCGTCAATCCGACATATGCCTATACCGCGATCGTGGAGCCGCTCTCGCTGCGCCGCATTCCCAAGAGCGAGAAGGATCCTTGCCAGGTTGGTAACTGGGGCAAGTGATGCGCAAGCGATGGGAAAATACGGCCGAGGCCCGCGCGCGGCGGGCCGGCGGTCAGGGGGCGCTTTTGGCCGCCGCCTGATCCGAGCGCCAGCGCCGGTACACGCGCAGGGCCACATGGGCATCGTCGGCGGCGTACAGGATCTGCTTGTCGCTCAGGCGCGGCAGGGACCAGTTGGTGGTGGTGATCTTTTTGGATTTCTGCAGCTTCTGGCCGAAGAAGCGCGCCACCGCGGTCTTGGCGCCGAGGGTGTTGCGTTCGCCCTTGCGCAGCGCGTTCGACAGGTCGAGCACATTATGGGTGTCGATGCCGAGCTTGCTTTGCAGGCGCAGCAGGTCATCCTTCAGGCCGAAACCGACCTTGAGGATGGTCTTCGATTCGAGCACGGCCTTGAGCACCTCGACGGACGGTTTGGCGCCGATCTGGAACAGGTAAGCGACCTCGTCGGTTGCCAGCTGCACCAGGTGCGGGCCGGTCGACTGCTCTCCCTTGAGGAAGGTCGGCTTCGATTCGGTATCGAAGCCGAGCACGTCCGTGGAAGAGAGCGCCGCCAGCGCGTCGGCCGCATCCTGGTCGGACTTGACCATGCGCACGTCGGCCAGCTTGATGCCGTCGTAAGGCGGCAGCAGCGCGTCCGGATCGGTCGTCATAACGGCCGAAATCAACCGTTGCGCGAGAACTTGGAGGCGAGCTGGAGCAGCTTTTCCTGGCGCAGGCGGTTCGCTTCGTCCGCTTGCGCGGCGTCGCGTTCGGCCTTCTTGCGCTCGGCTTCTTTCTTGAAGCGCTGCTGCAGGGTTTCCTTGGCGTGGGTGCGGTGGATGTCGGTCACTTCCGCGCCGGCCACGCCGTCGAGGTCGTAGCGTACCGTGGCTTTTTCCATCGCGCGCAGGTAGCGCAGGGAACCCGTGTGGATGCCCAGCGCGGCGCGCATGGTCTTGCGGTCCAGGCCGGGAACGCGCGCCAGAAGCTGCTTGTCGATGCCGATGGCCAGGGGCAGGCAGTCGCGGAAAGCAGGGAACTGTTGTTGCAATTGCTTGAGCAGGGAGCGCGCGCTTTGCGCGGGTGCCGGAGCGGTGACCGCGGGTGCTGGAGCTGGCGCGGTGACGGGAACGTCCGCGGACTCGGCGGCAAGACTAGTTGTATTCATTGACTTCATTGTAAGAGCTGGAACCGGAAGGATAGCATGCGGCCATAGGCGCGTGCGGGGATTTTATTCGCTTTGGACCCATCCGCACATGTGCGGAAGAGCGGGAAATCGTGTATCATCCACCTCTTGCCCTGCGCGCGGGTTGACGAAGCGCAGAAGGTTCAGTCAGTAGGAAGAGGGCGTCACGGCACCGGCGGGGTGAGCCAGGATTATATCTTTGGCTTATATCTGGTATTCGATATATCAATTATCGCAATATCTTGCGTTGGTGCATAATAGTGACTGTCTCCTCTATTCTTCATCTGAAAAATAGATTCAAGCCCGTTTTGCCACGGGCTTTTTTTCGTTCCGCCATGCATAGCGCCATTTTGATCATAGCACACGCACCACTGCAACCCCGCACGGGGAACGCCCGCCTGGGCTACCGAAGCAGTCGGTCGTGCTTGCAATTCGGCTACATCGCCCTTAGCTAGGGCCATCCTGATACACGTTCCATCGAGCGCGGTACGCCGGGCTCGGGTGGATTATTGACTGGAGTTTTAATGAAGAACACCGCTAAGACCTTAACCCTGACCGCCACCAAAGCGCCGCGTAAAAGCAGCGCCCAGCTGGCTGTGCCGAAAACCGCGACCTCCTACTTCCTCGAAACGGAAGCGGCGGCCAAGGTGACGGTGGTCAAGAAGGGTTCGCGCCTGGCCGCGGTGATGGCTGCCGCCGATCCGGTCGAGCAGGTCGAAGTGGGCATGCCCGCCGAGGCCATGCAGGACGTAGCCCAGGACGCAGTATCGTACGCCGCCGAAGCGGCGCCCGAGGACGGCGCCGCCGTGCCGGTCGTGGTGCGCAAGCGCTCCAAGCTGGCCGCGCGTCCCGACCTGGCCGCCGAAGTCCACGCCGATCTGGTGCCGGGCATGAAAGTGGCGCCGAAAGCGCGCACCGCCGTCAAGAAAATGGATCCGGAACCGACCATGATCCAGACCGCCGGCCAGGCCGTCAGCCAGACCACCGACGCCGCCGCGCTGGCCGCGATCGACACGTCCGGCTACCTGCTGCCATCGGTCAAGGTACCGGGCCGCCGCGGCCGCAAGCCAAGCGAATTCACGCCCGAGAACGACGAAGTCGCCGCGCTCAACGCGGTCGAACGCGCCGAGCTGAAAGCGGTTTCGAAAGCCAAGGAACGCAAGGCCAAGGGCGGCGTGAACGGCATGCTGGCCGCCGACCCGAAAGCGTCGGAAGCGGACATGGAACGGCGCCGCCAGCAGATCAAGAACCTGATCAACATGGGCAAGGAGCGCGGCTACCTGACCTATGCGGAGATCAACGATCAACTGCCGGAAAACATCATCGATCCGGAAGCGGTCGAAGGCATCATCGCCACGTTCAACGACATGGGCATCGCCGTCTACGAGCGCGCTCCCGACGCCGAAATGATGCTGCTGACCGACACGGTCGCCACTGCCACCAGCGACGATGAAGTCGAAGCGGCTGCGGCGACGGCGCTGTCGACGGTCGATTCCGACTTCGGCCGCACCACCGACCCGGTCCGCATGTACATGCGCGAAATGGGCGCGGTGGCGCTGCTCACGCGCGAAGGCGAGATCGAAATCGCCAAGCGCATCGAAGGCGGCCTGAAAGACATGGTCCAGGCCATTTCGGCTTGCCCGACCACGATCGCCGAGATCATCGCGCTGTCGCACAAGATCGCCAACGACGACCTCAAGGTCGACGAAGTGGTGGATGGTTTCGTGGACCACAACGAGAGCTCGGCCCCGGCCGCGCCCGTGGTGCACGCGGCGCCGTCGGACGATGACGAAGAAGAGGAAGAAGAAGTCGAGGAAGAAGACGGCGACGCCAATGGCGGCGCGGCGGGCTTCTCGGCCGAACAGCTGGTCCAGCTGCGCAAGAACGCGCTCGACAAGTTCAAGATCATCGAAGTCGAATTCGACAAGATGGCCAAGGCTTTCGAGAAGGATGGCTACGGCACCAAGAACTACGTCAAGGCGCAGGAAGTCATTTCCAACGAGCTGCTGGGCATCCGCTTCACCGCCAAGGTCGTCGAGAAGCTGTGCGACACCCTGCGCGGCCAGATGGATGAAGTGCGCCATATCGAAAAAGCCGTGCTGGCGATCTGCGTGGACCGTTGCGGCATGCCGCGCGCCCACTTCATCAAGGTCTTCCCGGGCAACGAGACGGACCTGGCATGGGTCGACCGCGAAGTCGACTGCGCTTATCCGTACAGCGTGGTACTGAGCCGTAACGTACCGGCGATCAAGGAACTGCAACAGCGCATGATCGACCTGCAGGCACGCGTGGCGCTGCCGCTGGCTGACCTGCGCAAGATCAACAAGCAGATGGCCGCCGGCGAAAAGCGCGCGCGCCACGCCAAGCGCGAGATGACGGTTGCCAACTTGCGTCTGGTGATTTCGATCGCCAAGAAGTACATCAACCGCGGCCTGCAGTTCCTCGATCTGATCCAGGAAGGCAATATCGGTCTGTTGAAGGCGGTCGACAAGTTCGAGTACCGTCGCGGCTACAAGTTCTCCACGTATGCAACGTGGTGGATTCGCCAGGCCATCACGCGTTCGATCGCCGACATGGCGCGCACCATCCGCGTGCCGGTGCACATGATCGAGACGATCAACAAGATGAACCGCATTTCGCGTCAAATCATGCAGGAAACGGGCAGCGAGCCGGACCTGGCGACCCTGGCCTTGAAGATGGAAATGCCGGAGAACAAGGTTCGCGAGATCATGAAGATCGCGAAAGAGCCGATTTCGATGGAAACGCCGATGGGCGAGGATGGCGATTCGCAGCTGGGCGACTTCATCGAAGACAATGCGACCCTGGCGCCGCTCGATGCCGCGCTGCATGCATCGATGCGCAATGTGATCAAGGAAGTGCTCGATTCGCTGACCCCGCGCGAAGCCAAAGTGTTGCGTATGCGCTACGGTGTTGAAATGTCGAACGACCACACGCTGGAGGAAGTGGGCAAGCAGTTCGACGTGACGCGCGAGCGGATTCGCCAGATCGAAGCGAAGGCCATGAGCAAGCTGCGCCAGCCGTCGCGTTCGGACAAGCTCAAGAGCTTCCTGCACAACCATTAATTAAAATGCGCTTGTTGCGTCGGCCGTTGGCCGATGCGATGGGGAACAAGGCCGTGTCCACCCTTTGGGGTGTGCACGGTTTTTTTACGTTCTCGCCAAAGCTCCCCGCTCGCGCATCGAACCAAAACAGCGGCTTGCGCTACTAACCATGGCGAAGCTCGATCTCGTTATCTCGGTTGTGGCAGTTCCAGGTCCAATATTCCTTGGTCGCTGAGCTGATACGGAATACGCATTAATGGACTGGCATACCCCATCACATCACGCGTGACCATGTATCGCCCCTCCGATTCCGCAGTAGCGAGAATGAGGGCGTCAGGCAGTTTGATCCCCTTGTTTGGGCCGAGAATGCTGTTGGCCCTGATATCGATCGCCTTGTCAGTGATTTTCTGATTGATCTGGATGACCAGAAGGCCGGCGAGCTTCGCCATCGAATCAGCAAACTCCGCAGTCGTTATCGTTCCCTGACCAACGTCTCGTCGAAGCCCAATAGCGAATTCCATATATGTGATGTTGCTTACCGCGATGTCCGTGTAGTACAAGAGCTCTTTCCTTGCATTGGGCACCCCGTTGAAGAAGTCGATAACGATGTTTGTATCAATTAATGCTATCGCCATTCTTCGCGCATTTCTCGTTGGAACTCCACAGAGTCATCGCCGAATACGCCCTTTCCTTTGAGGCTGCCAAAAGCGCTCATGAACTTCGCCAAGTCTGGCGACTGAACGGGTTCAGCAACAGCGGGCGCCTGAGCTTCGAGCCTCACGTTATGCCTCTTTTTGATTGCGTCCTGGATTCGGTTGCGATAAATGTTGCCGATCAGTCCGCCCAAAATGACAGTTCGGCCGGTAGCTGCCTCCTTCATCTTGATGACGAGCCGTCCCTTGTCCGAAAGCACCGTAATGTCGTTCACTTCGACCGACGTATCACGAAGCATCTGGCGTGAGGGCGTTGTGGCCTCACCTCTCAGTCGCTTCCAACGAGATCGACCAAGCGGCTTCACCGGGTCTGTCATAGGGCACCTCATTTTGGTTGGATACTGAGACCAGTTTAGCGCACTTCTGGTGATTATCGCCTTGTTGAATAGGGTATGCGTGTATTGCCCCGAACCTTGGGCGTGGGATACGCCTGAGGCGCACTTCCTGACACTGTCGTGCGTAATGCCGATGACATTGGTGGTGTTTCCTGACGATCACTGCGAACGCAGCCACAGGCGACTCACTGAACTTGGGGGGGGCGCATGCGCTCCCGCCGAGTGCCGCCTTGGCGCGGGAGCGATGGTATGAGCGGTAGCAACGCCCAAAAAAATGCGCATCCGGAAGCCCGGACGCGCAAACAGGGGTAGTCAATAAACCAGGCCGAACCTGTCGCACCTGTTCTATCCGGGCTCATTGTACATACGTTTTTTACACTGCCGCGATCGATCCCTTATATTTTTTGAATCGTTGTATTTACGCCAATCCAGCTTCCGTCTCGTGGCTTTCCAGCGGGATCATCATGGCCAGGGTCGTGCCGCCGCCCGGCCGGCTGTCGATCACCATCTGCCCGCCGAACACATCGACCCGCTCGCGGATGCCGCGCAGCCCGAACGAGGCCACCTTGGCCGCATCTCCCGGCCCCATGCCCACGCCATTGTCGACGATGGTAATGGTCAGGTATTCCATGCCGATTTCCAGCCCCACGTCCACATGGGTCGCCTTGGCGTGCCGCAAGATATTGAGCAGGCACTCCTGGATGATGCGGAAAATGACTTCGGTGCGATGGCTGTCCGGCGGCGGTCCTTCGCCCTCGCTCACCGTCAGCGAGGTGGCAATGCCGCTGCGTTTTTCGAATTGCTGCACCAGCCACTCCGCCGCCGCGGGCAAACCCAGTTCCAGGGTGCTCGGATGCAGGTCGTTCATGATCGCGCGCACCGACCGGATGGTCAGGTCGATGGTGTCGAGCACGTCGCCGACCTTGCGCTTGAGCAGGGGATGGCGCAGGCCGGCGCGCGCGTGCAGCATCTCCACATCGATCTTGAGCGCCATCAGGTTCTGCCCCAGCTCGTCGTGGATGCCCTTGGCGATGCGCTTGCGCTCTTCTTCCTTGATCGTTTCAAGATGGGAACTGAGCTGGCGCAGCTCGCGGAAGGACTCGGCCAGCGCATTTTCGGCCATCTGGCGCTCGGCCACCTCGATACGCAACTGGGCGTTGCTGCGCTCCAGCTCGGCCGTGCGCATGCGGATGCGCACTTCCAGCCCGATCTGCACCGCCGCCAGTTCCAGCTCGGCCGCCTTGCGTTCGGTGATGTCGGTCAGCATCAGCAAGGTGCCCTCGGCCATGCCGTCGTCGCCCAGCATCGGCCGCCCGCTCACAATCGCCCAGCCGATGCTGCCGTCCACCCGCCGGTACGACAGGTCGTGGGTGAAGCCGACATGGGCGGCATCGCTGCTGATCATTTCGTCCAGGTCGCGCCGGGGATTGTCGCCCAGAAAGTCGCGCATCGACCGGCCCACCAGGGTGCCGGGGGTGGCGCCGAACATCTGGGCCAGGCGGGCATTGGCAAAGGTGGTGTTGGATTGACTATCGAGCGTCCAGACGCCTTCGTGGGCGGTGTCGATGAAGTGGCGGTAGCGGCTCTGCGCGCTGTTGCGCGCCATGGCCAACGCCCGTATGCGCAGGCTGACCACCAGGGCGGCGCCGGCCAGCGCAATGGTGAGCGAGAACAGCCATCGGGGCACGGCATGCGCATCGCTGAGGGCAATCAGCGCCACCACCGACGCCAGGATCAGGACGATGGCGGCTACGGTCAGGCAAAGCGACTCCACGCTCCACGTTTTCATGCGCACACCCCTCGTGGTTCAGTCAGGTTGTTGGTCAGTTCATTCTATGCCAGCTTTTGGGAAGCAGCATTATTTGTATTAGACAAGCGAATCGGGCGTATGCCCCGTGCATGCCGGGCGCGGCGTGTTGGTAAATTGCCTCATAGAAATTTGTCGATTGCCCAAAAGGTGGTTTGCTGCCAGACTTTACGGCACATTCCCCCTTCCACGCCTGCCTGAGCCAGATAGCCACCATGATTGAACGTCCGCTTTACGTCGCCCTGATCCTCTCCGCTGCGCACGGCATCGCTCAGGCACAGGTCATCAAGTGCACGGACGCCAGCGGCCGCACGACCTATCAAAGTACGCCTTGCGCCCCGGAGCAGGGGGCGCGCGAGCAGAAAATGGCGGCGCCCGTGCAGAAGGCCGCCAGCGCCGCCGTGCCGAAGAAAGATCCGGTGTCGCCCGAGCAGGCGGACATGGCGGCCTTCAACGAACGCATGCGCGTGCGCATGTGCGAGATCTATCGCAAGAATGTGAGCGTGCTGAAGGATTCTGAAAAAATGATTGTCCCCGATGGCAAGGGGGCCTTGCAGGTCGCCGATGCCAGGCGCCGGGCGGCGGAGATCGCGCAGGCCGAGCAACGCGTCGCCGAGAACTGCAAGTGACAAGCGGGCGGCGCGCCATGCCGGCGCGCCGCCCCGGGGCTTAACCCGTATTGCGCAGGCCGGCGGCCACGCCGTTGATCGACAGGTGGATGCCGCGGTGGACCCGCTCGTCGACCTTGTCCGGCTCGCCCGACAGCGCGCGGTGGCGGTGGATCAGCTCGACCTGCAAGTGATTGAGCGGATCGAGGTAGGCGAAGCGGTTCTGGATCGAGCGCGCCAGCAGCGGATTGCCGGCCAGGCGTTCGTGCGCGCCGGTGATCATCTCCAGGCAGCGCAGGGTGGTGCCGTGTTCGGCCGAAATGCGCTTGAAGATGCGCTCGCGCAGTTCCACGTCGGCCACCAGGCCCGCGTAGCGCGAGGCGATCGCCAGGTCGGTCTTGGCCAGCACCATGTCCATGTTCGACAGCAGCGTGGCAAAAAACGGCCACTCCTTGAACATGGCTTGCAGGGTCGCGATCTTCGCATCGCGGTCGCCTTCCTCGACCCATTGCGTGATGGCCGAACCGAAGCCGTACCAGCCCGGCAGCAGCAGGCGGCACTGGCCCCATGAGAACCCCCACGGAATGGCGCGCAAGTCTTCGATGCGCTTGGTCGACTTGCGCGAGGCCGGACGCGAACCGAGATTGAGTTCGGCGATTTCGGCGATCGGCGTGGCCGAGAAAAAGTAGTCGGTGAAGCCCGGCGTTTCGTAGACCAGGTTGCGGTAAGCCTTGTAGGCGCGCTCGGACAGGTCGGCCATGATGGCCTCGAAGCCGCCCAGCTGCCTGGCCTTGGCGCCTTCGGCGGCGTGCGGCATCAGGCTCGCTTCGAGCGTGGCGGCCACCAGCAGCTCCAGGTTGCGGCGGCCGATTTCGGCGTTCGAGAACTTGGAGGCGATGATTTCGCCCTGTTCGGTCAGGCGGATCTGGCCATTGACGGTGCCCGGCGGCTGCGCCAGGATCGCTTCGTAGCTCGGTCCGCCGCCGCGGCCGACCGTGCCGCCGCGGCCATGGAACAGGCGCAGCTTGACGCCGGCGTCGGCGAACACCTTGACCAGGTGGATTTCGGCCTTGTACAGCTCCCAGTTCGACGTCAGGAAGCCGCCATCCTTGTTCGAGTCCGAGTAGCCGAGCATGACTTCCTGCAGCTGGCCCTGGTGCGCGATCAGTTCTTTCACCAGCGGCAGCGCCATCCACTCGTTCATGATGCCGGCCGCGCGCTGCAGGTCGGGAATGGTTTCAAAGAGCGGGATGACCATGGCGTCGAGCTGCTTCTCGCGCGGGCGCAGCAGGCCCGTTTCCTTTTGCAGCAGCAGCACTTCGAGCAGGTCGGACACGGTCTCGGTGTGCGAAATGATGTAGTTGCGGATGGCGCGCTTGCCGTAGCGCTGGCGGATATCCTTGGCCGCGCGCAGGATCGCCAGTTCGGACGCGGTTTCCTCGCTCAATTCGGCGTACGGCGAATACAGCAGGCGCGGTTGCGCCAGTTCGGCCAGCAGCAGCTGCACCTTTTGCTCTTCGGTGAGCCTGGTGTAGTCGGCTTCGACGCCGGCGCCGGCGAACAGTTCGGCCAGCACGCGTTCATGCACGTCGGAGGTCTGGCGCATGTCGAGCGAAGCCAGATGGAAGCCGAAGATGGCGGCGGCGCGCTGCACCGTGGCCAGGCGCGGGCGCACCAGCAGCTGGCCGTGATGGGCGCGCAGCGAGTCGGCCAGCACCTGCAGGTCGGTACAGAATTCGGTGGCGTCCAGGTAAGGCGCGGCGTGGCCGACTTCCTTGCGCAGGATGTTGGTCGCGCCCAGCGAACGGGCGGTGGCGGCCAGGCGCGCGTAAATGCCGATCAGGGCGCGCCGGTATGGCTCGTCGCTGCGGTGCGGCGACTGGTCGGGCGAGGCGTCGGCCAGCGCTTGCAGGGCCGGACTGGCGCCCACCATCAGGGTCGAAATCGACAGCTCTGCGCCGAGCGCGTGCACTTCGTCGAGATAGAAATCGAGGATGGTGGTAGCCTGGCGCACCAGCGCGTGCTGCATGGTGCCGGCGTTGACGTTCGGGTTGCCATCGCGGTCGCCGCCGATCCAGCTGCCCATCTGCACATACGAGTTGTCGCTTTCAAGCGCGGCGCTGTCGGGATAATGCGCGGCGATTTCTTCCTCGATGTCGTCGTACAGGCCGGGCAATTCGCGCAGGAAGGTGATGCGGTAGTAGGACAGGGCGTTGTCGATTTCGTCGGCCACGGTCAGCTTGGAGTAGCGCAGCATGCGCGTTTGCCACAGGGTCGCGATGCGCGCGTGCAGCAGGGCCATGTTGGCCACGCGTTCGCGCGGGGTGAGCGGCAGGTCGCGTTCGGCCAGCAGGCGCGCGATGTCATGCTCGGCGTCGAGGATGCTCTTGCGCTGCACTTCGGTCGGGTGGGCCGTCAATACGGGCGCGATCAGGGCGTCGCCGAAAAAGGTGCGCACGGTGTCGCTGCCCACGCCGGCCGCTTTCAGCTTGGACAGCGCGAAGCTCACGCTGCCCTGTTGCGGGGCCGAGCCGGCCAGCAGGTGGGCGCGGCGGCGGCGGATGTGGTGCTGGTCCTCGGCGATGTTGGCCAGGTGCGAAAAATACGAAAACGCGCGCACCACCGAAATGGTTTGCTCGCGCGTGAGCTTGTGCAGCAGGGCGGTCAGGTCCTCGCCGGCCTGGGCGTCGTCCTCGCGCCGGAAACGCACCGCGGTCTGGCGGATGGTCTCGACGACATCGAAGACGGCTTCGCCTTCCTGGTCGCGCAGCACGTCGCCGAGCAGGCGGCCGAGCAGGCGGATATCTTCTTTCAGCGGAGCGTCCTTGTCGAGGACTGGAGGGTTTTCTTGTGCAGCAGATAAATTTACCATGTTGGACCACAGAGTGAAAGTTGGTGCAAAGGCTTCTGGCCAGGTTCTGCAAAGGGGACGCATGATAAAATTTGTGATCTTATGCATGTGCCGATGACTGCCATAACCGGTTTGAGGTTTTACGACAGTGAAAGAATCCGTTTTGAAAGCAACTGAATTGAATCAGCAGCCCTCCAAGCTCATTATCGCTTCGCGCGAAAGCCGGCTCGCCATGTGGCAGGCTGAGCATGTTCGCGCGCAATTATCTTTATTATATCCGCAGTGCAGCATCGAGATTCTGGGAATGACCACGCGGGGCGACCAGATCCTCGACCGCACTTTATCAAAGGTCGGCGGCAAGGGGCTGTTCGTCAAGGAACTCGAGGTGGCGATGGCCGAAGGGCGCGCCGACCTGGCCGTGCATTCGCTCAAGGACGTGCCGATGGATCTGCCGGAAGGCTTCGAGCTGGCCGCCGTGCTGGAACGGGAAGACCCGCGCGATGCGTTCGTGTCGAACGACTTCGGCAGCCTGGACGAACTGCCGCCGGGCGCGGTGGTGGGCACCAGCAGCCTGCGGCGCCAGTCGCTGATCGCGGCGCGCCATCCGCACCTGGTGATCAAGCCGCTGCGCGGCAATCTCGATACGCGCCTGGGCAAGCTCGATCGCGGCGAGTATGCCGCCATCATCCTGGCTGCCGCGGGCCTCAAGCGCCTGGGACTGCCGCAGCGCATCCGTTCGCTGCTGGACCCCGAGCATTCGCTGCCGGCGGCCGGGCAGGGCGCGATGGCGATTGAAATCGTGTCGGGCCGCACCAATGGGGTCGACCTGCGCGCCGTGCTGGCGCCGCTGAACCACCTGCCGACCGCGCAGCGCGTCGCGGCCGAGCGCAAGGTATCGAAGGTGTTCGGCGGCAGCTGCCAGATTCCGCTGGCGGCGTTCGCCACCATCGACGATGGCGTGATGCACCTGCGCGCCATGGTCGCCACGCCCGACGGCAAGCGCAGCGCGCACGCCGAACTGCGCGGCCCGGCCGATGCCCCGGAACTGCTCGGGCAGCAGGTGTCGGACTTGCTCGACACCCAGGATGCGCGCGCCATCCTGGCCGCCTGCAAGGCCGATATCGCCGCCGATGCCTGACGCGGTCATCATCACCCGTCCGCTGGCGCAGGCCGGCGCGCTGGCCGAGCAGGTGAGGGCGCTCGGGCGCGAGGCGGTGCTGCTGCCGCTGCTGGAGATCGCGGCGCTGGAGGACCAGGGTCCGCTCAAGGCGGCGCTGGCCGGCATGCACGATTGCGCCATGGTGGCGTTCGTGTCGCCCAACGCGATCGATGCGGCGTTTGCCCACATCGGCGTGTGGCCGGCCTGGGTGACGCTGGCGGTGCTGGGCGAGGGCAGCCGCGCCGCGCTGGAACGGCATGGCATCAATCATCATACGGCGACCATCGTCAGCCCGCGCGACCCGGCCCGCAGCGACTCGGAAAACCTGCTCGAGACGCTCGACCTGGCGGCCCTGGCCGGCCAGAAGGTGCTGATCGTGCGCGGTGAAAGCGGGCGCGAACTGATGGCCGACGGCCTGCGCGCGGCCGGCGTGCTGGTCACGACCGTGGCGGCCTACCGGCGCAATGTGCCGGCCTTGACGCCCGCCCTGGCGCAGCAGCTGCGCGCGCTGATGGAAGGCGACAACGACTGGATCGTCACCAGTTCCGAGGCGCTGCGCGGGCTGGTGGCGCTGGTAAAGGAGATGGGCGATCCCGCCCTTGTGGAAAAAATGCAACAACAGCATCTGATCGTGCCGCATGCCCGTATTGCCGAAACGGCAAGCAGCTTGGGCCTGCGCCATTTGACGCTGTGCGGATCAGGCGACGAACGTCTGCTTGCCGCGTTACAATCACGAGCATGAACGAATTGCCTACATTACCTGAACACAATGCAGCACCCGGTGCTGCTCCCCATGCCGACAAATATAACGAGCCGGCGGGCGGGCGCGCGCGCTCGTCCGGCGGCGACAGCATGACTGAAATCCTGCAGCGTCCGATGACGGTGGTAGTGATCCTGCTGGCGCTGCTGCTGGCCGCGCACGCCTGGTCGACGCGCAGCAATCTGCTCAAGTTGCGCATGGAAATGGCCAACCGCCTGCAAAAGGGTGAAGTGGTCAATACCGAAACCAGCACGCTGGTGCGCACGGTGCAGGACCAGGCCAGGGATTTGCAGGCCAAGGTCAGTCTGCTGGAAAACCGCCAGCTCGAAGCCCAGAGCCAGCAACTGGCGCTGGAACAGCTGTACCAGGATTTGTCGAAGAACCGCGACGAATGGGCGCTGGCTGAAATCGAACAGGTGCTCTCGACCGCCAGCCAGCAGCTGCAGCTGGCCGGCAATGTGCAGGGTGCGCTGATCGCGCTGCAAAACGCCGACCGTTCGCTGTCGCGCTCGGACAAGCCGCAATTCATCACGATCCGGCGCGCGATTGCGGGCGATATCGACAAGCTCAAGGCCCTGCCGGCGCTGGACCTGACCGGCGTCGCGCTGCGCCTCGACAACGTGATTACCCAGGTCAATACCCTGCCGATGCTGGCCGACGAAAAGCCGGCCCTGCCGGCCAAGCCGGTCAAGGCAGCGGCGGCCCCGGTGGCGCCGAAAGCGGGCACCGCTTCCGCCACGACGGCCGCTGCGGCCCCGGTCAGGGAGTCGATGCTGGTGCGGGTGCAGGACGTGTGGCAGAGCTGGACCGGCGAAATGTGGGATGAAATGCGCCAGCTGATCCGCGTGCGCCGCGTCGATACGCCCGAAGCGCTGATGCTCTCGCCGTCGGAAACTTATTTCGTGCGCGAAAACGTCAAGCTGCGCCTGCTGAACGCGCGCATGGCGCTGCTGGCACGCAATGAAGTGGCCTTCCGCAACGACCTGGTGGCGGCGCAGGACGCCCTCGCCAAGTATTTCGACACGCGCGCCGGCACCACCCAGACCGCGCAAGCGCTGCTGCGCCAGGTCCAGGCCAGCAATCTGGCGATCGAGATGCCGTCCCTGTCCGACAGCCTGAACGCCGTGCGCAACTACAAAGCGAAGCCATAACATGCGTCTTCTTCTCTGGTTAGTCGCGCTGATGGCCGCGGCCATCGGCATTGCCGTGACGGCACGTTACAATCCGGGCAACGTGGTGTTTTTCTACCCGCCGCACCGGATCGACATGTCGCTCAATTTCTTCGTGGTGGTCGTGGTACTGCTGTTCCTCGTCATGTACGCCTTGCTGCGCGCCCTGCGCGCCACGGTCGGCATGCCGGGCCGGGTCGCCGCCTACCGCCAGCGCAAGCGCGAGCGCGATGGCAACAAGGGCTTGCGCGATGCGCTCAAGGCCCTGTTCGAGGGCCGCTTCGGGCATGCCGAAAAAGCCGCCATGCGCGCCGCCGAACTGCCGGAAAACGCCGGCATCGCCGCCCTGATCGGCGCCCGCGCCGCGCACCGCATGCGCCAGGGCGCGCGGCGCGACAACTGGCTGGCCGGCGTGGTGCACGACAACACGCTTAAAACCGCACGCCTGATGACCATGACCGAGCTGCTGGTCGACGATCACCAGCCGCAGGCGGCGCTCGACGCCGTGGCCGAACTCAATGCCAGCGGCACGCGCCACATCCACGCGCTGCAATGGTCGATGAAGGCGCACCAGCAAGCCAAGAACTGGCCGGAAGTGCTGCGCCTGGTGCGTTCGCTCGACAAGCACAAGGCGCTGCATCCGGCCCTGTCGGCGCGCCTGCGCGAGCTCGCTTACGACGCCTTGCTGTCCGATAGTTCGCACGATGCCGAATCGATCCTGCGCGTGTGGTCCACCGTACCGAGCGCCGACCGGGTCAAGCCCTACGTGGCGGCGCGCGCGGCGGCGGCGCTCAATGCACGCGGCCTGCACGACGAAGCGCGCGCCAGCGCCGAGGAAGCGTTGCGCGCCGGCTGGGACGACCGCGTGGTGCGCGCCTACCGCGACGCGGCCGCACAGGCGGGTTCGCCCGCGCTGCTGGCCCAGATCGAGCATTGCGAAGCGTGGATGAAGCAGCGCCCGACCGATGCCGAACTGGCGCTCACGCTCGGCTCGCTGTGCCTGAAGCAGAAACTGTGGGGCAAGGCCCAGCGCTACCTGGAACAGGCCCTGTCGGACGCGACCGAGCCGCGCATGGTGCGCGAGGCGCACCTGAAACTGGCGCAGATGCACGAAGCGCTCGGCCAGCAGGAAGAAGCCAATGCGCATTTCAGGCAGTGCGCGCTGGCGAGTATTTTGTGATCGATGGCGCGCCGCTGGCTTGAAAACCGTTGCGCCCGCGCCAAGGCGGTCCTTGGCGGGCGCCCAGGTGTTTCCACAGCAGCCAACTGAACGACGAACTTGGACCCCCGCCGTCGCGGGGGCGAGGGTTTTAAGGTTAACGCTATGGCATAGTGCGCCGTTTTTTGTGCGCTCGCCAGCCGATTTCCTTGCCCTCACCAGCCGATTTCCTGCCCCTCTCCAGTCTATCCTCCCGCGCACAGCGTACGACGACGCTTGCTGCAATGCACAAGCTAGCGTGAAACTTCGTTATAATGTCGGCCATTGACCCCCTCAGCAATCTAAGGATATCCCATGAGTTTGAATAAAGTCTCCGCCGGCCGCGATGTGCCGAATGATTTCAACGTGATCATCGAAATCCCGATGAATGCCGATCCGATCAAGTATGAAGTGGACAAGGAATCGGGCGCGATTTTCGTTGACCGTTTCATGGGCACCGCGATGCACTACCCGTGCAACTACGGTTATGTGCCGAACACGATCGCCGACGACGGCGACCCGTGCGACGTGCTGGTCATCACCCCGTTCCCGCTGATCCCTGGCGTGGTGGTACGTTGCCGCGCCATCGGCGTGCTGAAAATGACCGACGAAGCCGGCGGCGACGCCAAGGTGCTGGCGGTTCCAGTCGATAAGATCCTGCCGATCTACAAGCACTGGCAAAAGCCGGAAGACATGAACGAACTGCGCCTGCAGCAGATCCAGCACTTCTTCGAGCACTACAAAGACCTGGAACCAGGCAAGTGGGTCAAGGTCGAAGGCTGGGGCGGCCCTGAGGATGCCAAGGCAGAGATCATGAACGGGATCGCCGCGTTCGACAAAGACAAAGCCGCCAAGGCGTAAGCCTTGCAGCGTCGTTGCCCTTGGCAGCGACCGGCCACCGGCAGATGGCATGCCGCGGTACACGACGCGCTCCCGAGGGAGCGCGTCGTGCGTTTACAGCCGCGTTTTTACCAGCCAGGTTCTACCACCCGCGTTTTTACCAGCCGCGCTTTACCAGCCGCGCATCACCAGCCGCGCATCACCAGCCGATATCCTGCAGCAGCGGATACGTCAGGTCGCGCGGCGGGTTGACGTCGTGCAGCAGGTCGGCACTGATGGAAGGCTCCATCAACTGGTTCGGCCTGGTATCGACCGAATAGTGCGATACCGACGAGCCCGGCGAAAACACTTCCGGACTGTACATGCGTATCCGCCGGACCAGGTCGGTGCCCGAGAGCCGGTCGGGATCGACGCCGAGGCTGGCAGTCACGCCCGACGACGTGCGCGAGCGCCGGACCATCACCGACTTGAGCTGGTTGCCCGTCGCCCGGTCGATGCGCACCGCCGGAATGCGTACGGCCGGATCGGTGCCGCCCAGCGGACTGACGGGGTCGGCCGTGTTTTCCATGACCACCATGCCGCGCGCGCCGGCGTTCTGCAAAATCCGGGCTTTGGTAACGAAGGTACAGGCGCCACGGTCGACCAGGGCGATATTGCCCCGGACCGCCATCGCGTTGGCCGGGCTGAGCGGGGTGCAGGCCAGGCCGCCGCCGTTGGGCTGGTCGACCACGGGCATCAGCTCGCCCGTGACGGCGTTTTGCCCCAGTTGCGGGCCGAACGCGGCGTCGCCCACTTCGTGGCTGCCGCTGGCCTTGCCCGCCGCCATGCCGCTGACCAACAGCTGGGGCTGGGGCGCGAGAACCTCGGCGGTGACCTTGTACACGCGTTCGCCGTTCCACGACAGGTTGGCGCCGCCAATGGCCGAGAGGCGCCGTTCGTCATTCTTCATGTTGACCCAGGTTTTGTTGTTGCGGATATCGACCAGGAAGTAATCCCAGATCGATGGCGTGCCGAGGAAGAACTCGCCGGTGCTTTCGTCGGTGAAGTTCTGGAACCCCAGGCCATGCGCCAGTTCGTGCAGCAACACGGTAACCAGGTCGATCTGCGCGCCGGCTTTGCGGTCCAGCCCGAGGTAGAAGCCGGAACCGGGCATGCAATCGGGGAACAGGCCGAGGCGCGAGTTGAAGCGCGCCTGGATATGCGCCTGGCCCGGCGTGGCCAGGTCGGTGCGCGCCAGCTTGCTGGCCAGCGCGCCCGGATACCAGGTGTCGGCCTTGGGCGCGTTGGGGAAATTGCTGAACACTTCCACCGCGCCCGCCGCGCCGAGCACCGCGCCGTCGGCGTTGCACGGCAGCGGCTCGAACGAGGCGGCCACCCTGACCGGCACCGGGCTGGTGAGCGTGCGGCCCCAGATGTCGGCCGCTTGCTGGAACGCGATGAGGCGCTGCGCCCCGAGCGTGCGCCCGCTGTTGCCCCCGACCGGCTGCACCGGCGTGGGATCGTTGAAGCCCACATTGGGCCCGTTGGTGTTGACGATCGTGATGGTCGCCGCCGCGTGGGCGCTACCGATGGTGCAGCAGAAAACAGCGAGGGCGGCGGCCGCGCGCCGCAGGAGGGGGCGCTTATTGCTCATTGCCGTGCTCCCCCGCTGGCGTGGCATGGTCGTGGGCGGCGTGCTGCGCGGCGGCTTCGCCTTCCACGCAGCGCTGGGCCAGCTTGCCGTCGGGCGTGCGCGAGACGACGGAATACACCATGCCGCGATCGCCCACGGGCGCGCTGCGGGTGCCGTCGGCACGCACCTGGACCTGCGGTTGCGGACGCGCCATCTGCGGTTGCTGCAAGTCGCCTTGCATTGCGCGCAGCTCGGCCGCGGTGGCCGGACGCAGTTGTCCGGTTTGCTTGTCGCGCACCACGGCCATGCCGTCCGCTTGTGCTGCGGCCGAGGCTGCCATCGAAAAGGCAGCCAGCGCGCAGCAGGTGATCAGGGTTCTACTCAACATGTTGAAAATCTCCCGGGTTCGTTCATGGTGAACTGCCTTCGGCGCAGCAATGCCAGACTGCCCAAGCCGACCAGCAGCATCAGGTAGGTACCAGGTTCAGGCACCGTAGTGACTACGACAGCGTCAATGCCGATATAGTTCGCTGCTGAGGCGTCGCCAAAGTAACGAAAGGCGAAACGGCCCTGGCCTTCATGGTCGAGGCTGGAAATGACCTGCTGCCAGACCGTGGGATAGGCCGATATGCCGCCGAGCACGCCGAGCACGGTGCTGAAGTTGCCGGTATCGGTGCCGCTGCCCGGGGAAAAGCGCACTTCGAGCGTGTCGCCAAAGCCGGACGCGCTGGCCGAGCGCGTGAAAAACGATAGCTCGCTGGGACCGATCAGGCTCACCACCGGCGTGATCAGCCAGTTGTCGATGCTGCCCATGCCGTTCTGCGCGCTCAGGAAATTGGCCGCGATATAGGACGAGGCTGGCCCGGAGGGGGCCGGGAACACGCCGGCGTTGCCTTGCGACCAGGACTGGCCCGGCGGGATGCTCTTGTTGTCGAGGGCCCAGTCGTTCAGGGTGCTGATGTCGTTGAAATGTTCGTTGAGGACCACGATGGGTTCGATGGCATGCGACGCAGCGGGCAGCGCGGCGGCCATGGCGATGGTCGCCATGGCAAGCAGTTTATGAGCTAGTTTCATCGTCGTTCTTTCAGCAGTTGCCAGTAGGATGGCACTTCCACTCGCGCTGGCAGGCAGCGAGGCCACGGTTGATCCCATGATAGGAGTGGAAGAAGCGCCAGCATTGATGTGCGCTTAATGTGCGAAGCGCGTTTTCGGGCAATCGGAGGGAACTTAAATGAAGAGGCGCGGCGAGGCCGATGCCGCCGGTGAGGAAGAAGGGAAAACTGAAGGGGAAGCCAACGTCCCCGCCGCTGCGGGGACGCTGTGAAAAACAATCAGTTGCCGGCTGCGCGCGCGGCAATCTTTCGCAAACGCAGTTTCCCTACGATTCCGAAGGGGAAAAAGTAGATCGACAGCACGAACAGTACGCCCAGCCACAGCATCCAGCGGTCCGGATGCAGGGCCTGCGCCAGCAAGGGCACGCCTTCCAGCGCGGCCGAGCCTTCGGCCATCAGCGACTTGAGATAATTCTGCGCGATGATGAACAAGGTGGCGCCGACCACCGCGCCATACATGGTGCCCATGCCGCCGATCACCACGATCAGCAGGATGTCGGTCATCACCTCGAAGCCGAGCATGGTCTTGGGCCCCACGTAGCGCAGCCACAGCGCCATCAGCGCGCCGGCCAGGGCCGCCACCAGCGCCGCCAGCACGTTGGCCCAGATCCGGTACAGCACCGTGCGGTAGCCCAGCGCCTCGGCGCGGAACTCGTTTTCGCGGATGGCCTGCAGCACGCGTCCGAAGGGCGAATTGACCAGCCGCAGCAGGAACAGGAACAGCAGCAGGCAGCCGGTGAACACGATGTAGTAGGTGATCAGCTTGCCGTCGATGGCGCGCCCGAACACGTCGGACTCGAACAGGCGAAAGCCGGGCGTGAGCAATTCCGGCACGCTGAAGGTCTTGCCGTCTTCGCCGCCGGTCAGGTCGGACAGTTGCGAGGCGAGCACGGCAAACGAAGAGGCGACCGCCAGCGTGATCATGGCGTAGAAGATGGCGCGCACGCGCAGCGCGAACAGGCCCACCACCAGGGCCAGCACCAGGGTGAGCAGCAGGGCCAGCAGCAGGCCGGTGAAGGCCGCGCCCCAGGTCGGCTCGCCGCTCGACAGGCCCAGTCCGACCCCGTAGGCGCCGATGCCGAAAAACATGGTGTGGGCGAAGGACACAATGCCGGTGTAACCGAGCAGCAAGTCGTAGGAAGCCACCAGCACGATATAGATGCAGATGGTGGCGGCGGTGTTGAGCGGGCGCGCGCCGCTGGTCAGGAAAGGCGCCAGCGCCAGTCCCAGCAGGATCAGCAGCAGGGTGGCGGACAAGGCCCGGCTGCGCGGCAGGTCGCCGGATAACAATTGATTGAGCATCGTCGTTCCTTAACGGCGCAGGTTGGAAAACAGGCCGGCCGGACGCCACAGCAAAATGGCGATCATCAGCATGATGTGCGACACCAGCGCGAACTTGGGCGCCAGGAAGCCGGCATAGTTGGCTACCAGGGCCATCAGCAGCGCGCCGATGAAGCAGCCGCCGACCGAGCCCAGCCCGCCGATGATGATGACGATAAAGATCATCACCATGATTTCGCCGCCCATGGCCGCGCTCAGGGTTTCCTTGTACAGGCCCCACAGCACGCCGCCCAGGCCCGCCAGCGCCGAACCGGCCGCGAACACGGCCACGAACAGGCGCCGGATGCGGTAGCCCATGGCCTCGACCATTTCGCGGTTTTCGACGCCGGCCCGGATCAGCAGGCCGATCTTGGTGCGGTTGAGCACCAGGAACATGGCCGCGAACACCAGCAGGCCGATCACGACCGCCACCAGCCGGTATTTCTCGACCGCCGCGTCGCCCAGCATCACCGCCCCGCGCAGGCTGGCCGGCAGCGGCAGGGGAATCTGCTCGGCGCCCCAGATCACGTTGATCAGCTGCTCGGCCACGATCATGCCGCCCATGGTGATCAGGATTTGCTTGAGATGCTGGCCGTACACAGGTGCGATGATGATGCGCTCGAAAGCCCAGCCGAGCAGCGCGGTGGAGAGCATGGCCACCGCGATCGCCAGGCCCAGCACGCCCAGGTTGATCAGCAGCGAATCGACGTCGAGCCAGCCGCGCATGGGAATGAGGACCATGGTGGCGGCGTAGGCGCCGACCGAGACGAAGGCGCCGTGGCCGAAGTTGAGCACGTCCATCAGGCCGAACACGAGCGTCAGTCCGCTGGCCATGATGAAGATCATCATGCCCATCGCCAGGCCGGCGATGGTCAGGGTGACCCAGGTGGGAAAGCTGCCCACCAGCGGCAGCATGAGCAGGATCAGCGCGGGCACCAGCAGCAGCGGCGCGATGTCGCGTGTCGCCGCCGGCAGCGGGGTATCGCCTGATGCGGCCGGGGCGGCGGGCAGCGCGGTGGCGCCGCTCACCGGAGGTGATTTCGTGGTCACGTGGTTGGTCTCCGTGTTCATGATGGGTGCAGGTTCATTGATGGGAGCTCAGTGCCAGCCCGAGCAGGCGTTGCTGCAGGTCCTGGTCCTCGACCAGCTCGCGCATGGCGCCGGCGTGGACCACGCGCCCGTCATCCATCACCGAGACCGTGTCGCCCAGGTGCCTGACGAAGCTGAAGTTTTGCTCGACCAGCAGGATGGTGGTGTCGGTCTGCTTGAGTTCGCGGAAGGCGGCGATCAGGCTCTGGATGATGGCCGGGGCCAGGCCCTTGGTCGGCTCGTCGATCAGCAGCAGCTTGCGCGGCTCGACGATGGCGCGCGCGATGGCCACCATCTGTTTCTGTCCGCCCGATAGGTTGCCGGCCGGGTAGTGCCAGAATTTTTTGAGCGCCGGAAAGAAGCCGAAGATCCACTCGACCCGCTGCTCGTCGAGCGGCCCGTTGCGCGCCGCCAGGTACAGGTTTTCGCGCACCGTCAGGTCGGAAAACACGGCCATCGATTCGGGCACGTAGGCGATGCCCAGCTGCGCGATGTCGGGCGTGGGCAGGGCGGCGATATCGTGCCCGTTGAAGCGCACCGTGCCGGCGCTGGCTTTCCACAAGCCCATGATGGTGCGCAGGGTGGTGGTCTTGCCGGCGCCGTTGCGTCCCAGCAGCACCGACAGGCCGCCGCGCGGCACCGTCAGGTCGACCCCCTGCAGGATGTGGTACTCGCCGATGTGGGTGTGGACCCCGCTCAGTTGAAGGATAGTTTCAGGCATGGCTTCACGCATGTTCGGGGGTTCCCAGATAGGCTTCCTGGACGATGGCCGACGCCATCACCTCGGCCGGATTGCCGTCGGCGACCAGGGCGCCGTTGTGCAGGACGATGATGCGGTCGGCCAGCGAGCGCACCACGTCCATCTTGTGTTCGACCAGCAAAATGGTCTTGTTGCGCTCGGCCTTGACCTGGTGGATCAGGTCGAGCACGACCGGTACTTCGTCCACGCTCATGCCGGCGGTCGGTTCGTCGAACATCATGACCGCCGGCTCCAGGGCCAGGAGAATCGCCACTTCGAGCTTGCGCTTGTCGCCGTGCGACAGGGCGGCCACGCGCGTGTCGCGCCGGCCGGCCATGGAGACGCGCTCCAGGTAACGGTCGGCGCGCACGATCAGGTCAAGGTGGCTGGACCAGCGCGTCAGCATCGAGCGCATATTCATGCCGAAGCCAGCACGGCTTTGCACCGCCAGGCGCACGTTCTCGCTCACCGTCAGGTGCGGGAACAGGTTGGTCAGCTGGAAGGCGCGGCCGATGCCGAGCGCCGTGCGTCTGGCCGCGCCATGGCGGGTGATGTCGGCGCCATCGAGCAGCACCGTGCCGGAGGTGGCCGGCAGCTGGCCCGACATCAGGTTGAAGTAGGTGGTCTTGCCGGCGCCGTTGGGGCCGACGATCACGGTCAGGGTGCCGGGATAGAAATCGGCAGTCACCTGGTTGACCGCAACGTGCCCGCCGAAGCGGATGCTCAGTTCGCGCGTCGACAGCGACGGCATGGCCGCCGGCGTCATCGCTTGTTCCTCACCGGTAGCGGCAGCTCGCTGGCCGGGATTTCGCGCACCAGTTCGAGCAGGTCCCACTCGTTTTTCTGGTCCTTCTTGATCTTGAAGTGGTACATCGACTGCAAGGCCTGGTGGTCTTCCTTGCGAAAGCTCATCTTGCCCTTGGGCGTGTCGAATTCCATGCCTTCCATGGCCGTGATCAGCTTTTCGGTATCGCCCGAATTGGCCTTGGTCAAGGCCGTGACCACCGCGCTGGCGGCGGCGAAACCGCCGGCGGTGAACATGTCGGGCGGGGCCTTGTAGCGCTTGCTGTGCTCGGCCACCAGCCAGTCGTTCATCTTGTTCTTCGGAAAGCCATGGTAGTAGAAGATGGTGCCCTGGGTGCCGGCGAAATTCTTCCAGGTTTTCATCACCGGCAGGATGTTGCCGCCCGGGGACAATATGATGCCGTAGCGCTCGGGCTTCATGTCGGCCAGCTTGTTCATGGGGTTCGGGCCGGCCCAGACGATTTGCAGCAGGCGCGGCTCGGGCTTGTTCTTGAGGGCGTCGAAGATGCGCTGGGCCGGGGCGGTGAAGTCGGTCGTGTTCTGGGCCGCGTATTCCTCGTGGATCACCTGGGCCTTGCTGCCGGTGGCGGCCAGCGCTTCCTTGCCGGCCTTGACCGCATCCTTGCCGAAGGCGTAGTCCTGCGCCAGGAAGGCCACGCTGCCGGCCTTGAGGGTGCTGGCGGCGGCCAGCGCGTCCTGCATCGAGCTGCGCGCGGTGCGGAAGATGTAGCGATTCCATTTGTCGCCGGTGATGGCGTCGGCCACGGCCGGCTCGATGATCAGGATCTTCTTGTACTCCAGCGCCACCGGCAGCATGGCAATGGCCGAGCCGGACGAGGTGGTGCCGACCGCGATGTCGGCCTTGTCGTCGCCGTAGGCTTCGGCCAGCAGGGTGCGTCCCAGGTCGGGTTTGCTCTGGTCATCCTTGACGATCACCTTCAGTTTGCGCCCGTTGATTTCCATCTTGCCGCCGGTGAGATACTCCAGGCCCATCATGAAGCCGGTTTCGGTCTCCTTGGCATAGGTTTCCAGGATGCCGGTCTTGCCGGCGATGAGGGCGATTTTCAGGTCGGCCGCGGCCATGGCCGGTGCCGCCAGGGTGGTCGCGAGCGTGGCCAGGACGGCCGCTGCCAGGGTGTTCAGTTTGTGCATCGTGTCTCCTCGTTGGGGTGCTGCTTTATATTTGTACGGTCGGTTACAGGGTCAGTCTACCTGTCCCAGGAAGCGTTCGATCGCTTGCCGGGCCGGCGCTTCGGTCAGCATCGGCGCGTGGCCGACGCCGGGTACTTCGGCGTACTGCATGGCCGGCGCGGCGCGCTGCATGTAGCTGGCCTGCTCCTGCTCGACCAGATCGGACAGGCTGCCGCGCACCAGCAGGGTGGGGCGGTTGCGCGCCAGGCGCCGGAATGCCAGGCGCGACATCCACGACGACGGCTTGAGCTTGCCGGTCCGCAGGGGCAGGGCGATGTTGGGGTCGTAATGCAGCACCAGCTGGCCGGCATCGTTTTCGCTGAATGCGCGGCGCGCCCACTTGTTCCATTCGGCCATGTCGTTCGATGGAAACGCCGGCTGGTTGATGTCGCGCATGTACTCGGCCGCCTGTTCCCACGACATCATGGTGGCGCCCTTGCCGGCGTAGGTGGCGATGCGCGACAAGCCTTTTTGCGAGATCACCGGGCCGACGTCGTTCAGGACGGCGGCGGCGATCAGTTTCAGGCGGCGCAAGGCCAGGGTCATGGTGATGATGCCGCCCATCGAGGTGCCGACGAACACGGCGCGCTCGATGCCCAGGTCGTGCGCCAGCTTGATGACATCGCCGGCGTACACCGCCGGGTTGTAGTGGGCCGGGTCGGGGTCGCGCGCCGACTGGCCGCGCCCGCGCACGTCGAGCGCCAGCACGCGCCGCCCGAGGCTGGCGATCCATGGCGCCAGCTCGTCGAAGTCGCCCGAGTTGCGCGTGAGCCCGTGAATGCAGATGACGGGCAGGCGCGCCGGCCCGCTGTGGCCCGGATAGTCGCGCGCGTACAGGGTCAGGCCGTCGTCGCTGGTGTAGCTGACGTCGTTGAATTGCCTGGCCGCGCCCGCAGCGCCGGCGGGGTGGAGGTGGCGGGCCGCCTGCGCGCCATCGTGTTCTTGTACTTGTACCGACATGCTCAGAACCGGTACTCGAGCGTTGCCGACACGGTGCGCGGGGCGCCGTAAAAGGCGGTCAGCACGCCCTCCTTGCCAAGGTTCGGGAAGACGTAGCCACCGGTGCGATAGCGTTTGTCGCTCAGGTTCTTGCCGTGCAGGCCGGCGCGGATCCTGTTGTCGGCGCTGGTCCACGTCAGGCTCAGGTCGTACAGGGTGTAGGCCGGCTGGTCGAGCACCGAGGCGTATTCGAACTGGGTGGTGTCGTCCTTGTAGGAGGCGCTGCCGCTGACGCTGAAGGTGCCGCTGCGGCCCATCATCGGCAGCGCCATATCGTAGGTGGCACGCAGGTTGGCCGAGTTCTTCGGCGTGTTCTGGAAGTAGCGCTCGTTGGCCACATTGACCAGGGCCGGCACGCCGCCGACCAGTTGCGATGTCAGGTACTGGGTGAATTCGGCGTTGATGTGGCTGTACATGCCGGTAACGCTGAGGGCGTTGGTCAGCTTCGCGCTCGCTTCGAGTTCGATGCCGCGGATCTTGGCCTTGCCGGCGTTGGTGGTCACGCCGGCGAAGCTGTCGGGGCGGCCGTCGCCGTTGGTGTCGACCTCCACCGAGCCGGGAATCTGCACATCCTTGTATTTGCTGTCGAACAGGGCGATGTTGGTCAGGATGCGGTTGTTGTTGTACGACGATTTCAGGCCCAGTTCGAGCGAGTCGATGGTTTCCGGCAGGAAGCCGGCGCGCGCGGTGGCGTTGCTGATCTTGGTGCCCACCACGTTCATGCGCGGGTCGAAGCCGCCGCCCTTGAAGCCGCGCGCCCAGCTGGCGTAGATGTTCTGGTTGGCGCTGGCCTTGTAGGCCAGGCCCACTTTCGGGGTGAATTTCTTGTCTTCGCGTTCCAGTTCGCCGTGGGTGAAGTCGGTATCGGTGCGGAACAGCACGGCGTTGGGGTTGCCCATCGCCGGCGAGCCATCCTGGCCGAGATAAATCTGGCGCAGCACGCTCGCTTCGCGCTTGTCGACCGTGTAGCGTCCGCCCAGCGAAAAGCTGAGGGCATCGTTGACTTTATAGTTGGCGTCGGCGAACACGGCCCAGGCCTTGGTGTCGATGTCGCCCAGGGTATAGGTCGAGCTGGGGAAGGCGCCGGCCAGCACGGTGTCGAAGATGTTGAAGGCGTTGGCGTCGATGTAGTACACGCCGGCCACGCCCTGCACCTTGTCGCCGGTATAGGTCAGCTGGAATTCCTGGCTGAACTGCTTGTTCTTGTACAGCGCCGGCACGTGAAAGTCGGTCATGGCCAGCGAATCGAAATCGATCGGCGCGTACGATTTGTCGCGGCGCGCGGCGGTCACCGACTTGACGCTCAGTTGCGGGCTGACTGTGTATTCGAGCAGCGCCGACCAGCCGTGGGCCTTCACTTCCTGCTCGTGCCCGAGCGCGCGGGTCAGGTTGGCGCGGGTATCGTACACGTTCGACAGGATTTCGGCGCCGCTGGTGCGCCCGACCGTCACGCGGTGGCCGTTGCGCGGGCTCGAATCGTCGTCGGTGGCGTCGCCGGCGAGGCGGATGAACAGTTCCGGCGTGGGCGTGAATTCGGCCGACAGGCGCGCCGCGGTCATGTCCTTGTCGTAGTTGTGCGCGCCCGTGACGAGGTTGCGGCCATAGCCGTCGCGCTTGAAGCGGGCGATCGAGCCGCCCACCCGCACCGTGTCGGAGATCGGCGTGCTGGCCGTGAGCACCGCTTCGCGCTGGCTGTAGTTACCCAGGGCGAGGCGGGCGCGGATATCGGTTTTGGGGCCGAGCTTGCGGGTCACGTACTTGACCGCGCCGCCGATGGTGTTGCGCCCGTACAGGGTGCCTTGCGGGCCGCGCAGCACTTCGATGCGCTCGACGTCGTAAATATCGGTCACGGCGGCCTGCGGGCGCGCCAGGTAAATATCGTCGAGGTAGATGCCGACGCCGGCTTCGAAGCCGGCCAGCGGGTCTTGCTGGCCGACGCCGCGAATGAACGCGGTCAGGGTCGAGTTGGTGGCGCGCGAAGCCTTGAGCGTGGTGTTCGGAATCGACAGGGCGAGGGCGGTGATGTCGGGCGTGCCCTGCTTGGAGAGCTGGTCGCCGCCGAACGCGGTCACCGATACCGGGACGTCCTGCAGGTTCTCGGGACGGCGCCGCGCGCTCACCGTCACCACGCCGGCGTCCTGGATGGGGCCGGCGGCGGGAGCGCCCGGCTCGGTCTGTGCCTGCGCCGTACCCATCGCCCCTCCCGACAGGGCCAGCACGGCGGCGGCAATACGATGTAAAGGGAAATGTCGAATGGTCAGGCGCATGGTGTTGTCTCCTTGAGTTTTTTTGGACAATGCGGGAAGCCAGGAATGAACGCCATGCAGTGTGCCCCCATTTAAATTTGCGCGAAAGATAACGAAACGCCCACCCACTGTGCAAATTTGCACAGTGGTTTATTGTTCAACTTCTTCTTTGCACACGGGCTAGTTCCTCTGGGACTTTGCGTTTTATCAATACAGGGAAACGAAAAGTTTGCGTGTGCGATGTGCACTGGTGCACAATATCGGCGATGAATAGCGGATATTTATTCCATGAATACCTTGCCTGAATGGACAGACCTGCGTTTCTTTCTGGAGCTGGCACGCGCCGGCACCTTGTCGGGCGCGTCGCGCCGGCTGGAGGTGGAGCACACCACGGTGGCGCGCCGCATCGACCGCCTCGAAATCCAGCTCGGCACCACCTTGTTCGACCGCAGCCGCGAAGGCTATGAGCTCACCGAGATGGGCCAGGCGCTGCTGCCGCATGCCGAAGCGATGGAAAGCGCGGCGCTGGCCGCCACCGAGCAGCTGGGCGGCACCGAAGTGGCGGCGCACGGCGTGGTGCGGCTGGGCGTGCCGGAAGTGTTCGGCGTGCGCGTGGTGGCGCCCCTGCTGGTCGGGCTGCTGCAGACCCACCCCGACCTGAGCATCGATCTGCTGGTGCTGCCGCGCTTTGCCAACCTGGCCAACCGCGAGGCCGACCTGGGCGTCATGCTCGATCCGCCCAGCACCGGGCGCTACATGATCACGCGGCTGGCGTCGTTCCGTTTCTATTTGTACGCATCGCCCGACTACCTGGCGCGCCATCCGCCGATCCGCGAGCATGCCGACCTGGCGCGCCACGATTTTGTCGATTACGTGCAGGACCGGCTGGCCAGCCGCGAGCTCAGTTATCTCAATGAACTGGGATTCACGCCGAGGCGCCGCCTGTGCTGCACCGGGATGACCGCGCAGGTGGAGGCGGCGTCGCTGGGAATGGGGCTGATCATGGCGCCGCCGTATGCGGTGCCGGACGATGGCCGGCTGGTGCCGGTGCTCGACCAGTTTTTTGCGGAGCGCTCGTTCTGGCTGGCCGCGCCGACCGATCTGTACCGCCTGCAGCGGGTGCGGGCGGTGTGGAATTTGCTGAGGGAGTATTCGGACCGGCAGCCATCGCTGTTCGTGCACGGGCGCGAGGAGCGGCGGTGAATTGTCGTTCCCGCGCGAGGGCGGCCCCCGGCGGGAACGACGGTTTACTGGCTAACGCCGCTAGCCAGCGTCGGTGGTCTTAGTCCTCCGGCTTCTCGTCGATCAGCAGCGGCGGAATCAGGATGGTTTCCTCCTGGCCCGCCGGCACGGCCAGCTTCGGAAAGGCGATGTCGGTACCGTCATCGACCACTATCAGCGTGGTCGGCACGCGGTAGGTCCATGCCGCGCCTTCGGGCGTTCCTTCCATCGGCGTGCTGCGGTTGACCAGCTGGACTTCGCGGTTCAGGTCGGCGAGCACCCGGTCGGCCGGCACCACCGCGATGTCGGACACGATCCCGGTCTGCAGGTACAGCGCGGCGGCATCTTCATACCCGCTGCGCACCGGCAGGATCACCGACGCGAAACCGGCGTTGAGGAAAGCCGTGAACACGCTGTCGCCCTGCTGCTCGAAGCGGGAAGCGGCCCATTGCTGCGACCCCTGGTTCCAGAAATACGGGAAGAAGCTGTAGGTCAGTTGATCCCACTCGAAGGCGTACTCGAAGAAGCGCACTTCGCGTGCCGCCTGCTCCAGCCGCTCCGGCGCGATGGCCGGTATGGCGCCCTGGATGATGGGCGAGGCCGGCGCGGCCTGGCCGCTGCCGCTGCGCACGATTTCCAGCACCGCGCGTTTGAGCTCGTTGCGCTCGATGGTGCGCATCTGTTCTTCGCCGAGGGCAGCGTATGGACCTTCTTCGTCGGCGCGCGCCGCGGCCAGGCGGGCGTGGTGCTGTTTCAGGTCGCTTTCGTACTGGTCCATGATGATCTGGTGGCAGGCCAGCTGCCACTTCTCGAGCGCCACCTTGGTGCGGGTCCAGACCAGGTAGAAATTGACCGTGAACTGGTCCAGCTGGCCCCAGCCGCTGGCGTTGTAGCTGACCGCGCCGCTGTTGGTGCCGATGGCCTGGGCCGCGATCGGCGTGCTGCCGGCCGGGCTGCTCGAAAACAGCCGGGTGCCGATGCTGGCGGTGATGCCGGACTGGTTCTCGACCCCGTACCAGGCCATCGACACGCCGGCCGCCGTCGCCGCGTAGCCCTGTTCCAGCGCCACTGGCGAATTGAACACGCCGCTGGCGGTGGGTGTTGCGCCGGCACCCGTGGGGTAGCTCAGGCTGGCGTATTCGGTGATGGCGGCCGTCGGCGGCGGCGGCAGGGTCACGCCGAAGCGGTCGGCGATCGCCAGCCAGCTGGCGTCGGTAATCTCGGCCGGGCGCAGGGTGGGCTTGACCGGGGCCGGACCGGCATGCCCGCCGAAGCCGGGCTGCCGGGCCAGCAGGTGGCGGAACATGGCCGCCGGCGCCGGCACCATGACCTCGTACATGGCGCGCGCGCCGTAGGTGAACACCTGCGCCTGGTAGACCTTGTCGACCCAGCGGTACTGGGCGCGCACCGTGGCCGCCGGGGCGCTGTGGCGCACCGTCTCGCTTTCGTACACTTCGGCGCTGCGGGTAAGGAAACGCTGGCGCCCGACCCGTTCGCGCACCAGCGCCACGGCGCGGTCGACCAGTTCGCGCGACTGGCGCACATCGTTGCCGCGCGACTGGTCGCCGCCGCGCGAGTTGTTCATGAAGGTCGATGCCTGGGCATTGACGGCGCCATAGTTGGAAGTCAGGTTGATGCTGGCGTTGCGGTCCTGCTGGTTGCGCGCGCTCTGGAAGGCCGACTGGCCCAGCTCGAAGCGGTTGAAGCCCGTCTCTTCCTGCGAGAATTCGGCATCGCCGTCGTTGAAATTGCCCTGGCTTTCGTCGGCGCGGCTCAGGCGCGAGTGGAAGTGCTCGTGCTCTTCGCCTTGCAGGATGTTGTGGATATTGGCCAGCTCACCCTTTTCGTAGCCCACCAGTACCTGGCGCACCACGCGCAGGTCGGCCACGCCAACGGGACGGATGCCGAACTTCATGCCTGGCGCCGGGGCCGGTTTCGAGACCGGGGCGGTGGGCAGCAGCAGGCCCAGTTCCGGACTGGCGGCCAGCACGGCTGCAGCTTCAGGGCCGGTGGCGGGCGTGCCGGACGCAATGGCCACGCCGCTCGAAATGCGGCGCCGCACGTCGTCGAGCAGCTCGTAGGCGCTCAGCGTGGCGGTGGACACCTGGGCGTCGGCCAGCTCCTGGATCAGGTTTGCATGGTCGGCGCGGAACTGCGCGTCGATGTCGGCGGCGGGCTGGATGCGGAAGACTTTTTGCAGTTCCGATGGGCTGCCCGTGCCTGGCATGCCGGGCGCGTGCGTGCCGCCGCCGGCGATCTGGTCGAGCGCCGCAACCAGGCGTTTTTCGAGCAGGACCAGGGTATCGATCTGCTTGAGCAGGTCGCGCAGGATGGCATCTTCTTCCCCGGCGGCGTTGTGGCCGGCGGCGGTTTGCTGGGCATGTTGCTGTTCGCGGCGCAGGCGCATCTGTTCCTCGAACGCGGCCGGCAGCCTGAGTGCGGGCGTGAGCGCGGCCTGCACCGATTCGGGCGACAGCGCATTCTGGTCGCCGGCCAACAGTTTTTGCAGCAGGGTGACCTGGCCCAGCAACTGCTGGGCGCGCTGCAACTGGGCGTTGCTGGCCTTGTCGGAAGCGATGCCTTGCAGGTAGTACTGCCAGAAGGCGGTTTGCAGAGCGCTGACGTCGCCCGTCGCGCTTTGGGCGATCGGGAACAGGGTGTCGGCGGCCAGGGTCAGCTGGCCCTGGCGCGCGGCGTTCAGGTCGGCCTCGATGGCTTCCGGCGTGCGCTTGACCAGCGCGGCCCAGTGGGCGGTCAGGATGTCCAGCTCGGCGGTGAAATCGAGCTCGGCGGCGGAGGCGATCCAGGCCGCGACCTTCGATTCGTCCGGCAGTTCAAGGAGTCCCGCTGGCGCCGGTGTCGGGTTGGGTGCCCGGGCGGTAGCGAAGCGAAACAGTTCCTCTGCATTGGCGGTAGCTTGCGTCATGATATCTCCCGGTGATGAGGTTGAAAGGTCATCATGGACCGCGATGGCGCGCCGGAGTTCAGCCTGCGTCAGCGATAAAACCGACCTGCCTCAATGCGGAGCCTGTTTGAAATGTCGCGACGCAAGTGTTGCGGATTTTATGGTTCCGGCTGGAACAAGGTTTCGACCGGCACATTCAAGGTTGCAGCCGGGTGCCGGTGCCGCTTACTCGTGGCAGCAGACGCACAGCTTGTTGCCGTCCAGATCGCGGAAGTAGGCGCCGTAGTAACTGGCGTGATACTCGGGCCGCAGACCGGGCGCGCCTTCGCAGGTGGCGCCGTGGGCGAGGGCGCTGGCGTGGGCGCGCTCGACCGCGGCGCGCGAAGGCGCCAGCAGGGCGGTCATCTGGCCGTTGCCGGCGGCGTGCCGGCCGGCGAAGGGATGGCCGATCAGGAACAGAGGGCGCGGGCTGCCTGGCTTCATCCAGCCGGCCCACGGCCTGGCCGGATCGCTGAACTTGAGCGCCAGGCCCAGTTCGGGCATCAGCGCCGCGTAGAAACCGAAGGCGGGCGCGAAGTCGGTCACGCCGATGAAGACATGCGAAATCATGCGGGTTCCTTGAAAGGATTGCGCTCGTTCAGTTCATCGATGTAGTCGTCGATGCCGCCGCTTTCACGCTCCAGGAAGCGCTCGATGGCGTCCGAAAACGCCGGGTGGGCCAGCCAGTGCGCCGACCAGGTGCGGGTCGGCAGGAAGCCGCGCGCCATCTTGTGTTCACCCTGGGCGCCGCCCTCGAACACGGCGATCTTGTGCTCGATGCAAAATTCGAGCGGCTGGTAGTAGGCCGTCTCGAAGTGCAGGCAGGGCACGTGTTCGAGTTCGCCCCAGTAGCGCCCGAACAGGGTGTCGGCGCTGTGGATCACCAGCGAGGCGGCGATCGGCTCGCCCTCGCGCTCGGCGATCACCAGCAGGATATTGTCGGGCATGGTGCGCCCGATGCGCTGGAAAAAATCCAGGTTCAGGTAGGGCGAGGAACGGTGCGCCGCGTAGGTGCGCTGGTAGCAGCGGTTGAACAGGCGCCAGTCGGCGTCCGTCGCTTCGGCCCCGCGCACGCGGCGCAGCATCACGCCGGCCTCGCGCACCTTGCGCCGCTCGGCGCGGATGTTCTTGCGCTTTTTTTGCTCCAGCGTGGCGAGGAACTCGTCGAAATCGCGGTAGCCGGCGTTCAGCCAGTGGAACTGCACGCCGCTGCGCAGCATGAAGCCGGCCTCCTCCAGCTGCTTTACCTGGTCTTCGGGCGGGTACAGGATGTGGGTCGAGGAGACGTCGGACGCCTTCTGGGTCGACACCAGCGCGGCCAGGAGCGCGGCGCGGGCGGCGGCGTCGCGTGCCAGCAGGCGCGGCCCGGTCACCGGCGTGAAGGGAATCGCCGAGAGCAGCTTGGGATAGTAATCGACGCCGTTGCGCTGGTAGGCGTCGGCCCAGGCCCAGTCGAACACGTACTCGCCGTACGAGTGCATCTTGACGTACAGCGGCATGGCGGCGGCCAGTTCGGCGCCGTCGTACAGGGCCAGGAATTGCGGCTGCCAGCCGGTATCAAGGCAGGCGCTGCCCGACTCGTGCAGGGCGTCGAGAAAAGCGAAGGAGAGGAAGGGATTGGTGTCGGCCTGGGAGGATGCCAGGGCGTCCCAGGCGGCTTGTCCGATCTCGCTCAGAGAGGATACGATTTGCGTGCGATAATTCATTCTTGTCGAATCGGCTATTCCATTATTTTGGCGGGCGACGCTGGCTGTGATGCAGGCCGGTCCATTGCATTCTACGCACATTAGCGTCAGGAGGCGCAAGGCGGCCGGACGCCGCGCCGCGCGCGCCGCCACCCTACGAAAGACACTGCATGCAGAACGACTTCTTTAACCTCTATTCGCACGGTTTCGCCCGGGTCGCGGTGGCTACGCCACGCTGCAAGATCGCCGATCCCGTCTTCAACGCGGCCCAGACCATCGCGCTGGCCGAAGCGGCGGCAAAGCAGGGCGCGGCGCTGGTGGCCTTTCCCGAGCTGGGACTGTCGGCCTACAGCTGCGACGACCTGTTTCACCAGGCCGCGCTGCTGGACGCCTGCGAAGCGGGCTTGCGCACGGTGATGGACGCGACCGCGCAGCTGCCGCTGGCGCTGGTGGTCGGCCTGCCGCTGCGGGTCGGGCATCAGCTGTTCAACTGCGGGGTGGTCGTCGCCGGCGGGAAAATCCTCGGCGCGGTCCCGAAAAGCTACCTGCCGAACTACGGCGAATTTTACGAAGCGCGCCAGTTCAGCGCCGCCGACAGCGCGCCATGCAGCCAGATCGACCTGCTCGGGCAAAGCGTGCCGTTCGGCGCCGGCCTGCTGTTCGAGGCCGAGGGCGTGGCGCTGCTGCGCTTTCATGTGGAGATCTGCGAGGATGTGTGGGTGCCGATTCCGCCGTCGTCGTTTGCGGCGCTGGCCGGGGCCACGGTGCTGGTCAACCTGTCGGCGTCGAACGTTTTGGTGGGCAAGAGCGGCTACCGGCACCAGCTGGTGTCGCAGCAGTCGGCGCGCTGCCTGGCGGCGTATCTGTACACCTCGGCCGGGCGCGGCGAATCGTCGACCGACATGGCGTGGGATGGCCAGACCCTGATCTACGAAAAAGGCGACCTGCTGGCCGAGGCCGAGCGCTTCCAGGACGACTCGCACATCATTTACGGCGACGTCGACCTGGAACGCCTGTCGCGCGAGCGCATGCACACGACCACGTTCGCGCAGCAGGTGCGGCACCATGCGCAGCAGGTGGCGGCCTTCCGCGTGCTGCGCTTCGCCTTGCCGGGCGCGCCGGGCGGCGGCAGGACGCTGGCCTTGGCGCGCGCGGTCGAGCGCTTTCCGTACGTGCCGTCGGACCCGCAGCGGCGCGACGAGCGCTGCACCGAGGTGGTTCACATCCAGGTGCAGGCGCTGGTGCAGCGGCTGTCGCAAAGCGGCATGCAGAAGGTGATCATTGGCGTGTCGGGCGGGCTCGATTCGACCCACGCTCTGCTGGTGTGCGCCAAGGCGATGGACCGCCTGAAGCTGCCGCGCACGAATATCCTGGCGTACACCATGCCGGGCTTTGCGACCAGCGAGCGCACCTTGCGCCAGGCGCGCGCGCTGATGGAAGCGGTGGGCTGCGAGGCGCACGAAATCGACATTCGTCCGAGCTGCATCCAGATGCTCAAGGACCTGGGCCATCCATACGCGCAAGGGCAGGAAACCTACGACATCACGTTCGAGAACGTGCAGGCGGGCGAGCGCACCAGCCATCTGTTCCGGCTGGCGAACTTCCACAACGGGATCGTGATCGGCACGGGCGACCTGAGCGAGCTGGCGCTGGGCTGGTGCACGTACGGCGTGGGCGACCATATGTCGCACTACAACGTCAACGCCAGCGTGCCCAAGACCCTGATCAGCCACCTGGTGCGCTGGGTGGCCGAGTCGGGCGTGATCGGCACGGGCGGCTCGGACGTGCTGCTGCAGGTGCTGGCGACCGACATCAGCCCCGAGCTGGTGCCGGGCAAGGCCGGGGAAGACAAGCCGGCGCAGAGCACGGAAAGTTCGATCGGGCCGTACGAGCTGCAGGATTTCAACCTGTACTACATCCTGCGCTATGGCTTTGCGCCGTCGAAGGTGGCGTTCCTGGCGTGGTCGGCGTGGAAGGACCGCGAGCAGGGCGCGTGGCCGGACGCCTTGCACGCCAGCCGCAACCAGTATGCGCTGGCCGATATCAAGAAACACCTGGCCACGTTCGTGTATCGCTTCTTCAAGATCAGCCAGTTCAAGCGCTCGTGCGTGCCGAACGGGCCGAAGGTCGGCAATGGCGGATCGCTCTCGCCGCGCGGCGACTGGCGCGCGCCGAGCGACGCCGAGGCGGTCGTGTGGCAGGCCGATCTGGACAGGATTCCGGATCAAGCCGGGAAATAGCACTGGCGTTCGTTTAGAATAGCGGCAACAGCAATTCCATCGCGTGACGAGCAACTATTTAGGAGTAGCCATGAAACAAATTACCTGTGTCATCAAACCGTTCAAGCTGGACGAAGTGCGCGAAGCGCTGGCCGACGTCAATGTGACGGGGCTGACGGTCACCGAGGTCAAGGGTTTCGGCCGCCAGAAGGGCCATACCGAGCTGTACCGCGGCGCCGAGTACGTGGTCGATTTCCTGCCGAAGGTCAAGATTGAAGTGGTGGTGGACGACAGCATGGCGGACCAGGTGGTGGACGCCATCATCAAGGCCGCCCGCACCGGCAAGATCGGCGACGGCAAGATTTTCGTGCAGGATGTGGAGCAGGTGATCCGTATCCGCACCGGCGAAACGGGCCCGGAAGCAGTTTAAGTCCGCCCAGCAATTAATTTCCTAACCGGGGTCAGACCTCCGAATCGAAACAAAAAGATTTCGATTCGGAGGTCTGACCCCGGTTAAGAAACTTTATGAGCGGCCCATGCGCATGTCGAATTTCCACGTGAGCAGGCGCAGGCCGCTGATGACCGTGGCGCTCGACCACAGCGCCAGGTCGGGATCGGCGCCGAATTTCTTCATCAGCAGAAACATCCAGCTGCCGATGAACGCGCAGATCGCGTAGGGCTTGCCGTCGCGGAAGACCATCGGCACTTCGTTGCAGACGATGTCGCGCAGTACCCCGCCAAAGATCCCCGTGATCACCCCCATCATCGAGGCGATGAAAATCGGCATGTGCGCTTCCAGCGCCGAGGCCACGCCGGCAATCGAGAACAATCCCAAGCCCACCGCGTCGGCCACCACGATCAGGCGTTCCGACACGATCTGGCGCAGGGTGCGGATCAGCGGCGCGGCCATCAGGGCCAGCACGAAGATGAGAATGGCGTATTCCTGGTGCGTGACCCAGAACAGCGGACGGCGGTCGAGCAGGATGTCGCGCAGGGTACCGCCGCCGAACGCGGTAATGAAGGCCACCGTGAAGACGCCGACCAGATCCATGCGCTTGCGGCGCGCTTCGATGAAGCCGGAAAAGGCGCCAACCAGGATCGCCATGATTTCGATGAGCGTAATGAGGGTCATGCGGTGCACTGTACTGTGGCGAATATTGCTAGCCTAACATGCGCTTGGCATGATGGACAGTGTAAGGAGTGCGCCCGGGGAAATACCGGGCGCGTGTTTCAGGTGCCGATGGCCGATTTGAGCAGGACGATCAGGGCGCCATGGCTGCGCCCGTCCACATTGGCGGCGCAGAAGGCAATCACTTCCTCCTTCTGTTCGAGCCAGCTGTGCACCATCGAGCGCAGCACCGGCTCGCCGCCGGCCGATCCGAGGCCCTTGCCGTGGATCACGCACACGCAGCGCAGCTTGCGCTTGCCGGCATTGTGCAGGAATTCGCCGATGGCATCGCGCGCGCCATCGCGGCGCAAGCCGTGCAGGTCGAGCTCGTCCTGGACCGGCCAGTGGCCCTTGCGCAGCTTGCGTACCACGTCCGTGCCGATCCCGGCGCGCGAAAAACTCAGGCTGGGGTCGTCCTCGAGCAGGTGATCGACCTCGAACTGGTCCGAGAGCGACTCGCGCAGCACCGCCGCGTCGTCCTCGGCCTGGTTGCGAAATACCTTGGCCGGCTTGATCTTGACGTTGATGCCGGGCGGGGCGTTGGGCACGAAGCGGTTCGATTCGGGCATCTTGCGCACGCCGCCGATGGCGCTCTTGAACAGGTTGGCCTCTTGCGCGGCCACCCGTTCACGTTCTTCGCGCTCGGCTTTGTCGCGCGCGCGCGCTTCGTCCTGGCCCTTGAGCTGTTCGCGCAGGGATTTCAGATCGGAAAAGTCTTTCATCGGCATCGCTTTACTGTTAGTCGTTCAGGCTTTCCAGGTAGCGCTGGGCATCGAGCGCCGCCATGCAACCGGTGCCGGAGCTGGTGATGGCCTGGCGGTAGATGTGATCCTGCACGTCGCCGGCGGCGAACACGCCCGGGATGTTGGTCGCGGTGGCCATGCCTTCGAGGCCGGTGCGGGTCTTGATGTAGCCGTTGTGCATGTCGAGCTGGCCTTCGAAGATGCTGGTGTTCGGCTTGTGGCCGATCGCCACGAACAGGCCGTGCACGGAAATCGGCGTGATGGCGCCGTCGACAGTGGACTTGATGTGCACGCCGGTCACGCCGCTGTCGTTGCCGACCACTTCTTCCAGGGTGTGGTTGTACTTGATGACAATCTTGCCTTCAGCCGCCTTGGCATTCAGGCGGTCGATCAGGATCGGTTCGGCGCGGAATTTGTCGCGGCGGTGGATGATCGTGACCTTGTTGGCGATGTTCGACAGGTACAGCGCTTCTTCGACCGCCGTGTTGCCGCCGCCGACGACCGCAACTTCCTGGTTGCGGTAGAAGAAACCGTCGCAGGTGGCGCAGGCCGATACGCCGCGGCCCATGAACGCCGTTTCGGACGGCAGGCCCAGGTACATGGCCGAGGCGCCGGTGGCGATGATCAGGGCGTCGCAGGTGTACTCATGGCTGTCGCCGATCAAACGCATCGGTTTTTCATTGAGCTTTGTCGTGTGAATGTGGTCGAACACGATCTCGGTGTTGAAACGCTTGGCGTGTTCCAGCAGGCGCTGCATGAGGTCCGGGCCTTGCACGCCCATCGGGTCGCCCGGCCAGTTTTCGACGTCGGTCGTGGTCATCAGCTGGCCGCCTTGCTCCACGCCGGTGACGAGCATCGGCTGCAGGTTGGCGCGCGCAGCGTAAACGGCCGCGCTGTAGCCGGCTGGGCCGGAGCCGAGAATCAGAACTTTGGCGTGTTTGGTAGTGGTCATGGGGCGGGCTTTAATCGAAATGTGTATGAAGAGAAACTGGGGTCGATTGGGGGCAGATCAAGAGCGCGGAAATTCAATTGCGCACCCTCGATTATAGTCCATGATGCGGCCTAGCATGAATCATGGGGCCGATGCACGCCGGATGGCTTAGAATGAGCGCATCGCCAACATCGGTAAACACACGGCAGCACTGCAAGCAACAAGAATGACAAAGACAAGCCAACCATCCAACGCCAGTTACACCCGAAAGCCCGTCATGCGGCAACCGCTGCCGAACCGCGTGGTGCGCCTGCTGTCCGAGGCGCGCTGGATCGCGCTGGGCGTGATGTTCCTGTATTTCGTGATGATCTTGCTCAGCTACAACAAGGGCGATCCCGGCTGGTCGCACGAGGTGCAGGTATCGCAGGTGAGCAACCTGGGCGGGCGCGCGGGCGCTTACCTGGCCGACTTGCTGCTGTTTATCTTCGGCTTTTCGGCCTGGTGGTGGTGCGTCTGTTTCCTGCGCATGCTGTGGAAGGGCTATCGCTCGCTCAATCAAAAGTTTGTACTGGAAACGGAAGAAGATCCCGAGCACCAGCAGGAAGCGGCCATCCGCTGGCTCGGCTTTGCGGTGCTGTTCGTCGGCAGCCTGGGCCTGGAATATTTGCGCATGTGGTCGCTCTCGGTGCAGTTGCCGCGCGCGCCGGGCGGGGTGCTGGGCCAGCTGATCGGCCATGCGGCCCATTCGGCGTTCGGGTTCACCGGCGCCACCTTGCTGCTGTTGCTGCTGTTCGGACTCGGTTTCAGCCTGTTCTTCCATGTGTCGTGGCTGGGCGTGGCCGAGCGCATCGGCGGCGCCATCGAAAACGCCATCGACTGGTTGCGCCTGCGCTACCAGGACCGCGAGGACCGCAAGCAGGGCGAAGTGGCGGCCGTCAAGCGCGATGAAGTGGTGGTGCACGAGCGCGCCAAGCATGTGGAAAAGCATGTGGCGTCGCCGCCGGTCAAGATCGAGCCGCAGGTGATGGAGGTGGTCAAGTCCGAGCGCGTGCAGAAGGAAAAGCAGGCGCCGCTGTTCCGCGACCTGCCGGGCGACTCGTCGCTGCCGCCGCTGTCCCTGCTGGACGACGCGCCCGAGGTGCAGGAGACGGTGTCGGTGGAAACGCTGGAATTCACCAGCCGCCTGATCGAAAAGAAACTGTCGGACTTCGGGGTCGATGCCAAGGTGGTGGCGGCGTATCCGGGTCCGGTGGTGACGCGCTACGAAATCGAACCGGCCACGGGCGTCAAGGGCAGCCAGATTGTCGGCCTGGCGCGCGACCTGGCGCGTTCGCTGTCGCTGACCTCGATCCGGGTGGTGGAAACTATTCCCGGCAAGAATTTCATGGCGCTGGAGTTGCCTAATCCTAAGCGCCAGATCGTGCGCCTGACCGAAATCGTCGGTTCCAAGATCTACAACGACAGCGCCTCGCAGCTGACCGTGGCGCTGGGCAAGGATATCGCCGGCAAGGCCGTTATCGCCGACCTGGCCAAGATGCCGCACTTGCTGGTGGCCGGTACCACCGGTTCGGGTAAATCGGTGGGCATCAACGCGACCATCCTGTCGCTGCTCTACAAGTCCGATCCGGCCGATGTGCGCATGATCCTGATCGATCCGAAGATGCTGGAAATGTCGGTGTACGAAGGCATTCCCCACTTGCTGGCGCCGGTCGTGACCGACATGCGCCAGGCGGGGCACGCGCTGAACTGGGCGGTCAACGAGATGGAGCGCCGCTACAAGCTGATGAGTAAACTCGGGGTGCGTAACCTGGCCGGCTACAACGCCAAAATTGCCGAGGCGGCCAAGCGCGAAGAGCATATTCCGAATCCGTTCAGCATCACCCCGGACTCGCCCGAGCCGCTGGAAAAACTGCCGACCATCGTCATCATCATTGATGAGCTGGCCGACCTGATGATGGTCGTCGGCAAAAAGGTCGAGGAATTGATCGCCCGTATCGCGCAAAAGGCGCGCGCGGCGGGCTTGCACCTGATCCTGGCGACGCAGCGGCCGTCGGTCGATGTCATTACCGGCCTGATCAAGGCGAATATTCCGACCCGGATTGCGTTCCAGGTGTCCTCCAAGATCGACTCGCGCACCATTCTCGACCAGATGGGCGCGGAAGCGCTGCTGGGCATGGGCGACATGCTGTACATGCCGCCCGGTACCGGTTTGCCGGTGCGGGTGCACGGTGCGTTTGTTTCCGACGAGGAAGTACACCGGGTGGTGGCCCACCTCAAGCTGTCGGGCGAGCCGAACTATATTGAAGGCATCCTCGAAGGCGGCACGCTCGAAGGCGAGGGCGGCGGCGCGGAGGGTGGCGCGGCGGGCGAGGCCGGCGGCGAAGCCGATCCGATGTACGACCAGGCGGTACAGGTGGTGCTCAAGAACCGGCGCGCATCGATCTCGCTGGTGCAGCGTCACTTGCGCATCGGCTACAACCGCGCGGCGCGCCTGCTGGAACAGATGGAAAACAGCGGAGTTGTGTCGCCGATGCAATCGAACGGCAACCGCGACATCCTGGTGCCGGCTGCCAGCGCAGAATAAACCGCCGCGTGTGCACCGGGTTCCCCGCTCATCCGTTACAGGATGGACCGGTTCCCGGGCATCACATTGCCCACGCGGCCCACATAAAGGATATACATGCGATTTCTACTGACTAAAACAAGCGCCGTGCTGGCACTGAGCCTGGCCTGCGCCGGCATGGCCCACGCCACCGCCCTCGATCAATTCAAAACCTTCGTCTCCGGCACCAAGGCCGCGCGCGGCGAGTTCACCCAGCGCCAAGTCAAGAAGGCCGATGCGGGCAAGGTGGCGGCGCCATCGTCGGGCACCTTCGTGTTCGCCCGTCCGGGCAAGTTCATCTGGACCTACGTGAAGCCCTACGAGCAACTGCTGCAGGCCGACGGCGAGCAGCTGTATATCTACGACAAGGACCTGAACCAGGTCACCACCAGGAAGCTGGGCGACGCGCTCGGTTCCTCGCCGGCCGCCATCTTGTTCGGCAGCAACGACCTGGAAAAGAATTTCACCCTGAGCGAAGCGGGCATGCGCGACGGCCTGGAGTGGCTCAACGCCGTGCCCAAGGGCAAGGATTCGCAGTTCGAGCAGATCAGCATCGGCCTGCGCAATGGCACGCCGGAAGCGATGGAGCTGCGCGATGCCTTCGGCCAGACTTCGGTGCTCGCGTTCAAGAAGTTCGAGAAAAACCCGCCATTGACGGCGACCCAGTTCAAATTCGTCATCCCGAAAGGCGCCGACGTCGTCAATAACTGATCCCTCTTCCTCGTGGAGCACACGTGAATCGTCGAACAATCGGTACCGCACTGGCTGTAACGTTTTTTACTGGCACCACGATGGCTGTAGCCTTGGCTGTAGCCTTGGCTCTAGCCTTGGCTCCCGCCCTGGCGCAGACCAGGGTGCCGTCTGCCGCGGCCGACCGGCTGCCCTCGGCCTGCACCCGGCCCGACTGGCCTCCCGAGGCCAAACGCTACGATCTGGAGGGCACGACCGTGCTCGACTACCGGATCAGGGAGTGGCGCATCGCCGATGTGAAGGTGCGCAAGAGCAGCGGCTGGCCGATCCTCGATGCCGCCGCGGCGCGCAGTTTGCAGGCATGCAAGCTGAAGGCCGATGCCGCCCGGCCGCGCGAGAGCACGGTGCGGTCGGTCGACTACGTGTGGGCAACGGCCGGCGGACCGTCGGCGCGTCCGCAACTCCATCCTGACAGCTGTGCGGCATCCCCGCTGTTCAGCGGCTTCGTGCCGCTCGACAGGACGCCGACCGCCAGCGACGGCGTGCTGGTGCGCTTCCTCACCAATGGCCGGGGCGAACCGTTTAACATCCGCCTCGAAGGGCGCGTCACCGACACGGCACTGGCCGAGCACATCAGGCAATACGTGCAAACCTGCCGTTTCGTCGCCGCCAACGCTCCCGGACCGAAGACCGATGCGGTGTATGGGCGCGTGCTGCTGACAGCGCCATTGGCCATCGAATAAATCGAACATGCATATCTGGCAATATTGATTGCCCGGGTATATGATCGTGCGTCGGTCCCGCCGGGGCCGCGTCATCGGGAGGGCTTCATGAAACATTGGATCAGCCGTTGGTTGCTAGGGGTTGCATTTCTTCACACCGTGTTTGCTTTCGTTGTCATGGGGCCGATCATGCTGTCGATGCTGGACAAGGGCTTGTTTAATTCAGCCAAGAGCATGACCGAGGGCGCGACCACCTGGTTCTTCCTGTTCGGCATACTGCTGGCCTTGTTCGCGGTCCCGGTGCATGCGCTCGAGAAAGCCGGTGTCGCGCTGCCCAAGCCGATCGGATGGGGCTTGATCGGGATGGCTGTGCTGGGTGTGGTGCTGATGCCGGACTCGGGCTTCTGGCTGGTGTTTCCGCCAGCGATAGCCATCTTGCTGCGCAAGAGCGGCGTGCGGGCCAACGCAGGCTCCGTGCATGGCGTCGGCGCTGCTTGAGAAGTTGCATGAAGCGTTGCGAAGTAATTTCGCCTTGGACGGGAACTGTTGCGCGCTGCGCGGGTCTTATCTTGAACGCCGATTCGCGCCATGCGCTAGACTACGCGCTTCCTATCAATGAAGACTTCGCATGGACGATTTGTTCAAGACCGAACCTGCCGCGCCCCTCGCCGAAGCGCTGCGTCCGGCAACGATTGACGAGGTCATCGGCCAGAGCCATTTGCTGGGCGAGGGCAAGCCGCTGCGCCTGGTATTCAAGTCGGGCAAACCGCATTCGATGATCCTGTGGGGCCCGCCCGGCGTCGGCAAGACGACCCTGGCGCGCCTGACGGCGAATGCCTTCGGCTGCGAGTTCATCGCCTTGTCGGCCGTGCTGTCGGGCGTGAAGGATATTCGCGCCGCCATCGAACAGGCCGAGCATCACCTGGCAACGGGCAAGCACACGATCCTGTTCATCGACGAGATTCACCGCTTTAACAAGTCGCAGCAGGATGCCTTGCTGCCGTTCGTCGAGTCGGGCCTGGTGACGCTGATCGGCGCGACCACTGAAAACCCCTCGTTCGAGGTCAATTCTGCGCTGCTGTCGCGCTCGCAGGTGTATGTGCTCAAGGCGCTGACCGACGCCGAGCTGCTGCAGCTGCTCAAGCGCGCCCAGGAGAAGGTGCTGGGTCACCTGACGTTCGACGAGGTCGCCATCGCCACGCTGATCGGTTATGCCGATGGCGATGCGCGCCGCTTCCTCAACCTGCTCGAACAGACCAAGACCTCGGCCGAAACGTCGGGCCTCACGCACATCACCGGCGAATTCGTCGACAATGCGCTGACCCTCAATTCGCGCCGCTTCGACAAGGGCGGCGACAATTTCTATGACCAGATTTCGGCGCTGCATAAATCGGTACGCGGCTCGCACCCGGACGCGGCGCTGTACTGGCTGTGCCGCATGCTCGACGGCGGCGCCGATCCGCAATACCTGCTGCGCCGCATCGTGCGCATGGCGTGGGAAGATATCGGCATTGCCGATCCGCGCGCGATCCAGATCGCCAACGATGCCGCCGCCACCTACGAACGGCTCGGCTCGCCCGAAGGCGAACTGGCGCTGGGGCAGGCGGTCATCTACCTGGCCATCGCGGCCAAGAGCAATGCCGGCTACAACGCGTACAACCGCGCCGTGGCGTTCGTCAAGAAGGACAAGTCGCGCGAAGTGCCGGTGCACCTGCGTAACGCCCCGACCAAGCTGATGAAGGAACTCGGCTACGGCCACGAGTACCGCTACGCGCATGACGAGCCGAACGCCTATGCGGCCGGCGAAACCTATCTGCCGGACGGCATGGTCGAGCCGCGCTGGTACGAGCCGGTGCCGCGCGGGATCGAAGCCAAGATCGCCGAGAAGCTGGCCTGGCTGCGCGGGCTCGACGAGGACGCCGGCAACTGAACAGCGCGCGCGGCGTTCGTGCTGGCGGCGCCGCCAGGGCGGGTAGCGGCGGCCATCGGCGGTGCGGGAAAGCCGCCGCTGTGGTGGGTTCGCCTGCAACGGCGGGCGCGCCTGCATGCGGATAACAGGCCGTCGCGATCTGGTGCGTCCTGTCCCGGCTTTCCGGCGCTTCATCGCAAGCCGGTGGAAGGGCAGGGGGCGAATGGGTAAAGTAACACCATACCAACCCGCCTCACCCACTGGAGAAGATCATGAAAGTCCGCAAAAACCTCGAAGCCGTTTTCCTCGCCGCCACCGTCATGGTCACCTTTGCCGCCTACGCCACCGCCGACGTACCGCTGCGCGCAAGTGCCGCGCCGGCCCGTGCCGCCGCCGCCGCCGACAGCAATGTGACCGTCGTCGTGGTCAGCGCCAAGCGCCTCACCGCCGCCGAAAAAGCCGCACAACAGTAAGTCCGGGCGGGCCACCCCGCACCGCAGCGTGCCTGCTAGTTGCTACAAAGCACGCTTCTGGCAGAAAAAGCATAGTTTGTTGCTGCCATTTTTGCATGTTTGCACTATGATCAAGCGCTGATCATAGAGGAGTCATTAATGCAAACAGTCATGAGCTTTTCACAACGCGCCCTGATGTGGGCCTTGGGCGGCGTTCTTGCCCTCGGCATCGCCGGCTGCAGTGCCGAACCGAAGGAGCGCGCGGCGTTCATCGCGTTTCTGCAAACGCGCATCGTCGACAAACCCGGGGTCCATGTGCCCAGGCTGACCCCAGAAGAAGAAAAATCGTTCGGCGATTACAGCAAGCATTTTGCCGTGATCACCGACTACAACAAGTCGATGGATGCGAAGGTCCAGCAGCCCTTGCGCGATATGATGGGCAAGAACATGCCGAACACCATGGCCGATCTGATGGAGCGCCGGGCCGACGTGGTCGCCTTGCATAAGACCAGTGCGCAATTGCGCGCGGTGATCGACGCCGAACAGGCGGCCGCTGGCACCAAGCGTGCCGCGCTCAAGCAACCAGAGGACCTGAAACCGGTTTACGACAAGGCGTATGCCCGTACGGTCAGCGATCCGGGAAATAGCTTCAAGGAATTTCTCGTGGTGATGGAGGGCATGCTGACCAGCGCCGAAAAGATGGCCGATTTTCTCGCTGCCCACAAGGATCAAGTCAAGTTCTCCGGAATCACCGCCCAGATCGACGATCAGAAAGTTCTCGACGACGCGAATGTGCTCATGAAAGAGCTTGGCGCCAAGAATGCCGAGGTCGCGCAGGCACAGCGCAAGCTGACCAGCATGATCTCCGGACGCTAATGCCGTTTGTCCGCCGCAGCGCAGGCGCGATGCAGGCCCGACAAGGTGCCAATGTGCAGGGAATCGGTTAAACTGCTCATTGAACAACAGGGCCAGTGCGCGTTGTGCAGGCTTGGGCTTGCCGCCTGGCTGCCTCGTCAAGTGCATCGCCTTGGTCAGCGCGTTGTGACACCGGCTTCGTATCGAAGCTTTTATTTTGCTTGATTCGTGCGCGGCGGCATCCGCCCGCACGGTTCTCAGGGAAAAGCGATTCGGCAACGGATCCTTCCTGTCCTTCCACATAGCGGCACTACCGACAATGATAGACATTCAACTTCTCCGTAAAGATATCGACAACGTCGCGGCCCGCCTCGCGACGCGCAAGTTCCAGCTTGACGTGGCCGCCTTTAACGCCCTCGAAGCCGAACGCAAGGCGATTCAAACGCGTACCGAAGACCTGCAAAGCAAGCGCAACTCGCTGTCGAAGCAGATCGGCATGCTCAAGGGCAAGGGCGAAGATACGTCGGCCGTGATGGCGGACGTCGCCGGCCTGGGCGACGAGCTCAAGGCCAACGAAACGTCGCTGGCCGACGTGCAGGCGAAACTGGCCGCGTTCATGGAAGCGGTGCCGAACCTGCCGCACGCGTCGGTGCCGGTTGGGACGGATGAAAGCGGCAATGTCGAAGTGCGCAAGGTGGGCACGCCGCCGGCGTTCGACTTCGAGGTGCGCGACCACGTCGACGTGGGCAGTGCGCTGGGGCTGGACTTTGACGTCGCCACCAAGCTGACCGGCTCGCGCTTCTCGGTGATGAAGGGCGGCATCGCGCGCCTGCACCGCGCCCTGGCCCAGTACATGCTCAACACGCATACGGGCGAGCACGGGTACACGGAATGCTACACGCCGTACATGGTCAACGCCGATTCGCTGCGCGGCACCGGCCAGCTGCCCAAGTTTGAAGCCGATCTGTTTTCGGTGAAAAAGGGCGGCGCGGAAGGCGAGGGCGAAACCTTCTACCTGATTCCGACCTCGGAAGTCTCGCTGACCAACATCGTGCGCGACGAGATCGTGGCGCTCGACCAGTTGCCGATCAAGATGACGGCGCACACGCCATGCTTCCGTTCGGAAGCGGGCAGCTACGGGCGCGACACGCGCGGCATGATCCGCCAGCACCAGTTCGACAAGGTCGAAATGGTTCAGGTGGTGCATCCGGACACCTCGTACGACGTGCTGGAAGAAATGGTCGGCCACGCCGAAGCCATCCTGAAGGGGCTTGGCTTGCCGTACCGCGTGATGTCGCTGTGCACCGGCGACATGGGTTTTGGCGCGACCAAGACGTACGACCTGGAAGTGTGGCTGCCGGCGCAGAACACGTACCGCGAGATTTCGTCGCTGTCGAACTGCGAGGCGTTCCAGGCGCGCCGCATGCAGGCGCGCTTCCGCAACGCGGCCGGCAAGCCGGAACTGCTGCACACGCTCAACGGTTCGGGCCTGGCGGTGGGGCGCACCTTGGTGGCGGTGCTGGAGAACTATCAGCAGGCCGACGGCAGCGTGGTCATTCCAGACGTGCTGCGTCCGTACATGGGCGGGCTGACCCATTTGACGCCCTGAAAATAGTCTTTGCCTTTTTTTTTCGGGGTGCTATAATCTTGCCTTCTCGCAGGAATGTGAGAAAGGAGAGGTGGCAGAGTGGTCGAATGTACTTGACTCGAAATCAAGCGATGGGGCGACCCATCCGTGGGTTCGAATCCCACCCTCTCCGCCATGAATAAAGAAAAAATCCCCGATATTTGGGGATTTTTTTTGAAGCAAGACCAGGAAAGGTGGCAGAGTGGTCGAATGCGCTGGACTCGAAATCCAGTGTACATCTATGGTGTACCGTGAGTTCGAATCTCACCCTTTCCGCCAGTAATATGAAAAGCTCCCCAACGGGAGCTTTTTTTCGTCTCCTTCACTGCCGGGCGTCCAAATTCGTCCGGAGTCACTTGCACCTTCTTCAGGCGTCGTTATTCGTGCCGCGAGTGTTTGCGTCTCCACGAGCGCAGGGCAGATTGCGGGATGCCGGCTCTCCATGGATGGATACTCGAGCGGTCAAACCATTTGTCGCAATTAAGCATCATTTGTTACTTACACTCAAATTTCTTTCTGAAAATATTATTTTCCATCTATAATGTTGCTGAATTAATAATCTGCGGTGTGGCGTGCAAGACGGCTCGTTTCGTGACGCGGTATTGGAAACGCTCACGCGCCGATTTCTCACATGCTATCCACCTGCCTTTTATTTTGCCGTTTCCATTTGTCGCTCTTGATAAGGCAGCGTCCCCGCACGGTCGCCTTGCTCGCGGCATTCGTGCTCCTTCTGATTGGGTCTGGTGTCGTCTTGCTGGCGCAATGGCAGCGTGTACGCGTTGCCCAGGAGCGAGTGGCGGGATTGCGCGCGCACGTCGTAACGGATCAGGTTAAACGCGATGACGTCGTCGATAGTTTGGCGCCGCTCGACCTTCCTTCCTTTCAAAGTTCCGCAGCGATAGCGAAGTTTAGCGAACTTGCGGTGGCATCCGGCCTCATCCTCAATGAAGTGAGCTACGTGCTTGAGGAAAATAATAGCCAGCCTTATCTTCGCTACCGTTTTACCCTGACGGTGGTATCGACTTATCCGCAAGTGCGCAGCCTGGTCGAGCAGCTTCATCACGACGTTCCCCATTTCACGATGGATTCGATCCGGTGCCGACGCAGCGATATCGCAGTAGTCGAACTCAGCTGCGATCTGGTGTTGTCGGGTTTCTTCCAGAAGGACTTGCGTGGATAAGCCGGCACGTCTGAGGTGGCTGATGCTCTTGTGCGCCTTATGCGCCACCGTGATCGCTATTTTTTACCCGGTCGAGCAGGAGGAGGCGCCGATATCGCGCGCCCGGGTGAAAAAGGCGCCTATCCGCGTGGCGCTTGCACCGATTGACAGGGCAGTCCATGAATGGGCTCCTCTGGGAAGCGATCCATTCGCTCCGCGCAATTGGATCATGGCGCCGCCAGCGCCAACAACGCCCGTCGCGTCCCAGGAAGTGGCGACCGTGGTGACCTCGTCCGAGCCAGCCGCGCCGGCTGGTCCCCCGGCCTTGCCGTTTCAGTTTGTGGGGAAAATGAGCGATAACGGGGACCAGATCATCTATTTATCCAAAGGAGAGCAGGCCTTGCTCGCGCGCCCCGGCGTCACCCTGGAGGGTACCTACAAGGTAATTGATATCAGCGCAGTGCAAATCGAATTTGAACATTTACCGACCGGCCAAAAGCAGGTTCTCGTTTTCCCGACACCGAATAATTGACGCCATGTTGCATCCCTACCTACGTTCGCGCACTCTCCTTGCATTCACTGCCTCCCTGGTGGTACTGCTTTTTTCCGGCTGCACCGCGCAAATCAGCCATCGTGAGGGCATGCAGGCGATGGAGCGGCAGGAGTACGTGGAAGCGGTTGGCAAATTGGCCAAGGCAACCGAGCTCAAACCCGACGACCTGGCTTATCGCAAGGATTGGCTGCGCGTACGCGAGCTGGCAACGGCCAAGCTGCTCGCTTCGGCTGCAAACGATGCCACGCAAGGCAAGGCCGCCGACGCCGAACGTGCTTACCGCACAATTTTGCAGTTTGACCGCGACAACGACCGTGCGCGAGCGGGACTCGATGGCATGCTGCGGATGGCTGAGGCGAATGCCGACATCGCCAAGGCGCGTGACGCGATAAAACGCGGCGAGACTGCGGAAGCGGTGGACTTTGCAACGCGCGCCCTGAAGAATGCGCCCAATAGCGGTGATGCGCGCGCGCTCAAGCGCGAGCTGGATGCTGCGGAAGCCCAAAATATGCTGATCGCGCCAAGTCTGGGAGCGATCTACAAAAAACCGATCAATCTCGAATTTCGCGACGCCAGCATCAAGATCGTGTTTGACGCATTGTCCCGCACAACCGGAATCAATTTCATTTTCGACCGTGACGTGAAGATCGACCAGCGCACCACGGTGTTTCTCAAGCAAACGACGCTGGACGACGCGATTGACGTTATCCTCGCGACCGGCCAGCTGGACAAGAAAGTTCTCAACGCGAGCAGTGTGCTGATCTATCCGAGTACGCCGGCCAAGGTGCGCGAGTATCAAGACCTGATCGTGCGCGTTTTTTATCTGGCCAACGTCGAGGCAAAGAACGCGGCGAACATGCTGAAAACGGTCCTCAAATTGAAGGACGTGTTCGTCGACGACAAGTACAACATGCTGATCCTGCGTGAAAATCCGGAGACGATCGCGCTGGCCGAGCGCTTGATTTCCCTGCACGATATGGAGGAGGGGGAAGTGATGCTCGAGGTTGAAGTTCTCGAGATTAACCGTTCCCGCTTGCTGAACCTCGGCATCCAGATCAGCGACCAGCTGACCATCGCACCGCTGAGTTCAGGCTCAGGTTCGAGCAACACGAACGGGAGCGCGAACTCTCCGAACTTCAAGTTGAGCGACATACAGTCGCTCAATTCGACGCGCCTTGGTATTTCTCTGCCAAGCGCGACGATCAATCTGCAAAAGATCGATGGCGATGCGAATTTGCTGGCCAATCCACGCATCCGGGTGCGTGATCGTGAAAAAGCCAAGATCATGATTGGAGACAAAGTGCCGGTCGTCACCACCACCAGCAGCGGCACGTTTGTCACCGAAAATATCCAGTACCTGGACGTCGGCCTGAAACTCGAAGTGGAACCGATGATCTACCTGCGCGATGAAATCGGCCTGAAGCTGAGTCTGGAAGTCAGTTCACTGGTGTCGTCGATTAAAACAAACAATGGTTCGCAGGCGTATCAGATCGGCACCCGGAATTTCAGCAGCGCGTTGCGGCTGAAAGATGGTGAAACCCAGATTCTGGCGGGTTTGATCAGCGATGAAGATCGTTCCGCGGCCAACCGCATTCCTTTGCTGGGAGACTTGCCGGTACTCGGGCGCTTGTTCTCGAGTCAAAGCGATAACCGCAAGAAGACCGAGATCGTGCTGTCGATCACACCGCGTCTGGTGCGTAACCTCCAGCGCAAGAGTCCGTCGGCCGAGACCTTCTGGGCAGGTACCGAAGCGGTGCTGCGCAATAAGCCCCTGCAATTGCGCCAGTTCGAGTCTGCCGGCCCGACAGGCGCGCCTCTCATGGCGCCAGCGGCGGCGGCGGCACCAGCGGCAGTAGTGCCGGATGGCGCGCCCGATGCGCCCAAGCTGGCGTGGGAAGGGGCAAACGCGGCGCGAGCTGGTGAACTGGTGACGCTGGTACTGAATATCGATAGTCCTGAACTGCTGCGTGCGGCATCGCTGCAATTGGGTTTCAATCCCGCTGAGTTACAGATCGTGTCCGTCAAAGAGGGCGACTATTTCACCAAATTGTCGCAAGGGGCGTTCAGCCAAAGCGTCGATAATCAGGGCGGCCGCGTGTCGGTCGGCGCCAGCAGCGTCGACGGCAGCGGTGCGAAGGGTCCGGGTCGCATTCTGACCGTGGTTGTCAAGCCGCTGATCCCGGCGCCGGGCGGTGCCGATCTCAGCGTGATTGCGCTGACCCCGGTGGGGGCCCAGCGTGCGATCGGACGGCCGGGTCTGCCTGTGGTGCATAAACTGACGGTGACGCCATGAGGCTGGCGACGGGGCTGAGGCGCCGCGGCGGGTTCAGCTTTGTCGAGATTCTGGCATCGGCCGCCATCCTTGGCCTGCTCGCCAGCGTTGCCGTTCCTGTTGTTCAAACGACGGTGAAGCGGCAGAAGGAACGCGAGTTGCGCATCGCGCTGCGCGAAATCCGGCAAGCCATCGACGCTTATAAAGAAGCCAGCCTGGCCAACCGTATTTCAACGCTGAATGAACCCAGCGGGTATCCGGCTACCTTGCATGACCTCGCCGTCGGCGTGGAAGAACTCCCGAGCAAGAGGCGGATCTATTTCCTGCGCCGCATACCGCGCGATCCGTTCTACCCCGATGCCGCTGTCAGTGCGGTCGATACCTGGGGCAAGCGCAGTTTCGCATCGCCGCCCGACCGGCCGAGCGAGGGAGACGATGTGTTCGACGTCTACACCACCTCGGCTCTCACCGGCCTGAACGGCGTGCCGTACGCGGAGTGGTGAACATGCGCGCCAAAGGATTTACCCTCATCGAAGTGCTGGTCACGATGGCCATTGTCGCCATGATCCTGACCTTGGCGGTGCCACGCTATTTCGCCAGCGTCGACCGGGCCCGGGAAGACGTGTTGCGCGAAGATCTGTACCTGCTGCGCGACGCGATCGACAAGTTCTATGCCGATAAAAATCACTATCCGTCGAAGCTCGATGAACTGGTGACAGAAAAATACCTGCGCGCGATTCCTGTCGATCCGTACACGAAAAGCGCACGCAGCTGGGTGCCGGTTGCGCCGGAAGAAACAAGCACGGGCATGATTGCCGACGTACGCAGCGGCGCGCCGAATAAAGGGCGCGACGGCACCTGGTTCAAGGACTGGTAGCGCATGCGGCATGAGCAAGGATTCAGCTATCCGATCGTGATGTTCCTCGTGGCGGTACTGGCAATCATTTCAGTGCGGGCGATGGAAAACAGCCTGACCGCGGCGCGGCGCGACAAGGAGGCCGAATTGCTGAGCGTCGGCCAGGCGTATCGCAAAGCGATCAAGGCGTATTACGACGGTTCGCCGGGCACGGCCAAGGTGTATCCGTCCAGCCTAGACGACCTGCTGCTCGATGCGCGCGGAACGCAGTTGCGCCGCCCACTGAGGAAGAGGTTCAGGGATCCGATCACCGGCAGCGCCGAGTGGGGACTGGTGCGGGACGAGAGCGGCGCGATCAAGGGAATCTACTCGCTGTCGCCATCGAAGCCGTTCAAGACCGGCGGGTTTCCGGTCGAGCTCGGGCATTTCACGCAAGCCACGCAATACCGGCAATGGACCTTCGAGTACACACCACCGAAATAATTGAAAGGGAATATTCATGTTAAAAAAATCGAAACGACCAAGCGCTGGCTTTACTTTGCTCGAGCTGCTGGTGGTGATTGTCATCATCGGCTTGCTTGCCGCATTCGTGGCGCCGAAATATTTCGGCCAGATCGGCAAATCGAAAACGCAAATGGCGCGCGCGCAAATCGAAGCGCTCGACAAGGCGATCGACCAGTACCGGCTCGACACAGGGACCTATCCGACCACCGCCCAGGGTTTGGTGGCGCTGTCGGCACAGCCCGCGGGCGAGGCGAACTGGCGCGGACCTTACCTGAAAAAAGGCATCCCGATGGACCCGTGGGGCAAGCCCTATATCTACACATCGCCAGGGGCCGATGAGCGCGAATTCGACCTCGCGTCCTACGGCAATGACGGTGCGACCGGCGGCAGCAATGAAGACGCCGACGTCACCAATTACGGCAACTGATTCTCCAGCGGCGATATGCGTTTTCAGGCGAAAGTAATGGATGCCGCCATGGCGGTGGCGCTGGTCGATGTCGACGCCGCCAGCGTTGAAGAGGCGCGCCGGTTCATCGAATCGTCGGGCGGACGGGTGCTGGGTATTCGCTCCGTGCGCGCCGGCTGGTCAGGCTCGGCGCGCCAGAAACCGTTCAATCTGAGCGTCTTCAATCATCAGTTGCACTCGCTGCTCGATGCCGGGCAGACCGTCGTCGATGCGATTGAAATGCTCGGCCAGAATGACCGGCACGGCAAGCACCGGGCAGTCTACGACACGCTGCTGACCGGTTTGCAGCAGGGTAACCAGTTATCCGACGCCATGGCAGTGCTGCCATCGGTTTTTCCGACACTGTACGTGGCCATGGTGCGCGCCAGCGAGACCACGGGAACCGTACGGGCGGCGATCAAGCGGTTCATGCAGTACCAGCGCCAGGTCGACGAGATCCGCGCCAAGCTGACCGCCGCCGCGACCTATCCGGCGATCCTGCTCAGCGTCGGCTTCGTCGTCATTGCCTTTCTGATGTTATACGTGCTGCCGCGTTTCAGCGCCGTGTACGACGACGCCGGCCCGCGCGACGGCTCGGGCGGCTTCGTCGAGGTATGGGGGGCGTTCGTGCGCAACAATACCTTGCTCGCGTGGTCGGCGGTGGCGATCGCCGGCGCCACCGTGCTGGGCCTGATCATGCATCCCCGCGTGCGCGATGTGGTGTATCGCCGCTTGCTGGCAACGCCGTGGATTGGCGAACGGATCTTCATCCTGCAGCTGGCGCGCCTGTACCGGACCCTGGCCATGTTGTTGCGCAGCGGCGTCAGTGTGATTGCCGCAATGCGGATGACGGAAGCATCGCTGCCGCTCGCCATGCGCGCCGCCCTTGCCGCCGCGACCAAGAGCGTCAGCGAAGGCAAGTCCATGTCGTTTGTCATGGCCGATGTCGGCCTCAGTACCGAAGTGTCGCAGCGCCTGCTGGTGGCCGGCGAGTCGTCCGGCAACCTGGACGAGATGATGGAGCGCATCGCCGACTTCTACGACCAGGAGACCGCCATGTGGATCGACACCGCCGGCCGCCTGATCGAGCCGGTCCTGATGATTTCCATCGGCCTGGTGATCGGCGGCATCGTGCTGATGCTTTACAGCCCCATTTTTGACCTGGCGAATATCGTTTAATGTATTTCTTACTCCTTTACCCTCAATGTTGAGCTTGCAAGATATTCTGGACGCACAGCGCGATGCCGTGCCGCCCGCCGATTGGCTGTCGCTTCTGTGTGAACGCCACGGCGCAGACCGTGAGGCGGCAATGCGCGTGGCGGCGGAGCTCACGGGCTACCCTGCGCTCAATCTCGATGCCGGCTGGCCTATCGTCCCGGCGTTCAAGCTGGTGCAGTACACGGACATGGTGGAGCGCCTGCTGGTGCTCGGCCACGACGGGCAAGGCCGCCTGGTGGCAGTGATGGGCTTGCCGCTTGATCCGCATAACGGAACATGGCTTGCCAGGTTTCCGCTGCGCGAAATCTATCTGGCCGATCCCGTGCTGGTCCAGGCCCAGCTCGACTCGCACGAGCTGGGCTTCAGTGCGGTGGCCGATGCCGTGGGCCTGGACCAGGGCAGCGAGCTGGCGCGCGATGCCAGCGCCGACCTGACGCTGACCTCCATCCAGGGCGAGGCGAGCCCGGCGGTACGGCTGATCAACTCGACCGTGTTCGACGCGCTGCGCTACGAAGCGAGCGATATTCACCTGGAATCGCTGCCGCAGGGATTGGTGATCAAATTCAGGATCGACGGCGTGCTCAATCACATCGCCGCGGTCAACAATCCGGTGCTCGCGGAGCAGGCCATTGCGCGCATCAAGGTCCTGGCGGAACTCGACATTGGCGAGAAACGCATTCCGCAGGATGGGCGCTTCCGGGTCGCCGCCAAAGGGCGCGACATCGACATCCGTGTTTCGATCATGCCGAGTATTCATGGCGAGGATGCCGTATTGCGCGTGCTGGATAAAAAAGCGCTGATCGACAGCGTGCAGCGCCTCACCCTCGATTCGCTCGGCTTCGATAGCCAGACCATTCATTTGCTGCGCCGGCTGGCATCGGAACCCTACGGCATGATGCTGGTGACCGGCCCCACCGGCAGCGGGAAAACGACGACCTTGTATGCCGCGCTGACCGAAATTAACCATGGCGAAGACAAGTTCATCACGATCGAAGATCCGGTGGAGTATCAACTGCCCGGTGTGTTGCAGATTCCCGTCAATGAAAAAAAGGGACTGACCTTCGCCGTCGGCCTGCGGTCGATCTTGCGCCACGATCCGGACAAAATCCTGGTCGGAGAAATTCGCGATCCGGAAACGGCGCAGATTGCGGTTCAATCGGCCCTGACGGGGCACATGGTGTTTACCTCGGTGCACGCGAACAATACGTTCGACGTGATCGGCCGCTTCATGCACATGGGTGTCGATCCCTATAACTTCGTCTCGTCGCTGACCGGGGTCGTGGCGCAACGGCTGCTGCGCCAGAATTGCGTGCACTGTAACGAACCGGTCGAGATCGCCCCGGTGCTGCTATCCGAGTCGGGCATACGCGACCCGCAGAACTACCGCTTTCATGCCGGTCGCGGCTGCGTTCAGTGCCGCAACACCGGATTCAAGGGCCGCCGCGCGATTGCCGAGGTGCTGAGGTTGACCGATGAAATCCGCGAAATGATTATCGCGCGGGCGTCGATCCGGGCGCTGAAGGAACAGGCACGCCGTGAAGGAACGCGTTTCCTGCGTGACGTCGCCCTGGAGCTGGTGAGGGACGGGCATACGACTTTGCAGGAGGTAAATCGTGTCACCTTTGTGGCCTAAAAAATTAAGCGCGGGCCTGTTTCCAGGTCATTGCTGGATCGGCGATGCCGTGCACGCCGATGCCGTGGCCGACGAACGCCAGGACGCGCAGGATCCGGAAGCGTTGCTGGCTTCGTTCGACAGCCTGTTGCTGGCGCAAACTGCCATGCTGGCCAAAGGCGGCGATGTCACGCTCGTTGTGTCCGACAGTGTCGCCATGATCGCAACGCTGCCGTGGCGCGATGCCTTGCTTGCGCAAGATGAGGTGAATGCCTACGCGCGCATCTGTTTCGAGCAGCAGGGGATCGATATGGATGAGCGATGGGTGATGCATGCCGCGTTTCTGACATTTCGGGGCGCCGGGCTGGCGTATGCACTGCCGCGTCAATGGCTCGACAAGCTGGTGTCGCTGCTCGGCGCGCGCGGGCTGCGGCTGGCGCGGGTGCTGCCGTTGTCGGCACTGGCGTATTCGCGCCAGTGCCGCTTTCCGTCAAGCGGTCAGGCAGTGATTCTGCTGCGCGAGGCGGAGCGGGCCAGCGCGCTGGTCTACGACAAGACCGGTTTGCGCGGCATTGACGCCGAAGCGCTGGTGGGCAATGCCGAACTGTCCGGTGCGCGCCTGTTGCGCCGTATCGGCATCCATCATCCGGACATCAGGACGGTGTGGGATTGGCCGGTCAGCATGTCTGTACCGGTCGCCGTCCCGGACTACATTGCGACTTGTTTGCCTGCGGCCGTGGTTCATCCGGTGCCGCGCCATACATGGGGTTGATTGATGAATTCGATGACACACTATTTATTTCCCGCAGTCCGCCTCTCGTGGCGGCTGCTCGGTTTCGCCGCGGGTATCGTCTTACTGACGGCTTATCTGATGCTTCAGTGCCAGGAGTTGTCCGAGCAGGCACGGCAGATGGAAGTGCTCGGTGACCGGCTCGGGGCTGCCCAAATCCACCGGCCGGTACCGAAGAAGAGTAAAACTGCCCAGGAAGAGCAGAAACGCTGGGCGGCCTTGAAGGCCGAACGCGAGTTTTCGTGGCAGTTCGTGTTCGCTGCGGTAGAAGAGGCTGGCAGTGACGATGTGGAATTGCTGGAGCTGTTACCCGATAAAGCCGGCCGGCGCATCGTCCTGCGCGGCGAAGCGCGCGATCAGGTCAGCCTGTTGGCCTTTATTGATGCGCTCGATGAGCAGGAAGCCCTCGACAAGGTGCATTTGACCCATCAAATCAAGAAAAAGCGCGAACGGTTGGAAACAATTTCGTTCGAGGTGAAGGCCAGCATGAAGCGATGAGTGGCAGTATGGCGGCCGCACCTTGCGACTCAGGCGGCGCCGCCATGAAGCATCGAATGTGTTATTCGTGCAACATCTTTGGTCGATTTGCCAAAAATACCGAGTTGCATCTTGCGGATTACTTATCGATTAGATATATTTCCACTTCGCAATTTGACTGTCAGTATTGTCTGTTTGTTGATCTAGTCTTTCTTCAACTTCCATCCCCTGCCGCGGTTGCTCTGCCAAAGATCGTTTCCCGGCTCTGACGACGTGTGTCGTCGGTTGGTTTTCCATCTTCCTTACCGTTCTTGAAAGCGGATTTCTGCGCGGCCCACGGCTGTGCAGGCGGCTTTTTGCGCGTTGCTGTTTGACGCGCGTTCTTTAGTTTCTGGAGAGTACTTTGTTCTACGCCACTTCGTTGCAGGATCATCCCGGCAAGCCATCGCTGCACGCTCAATTCCTTCGCATATTGTCAGGAATGATGGGTACTGGTGTCGCTGCCTTCCTGAGCGGCTTGCTCGTGCTGTGCATGCTGGGCTTTGCGTCGCAGGCCCATGCGGGTAACAATGCCCAGTTCGTGTCCCAGAGCATCCCGGGCACGATGCAACCCGGCGAGACGGCTCTCATCACGTTGAAGATGAAGAACACGGGAACCACGACGTGGACGCAGGACGGCAACTACTATCTGGGTTCGGAAAATTATCGCGACAACACCCTCTGGGGCAAAAAACGCATTCCGCTGGGGTCGTCCTATGTGGCACCCGGCGAAGTCGGGCTTTTTGTCTTCAGTATCTCACCGCCAGCCAGCGGGGGAGCGGTGAATTTTCAATGGAGAATGGTCCAGGAAGGGGTGGAGTGGTTCGGCGATTTATCTCCCAACAAAGGATACGAATTTCCGATTCCACCACCGCCCCCGCCGGCACCCGGCGATCCGGCGCTGCCTGAGGTCACGATGCTCTCGCCAAATCTGAACAGTACTGTTCAGGGTGGCGAGTATACGGGCACGGTAACGGTGTCTGGGCAGGCTGTGGGCGGGCTGCCGATCATCATGATGTTCGTCCACAATGGTGCCGGCATCGCCCATTCCAACACCAACTCGCCAACCATTTCCTTTCCGATGAAATTGGAAAGTGGTAAGACGCATTCCATCGCGATTCGAGCGGTTGATAGTGGCTACCGTGAACATATCGTGCGTACCAATGTGTATGTGGCCAAGCCTGGACTCCCGGTAGCTACTCTGTCTTCCCCGGTAAAGTACGGTACCTATTATCTATCCGGAAATGCGCCTAACGTACGCGTGATTTCGAGAGGCATGGGATCGGGCGGCTTGGGAGTCGTCAAGCTGGAGTTGATGGATTTGACCACCAGGGTACTGGCCACCTTCAATAGCGATAACGTCAACCAGATGGTGTATCTGCCCAAAGGGCTGTACCAGCTCTGGATGCGCGCCACCGACAGTAGCGGGCAAGTGAGCGTGCTGACTGCACTTTCGGAGATCAGTGTCACTGACACCCCACCCCCGACCATCGACTTCACCGGGCCAGCGGCAGGCACGACCTTTTACGCCGTCAATGGGATCGCGCAGGTCAGGGTAACCGCGACGGCGACGGCGATGGGTAGCCAGCAAATTAACAAGGTTGAAATTCTTAACGGCGACGTCGTGCTGGCGGCCATGGGAACTGTTCCCCTGATCGACAAGACGGTGAATGTGCCGGTGGGATCGCAGAACTTGTTCATTCGCGTCACCGACTCGCTGGGACAAACTGTGACCAGCCCGGCAAGGGCGATCAAGGTGGTGGAAGCGTTTGCCGGCGACATGGCCAAGTTCATCAGCCAGGGCGCGCCGAGGGTCTTGCGTGCGGGGCAGCCATACAATATGGACGTCACCATGCAGAATAACGGGACGACCACCTGGGAGCTTGGCACTGTTGCGGGAGCGGGCTATAAACTTGGATCGCAAAATCCGTCGGACACCCGGTTGTGGAACAATGTAGGTGCCAGCATGCTGCCCGGCCCGATTCCGCCTGGACGGGAAGTGACGTTCATTCCGCCCATCGTGGCGCCGTCGACTCCGGGCAAATACAACCTTCAGTGGCAGATGGTCAACGCTGCCGGCCAACCGTTCGGCGAGCCGACACCCAACGTCCTGGTCGAAGTAATCAGCGGTAGCGGACCGACGGTCGAGTTGAGCGCGACACCCACCAATGCGCGTGTAGCCGCCAACGGGATTTCCATCATTACGTTGCACGTCGAGGCCAAGGGCAACGGGCGCAAGATCAGCAAACTGAAGATTTTCCGCGCCGGTGCGTCGGGCTATCTGAACGATCCCGTACACGAAATGGATGTGGCGACCGAGGCGCTGTCTATCGATATTCCCCAATCGCTCGGGGGAGGGTCCTGGCGCTTCAAGGCGCGAGTCACCGATGATCTGGGTGCCTCGACGGATTCCGAAGGGGCCTTGGTCAACGTCGTTAACAGCGCATTGCTAGGTGAAGTCAGCGGTGTGCGCCTGAACGCCGCCGGTGACCCGCAGCTGGTTGGCTGGGCATGCGAAAGCTTGGGCCCCATCCTCAGGTATCAGGTGATGGTCGATGCGCCAACGACGGCACTCGGTGGCACCCTGCTGACAACGGGGGAGGCCAATGTTAGTACCGAGCCCGATAGTGCAGCGATTTCGGCAACGTGCCGAAGCCCTGGAATGGGGCGCAATTTTGTGGTGAACCTTGCGCCGTACACGGCCTCGCACGCCGGACGTCAACTGTTCGTGGGCGCATTCATCCCCAAAGTTGCGGTTCCGGTCATTCTCCCATGCAAGGAGAACCATTGCACGATCCCGGGCAGCTTGCGCATCGGGCTGACGACGCCGTTGAACAATGACAAGTACCCGGCACCGGGTCCGGTTTTCATGCGCGCGCGCATGACCAACGGCGTGGGCCCGTATGACGAAGTGTCGTTCAGCATCAATGGCGAATGGATTAAAGGTGAACTCGATACCGAGCCAAACACCTATTACGCCAGCAAGACCGGCCTGACGGCGAGTGCGACGCCGATTCCGGTGGTGGCGCGCGTGCGCAAGGGTAATACCACGCTGTACTCGACGACAAGCATGATCACCATCACGGGCGCGCCGACAGCGTTTTTGACGCTGACGTCGCCACAAAACGGCGCGGTGATCGGCAATGGCGAGAAAGTGTCGTTGTCGGCCACGGCGACGGGACAGACGGTTAACATTGCCAGCGTCAAGTTCTTCCTGAATGGCCGCGTCATTGCGACCGGCAACAACGCGAATGGAACGTGGACTGCGATGCCGATGGTTGTTCCAAACGGTAAGCTGCAGTTTGCCGCCGGGGGCTACAACGGCAGCGGCGTCCTTGTCACCATGTCGCCCATCTCCACCGTGACGGTGTCCGGCTCGCCTATCGAGACGAGACCGATTCCCGTCGATATTACGCCACCGCATCTGGACAACCAGGATGCCGGTACCTTGCCGGGCAGCCTGACTGTCGGCAAGAACGGCAATGCGGAATACGTGGTGCCACTGGCTGTGCCACCGGGCACGGGCGGCATGGCTCCATCGCTGACGCTCAATTATTCGAGCGAAGGCAGCAACGGCATGCTCGGCCTGGGCTGGTCGCTGGGCGGCCTGACGACGATCAACCGCTGCCCCAAGACGATCGCCCAGGACGGCGTGCCGGGCCGCATCAGTTTTGATAATGCCGACCGCCTGTGCATCAACGGCCAACGCCTGGTGCGCTCCGATGGGGCCAATCCGGGTACCGACGTGGCGGCTATCGATGCCGCGTACTGGGCCGCAGGCGCGCAGTACCGCACCGAGCTGGAAAGCTTCAGCCGTTTCACCCGTCTGCCGAATGGCGGCTTCCTGATGGAAGCGAAGGATGGCCTGAAACACTACTACGGCACCAGCACAGGTAATGCGATCGCGCAGCCGAATGGCAAGGCCGGACAGCCCCTGCTGTGGGCACTGGCGCGCACGGAAGACCGTCACAGCAATTACATGACGGTCGAGTACAACCAGGATGGTGTCACGGGCGAATACACGCCCAAGCAGATACGCTACGGCGCCAACACTGCGGCGGGGCAATCCGCCGACCTGGCGGTGCGTTTTGCATATGAAGCGCGCAGCGATGCGCAGATTCAATACATCGGTGGCGGGCGTAATGATCTGCGCAGCCGCCTGATGAAGGTCTCCACCTTTACCGATACCGCCGCCGACGGCAGCGGCGGGGCACTGGTACGCGATCACCGCTTGAATTACACGCATAGCGTCAACAGCGGGCGCAGCATGCTCGAGTCGATGGAAGCTTGTGCGATTAATCCGGGGACGGGCGCGCGCGAATGCTTGCCGAAAACAACCTTTGAGTGGGGAATTGCACCTGCGCCGAGTTTTCAGCAAATTGGATCATTTCCTCCCCCACATATGCCAAGCACCTACCTTCAGAAACATTTTGAGGGAGACCTGCATGGAAATGGCCGGTCGAGTTTTATAAGTACGATGACAGCTAAAAAATGCGAGGGGGATTGTGACAAGAAGGTAGGCGGTCATCGCGACGTAGACATGACTGCCGCGCATACCGTGATGACAGGTCCTATTCGCATCTTAATGCCGGATGGAACTATCGTTAACCGGACTCTTAAACTTCCTGAATTGACGACCGCACTGATATTTGGCGATATCAACGGCGACGGCCGGGATGATATTGTGGCTGGCAGTAACTACCCGGGGGCTGCATCAGCACAAGCGTATTGTCTCAATATTATTGCGCGCGATGGCAATGTAGATTTTGATTGCCGAAACTGGAACTGGGAAACCTTGGGCGGATTTCCCAAGCTGGTAGCAGTCAACAATGACAGAAAGAAACACATTCTTTTCGGATTGGTAACGGATTGCCATTATTCCGATCTAATCGACAGCATTAAATGTATTCAGCGCAAAGTGGTCCACAGTAAGCCGGCAGCACCGCATTACGGAAGTATCAACGATAAGAGTTTTTTTAATCCTGCATCGGTGTCAGTTGGACGCAACGATATCAGCGATTTTTACTCCGTATGGAATAACCGCGGGGGGAATGATAGCTGGGATCGTTCGTACGTTATCACCACTTACCAAGGGGTTACCGTCTGCTGGAACCGGGAAATCATTCTCTGCGACACGGTGTTTGATGAGTATCAACCAGGTGCGACGACTTCCTTGGTTAAACTTGGCAGCTCGAAAGCAACGGGCGATATAAACGGCGATGGGTTGGATGATTTTCTCTATTGGGGGGGAGGTACAGGTCTTGGCAATGGAACGACGGTCTGCTTGAGCAAAGAAACCGGGATCGATTGTCAACACGCTAAAGCGGGCGGTGACTTGGGGGATTACCTCGGCGATGGCATGACATACGCTTTTGGCGGCACTAGTGATGCCCCTGCGTTGTGTCGTTATAGTGATGGCACGTTTGTTTGTCAAAAAATCGCAAATGCTCGCCCACCTCTTTCTAGGGAGATACAGCTGAACTATAACGGCGATGGCGTTCTGGATATGTCCGATCATAATGCCATAACGCGTACGGTGTGGACCTTGGCTGGTCCTGCATGGCAAGATAAAATCAGGGCGGTAACAAACGGGCTCGGCCGACGCGATGAGGTCGAGTATGCGCGTGCGGACGATGCTGACGTGTATCGAAGCTTTGACGCTATCCCGACGGCCACCTCCCCCGGCGATATCTATGCCAATTCGCAGCTGCCCCCGGCATACCCGCTCGTGCCTACAACGCCAGGCGTCATGGTGAAGCAATTGCGGCAAAGTAACGGCAAGGGCGGCTGGCTGAGAACTAATTACCGCTATAAAGGCGCCGTGGCTGATGCATCCGGGCGCGGTTCGAGTGGCTTTAATACAGTGTGGAGCACTGATGTCCAAACCGGTATAGTGACGGCGACAACTTACAATCAAGCATTCCCGTTTACGGGAATGCCGATGCGCAGCTCGACGACGACCCCTGCATTCGTGATTGTGAATAACACCGAGATGCTGAACGAAAAGCAGGCGGTTAATCATACGAATGGTGCGCAAACCAGTGTTGTTTATGCCAAAAAATCTGTCACCAAAAAACGTGACCTCGATGGTAGCGATCTCGGCCTCGCCACAGTAACAAGTCACTACACAGATGGATGGGGTAATCCGAATCAAGAAGATTCAGAAGTGACTGGCACTGGTGGCACCTTTACGACCAGCGTTGTTCGCCAATTTATTAACGACAGTGCGGCGTGGTTGCTGGGTAAAAGCACGCTCGAAACCCAGACCCGCAAGGGCGCTGATGGCGTATCCCTGACCCGTACGGTCGCGTATGGCCATCATCCGGCCACCGGTGCGCTGACGACAAAAACTGTGGAACCCAACGCTCCGGTCTACCGCGTTGTGACGACCTACGACCGGACCGGGAATGTGTTCGGTCACGTTAACCAGCAGATCGAAACGTGGCAGCAGCCTGGCTGCGTACCTCCAGCGCCTTGTTCCAGCACACGTACCGTGAGCGACACGCGCTTCGATGCCAAGGGACGGTTCGGCTTGACGGTCAAGAATGCGCTCGGCCATCAGCAGAGCGCGGAGTATTATCCAGGCACGGGTGCGCGTAAACGCCAGGTCGATATCAACGGTTTGATCACCACGTCGACGGCCGACGGATTCGGGCGCATCAATGAGGAGCGCCTGCCAGACGGTACCTCAACCCGAACCTACGTTAAGTTGTGTAACGGTGGCTGCCCTGCGGACGCTGTCGCTGCACAAGTTTCCGATAGTTTCAACGGACTTAATCGCATCCGCGCTCCGTTTGTTACGTATCTCAACAGTGCGGGGAAAAGTGTCGGTACCCTGACTTGGGGGCTGGATGGAGTGACCCCGCGCGCGATTATCACGAGCACGCGTTTCGATGACCGGATGCGCCCGGTGGAGGTTGACCACCCTCGCTTCGAGAACGCTCCCGCCTACCTCGCGAGCCGCACCAACTATGATGATCTAAACCGGCCGTTCAGTGTCGTTACCATGGATGAGGCAGGGGCTCAACATTCCACGACCACGGTGTACAACGGGGCCATATCAACGCTCACTAATGCCCTAAAGCAGACGCGTGTTGAAACGAAAAATGTGCTCGGGCAGCTAATTTCGGTGCGAGACCCAAAGAACAAGACTACCAGCTTCGAGTACGAACCGTTTGGCAATCTGAGCAAGACTGTCGACCCTGCCGGTAACGTGATTCGCGTCGGTTACGATCTGCTGGGCCGAAAAAAGTCATTGGTCGACCCCGACCTGGGGACGATTACGTATAACGTCGACCCGGTTGGACGCGTGTATCGTCAACAAAACCCGTTGCAAAAGCAGCGCGGCCAGCAGACGACACTTGTCTATGATGCGCTCGACCGCATGACGCAGCGTCTGGAACCCGACCTGTCGAGCTACTGGATTTTTGATACGGCGGCCCGGGGTGTTGGCAAGCTGGCGGAAGCGTACACCATGACAGGCAGCGCGAAAGACTATCGCCGGGTTCACACCTACGATCATATGGGCCGTCGGTTCCTGACGACCCAGACCTTGACCGGAAGCGATTACACCGTGTTGAGCGAGTACGATGAATGGGGGCGCCCGAGCGTTGAGGCGTACACACGGGGAAGCAGTCCGTCGAAACGGTTCATCACTTACTACGGCAAGACCGGTGAGGTTGACCGGGTCCAGCGCGAAGCTGTTGTGTTGATGAAAATCGCGGCGCAGGATGCTTCACGTCGCGTCACGGAAGTCGTCTTTGGAAATGGCTTGACGCAAAAGAAAAATTACAACCGCTACACAGGACGACTTGAGGATGGATCACTGCAGACCAGCGCCGGGGCAGCGCGCCTGACTGAGGGGTATCAGTACGACGTGATCGGCAGCGTGACGAACCGTACCCACTACTGGGACAACGTCGGCTTCCAGGAAACGTTCAAGTACGATGAACTGAACCGCCTTAGTACCAGCCAAGTGGCGGGACAGTCCGAGCAGACCTTTACCTATGATGACGCGGGCAACCTGAAGACGAAATCGAATGTCGGCGGTGGCAGCACCTACGTCTATCCGGCGCCAGGCGCGAGCGCCGTGCGTCCGCACGCAGTGCACAACATTTCGGGCGTCGGCGCGTTTGGCTATGACGCCAATGGCAACCTGCTCACTGGGGCAGGGAGGACCATCAGCTGGAACAGTTTCGATATGCCGATTCAGATTGGCAAAGGCGGCATTACTGCAAACTTCGTGTATGGCCCGGAACATCAGCGTACCCGGCAGAACCGCAGTGACGGTACGAGTGTTGTGTACGCAGGTGCGCAGGAAGTGGAAAGCAAGGCCAATGGCGAGCTCACGGTCAAAACCTACTGGCCGCAGGGCATCGGCGTCGAGATCGATATCGGCAGCGCTTCCACGGCATTCCATTGGACCCATGATGATCACCTCGGCAGCCCGATCGGCATCAGCGATCAGGCAGGTAACCTTGAAGAAAAACTAGCCTACGATGCGTGGGGCAAGCGACGCTCGTTGACCGGCGGGACAGTGGGGCAAACCATTGCTGGCTGTGGTGCACTGCCATCTGGCAACGTCACCCCTGACTGCATTGACGGAAAGATCGATAACCGGGGCTATACAGGCCATGAAATGTTGGATCAACTCGATCTGGTACACATGAATGGCCGGGTGTACGATCCGTTGGTGGCGCGCTTCCTGTCAGGCGACCCGATGATCACCGATCCATTGAACGGGCAGAGCTATAATCGTTATAGTTATGTGCTGAATAACCCAACTAATATGACAGACCCAACCGGATTCGATCCGAATCCGAGACCCAAGGATAGCAACCCGAAAATCGCTCCGGAACCTGCACCATGTGCTGGGAAAGGAGGGTATTGCTCGGTGGTGTATCAGAATCCCGGAGATAGTGCCGGAACTGCTAGTAATAAACAGCAGAATAAGGACGGTGCACAAAAAGCTGACAGTTCGGCAAACGCGGGAGGTGCTGGTAGTGCTAGCAGGGACGACATAATTCGGGAGGCCATGGTCTCGAGTCCAAACCGATATGTTGCTCAGGCTGCGTCGTGCCATGGTAACGAAGGAACTTGTATTGCAGTGGGCGCTGCCCCTCTCGCCGGTGGCTGGTTTGCTGGGACTGCGCTTGGAAGGGCTATGTTGGCATTCCTTGGATTCGGGTCTGAGATGCAAGGAATGGCCGAGGGTGTTCCCAGGGCTGGGGGCAGTGGGAGTTCGGCAGCGAATGGCGCGGCCGCGCTTGCAAAGACTGGAGCGGAAACGGTTAGAGTCGGGCGCTGGATGTCGCCTGCTGAGTATCAGGCCATGAAACTGACGGGGCGGATGCAGGAAGGGGCTGGTGGCGCAACCTCTATCGCAACCAGCGGACCAGCTTCGTTTGCGAAGCAGGCACCTTCGGGAAGCGTCTACGTTGAATTTTCTGTGCCAAAGAGCAGCCTACTTCAAGGAGGTCAAGCCGAGTGGTTCAAGGTAATTGGTCCGAATGCACCACGGTCCATGCAGTTTATGCTGCAGAAACAGGGCGGCCAACAGCTTCCCCAGGTTGATAATCTCTCCCATATCCAGGCGGTTAAACAATGACTTCAATTTTTTCTGAATCAAGGAAGGCGTTAGACGACTTCGAGGCGCTGTTCAGTGACCATTTTGAAATGAAACGAATTTCAGCAAGTAATGGTGATTTTGGTGAGCTCGAAGGAATTCAATTTGATTCAGCCAAGCGTGGAGGATTCTTGTATTTTTGGAGTACGGGAATGATCGAATATCACCTTGTTGATTATGAAAAAGGTGAGGAGATCATCCCTGTTGCAGCGCGGGTTGTGGAGAAGAAGGACATCGAGCAGGAATATCTTGGCGTGCTCATTAATGCCATCAGGGCTGAGATAGAAGGTGGTAGGGAATAACCCATCTCGTTATACACAAGTCGTTTAACCGCCTAATCGGCGCATGGCACGCATCGTCTTCACCGCAACGTGGACGTCTTTCAGTCCGAGCCAGATTGTTTTGACGCCGGGTTCGCCATCGCCTTTGCGAGCGAGGAAGCCGCCAATGCAGGCGATTCGACGCACTACCTCGTTCAGCGTCGGCTTGGCCGGCGGCACTTTGTCGTGCAACAGGTAAGCGGCTTGAATTTCATCGGGATCGAAGAACAGTTCCGCATCCAGATCGGGGCAGGTTCTGCCCAATCTCATCAGGTGGGCGATACGCCATGCCACCACCATAAACGTAGCCGTTCACTTCCCCCCATGAGAAAGCCAAATAAGTTCACTATGGAAGTTGCTGATATTGCATAATGCTCAATGATGCCAATAAAGCCAACCCCACTTACCGATCACGATCTTCGCCAGATGAGCGACGAGTGGGTGAGTTCGCTCACACCGTCGCAAATGGAAGATCTCTTGGTTCGCGCCCTGGCGGAATTACGCAAGTCGCGGGATCGGCTCAATCAAACGCCAAACAGCAGTTCCAAGCCGCCGTCGAGCCGCGCGCCATGGGAGTCGACGCGCACCGATACGGGCGCCGAAGCGCCCACAAGCGCGGCGCCGATGGCGTGACGGCACGAATGTGGTGTACGCGGGCGGCCAGGAAGTGGAGAGCAAGGCCAATGGCGAACTGACGGTCAAAACGTACTGGCCACAGGGAATCGGCGTCGAGATCGATGTCGGCAGCGCGCCTGCGACATATCACTGGACCCATGACGACCACCTCGGCAGTCCGATCGGCATCAGCGATCAGGCTGGCAACCTTGAAGAAAAGCTCGCCTACGATGCGTGGGGCAAGCGGCGCTCGCTGACCGGCGGGACAGTGGGGCAGAGCATTGCGGGCTGTGGTCCGCTTCCAGCAGGAAACGTCACGCCGGATTGTATCGATGGAAAAGTCGACAACCGTGGTTTTACCGGGCATGAGATGTTGGATCAACTCGATCTGGTGCATATGAATGGCCGGGTGTACGATCCCCTGGTGGCGCGTTTCCTGTCGGGCGATCTTCTGATCGAGGATCCGATGAACGGGCAGAGCTACAACCGTTATAGTTATGTTCTGAATAATCCGACCAACCGAACCGATCCCACCGGGTTTGAGTCGGAGGTGGTTCATAAAGACGCAGTCCGGCGTAGTAGTTCGGGCTGGATGAATATTTATGTCAATCCGGAAAGTGGCGCGACAGGCACTGCCGCAGGTAAAAAAGAAACCACCGAGACTCCAAAAAAGGACACTCCGACGGCAGGCAATGTAGTCAGGAGCCCTGACGTGATGAGAGCCGTCATTCCAGGCCAAGTTCAGTGGGATGATGCTCGGACGGATTTTTCTAACGGTAACTATGGCGGTGCTATTTTGCACTCCGGACTAATGCTGGCCGAGCAGGTCATGACCGTCGCTACCGGCGGTGGATTTCAGGGAGGTCGAGCTGCTACCCAAACTGCTTTGAGCGCAAAAGAGGCTGTGGCACTGTCTGAAGGTTTACAAGCAAACTTAGCTCCCAAGTTGTCGTCAAAAGTAGACGCGGTGGAGCGGTTTGGGCCATATCATCGACTGGGAGATTCTCCAGCCTCAATCAAGGCGATTAAAGAGTCTGGTGAGTTATTGGGAAATCCTTCAACAAATTATATGGCTTCGCCGTTCCCAAAAGTAAAAGCTTATGAGGGCCCCTTGCCAGGAGGCCGGCAAGGATTTGAGTTTTACACCAACGTAAAGCCGGATGTTGGACATGTTCCTGGGCAGCCAGTATGGATGCCGCCGCGCCCCGGGGTTACAGTACGTAATGAGCAAGCGGTTATCGCTTGCTCAGTAGTAAAGATCGGATGTTAAATATGGAAAATTTTGTTACTTGGCCTAGTGGGGATTGTAAGCCGGTTCTGGCAACGGAATTGGCGCCGGAGAATTTAGTCCGTGAGTTGGGAGTCGTGACCTTCAGAGATAAAGACGATTTAGATTGGTTTGAAGGTGCGTATCTGAATATCGATGAGATTGGATCCATTTTGATGATGAGGCATGATAATAATCCAAAAGGTTTGACTGCGTTTTACGTTGACTATGATTGTGATCCCATATTTGCGGAGATGCTGTTGATAAGGCATTTTAAATTATTGGAATGCAACATAGCTTGGAGATCGAGCGCAGACTTGCTTTAGCCGTGAAAAAAACCAGTTATTGCCTTGAAAAAAACCGCGTGCTTTTCGAAGCAAAATTGGGTCGAAAGGCGTGCCGCGCAGCGCGCTATAAAATAGGTAGGTGTAGGGGCCGGGGGCGGTAATTTACAGCAGAGGTCAGGAACATAGCGCTGCGAGGCCGACGGACCCTGTGCCCGATAGGTCAGCTCATCGCTCAGGTTGGCGGCGCCCTGTACCCGGGCCAGATTTTTCAGGGGGAGCGTTGGGCGCTACTGAGTCTTCCAGCGCAGGGGAAGAGTGTCGTGGTCTAATTTGCCCTGACACCTCGATAGGTGGACAATCCACCATCCGAGGAGCTTTGCATGACAAAGCAGCGCCGCAGGTTCGACATCAGCTTCAAGCTTGACGTCGTAAAAATGATCAAAGAACAGGGGCTCTGGTTGGTTGTGACCGTCCATGCATGCCGTACGGTGATCCGCATTAACTTTAATGATCGGACAGGGGCCCTATCTGACCCACGTGCTCAACGGCTTGGTGCCGATCGTCGTCACGCCGCCCGGTCGCTTCGATATTGACATTGCCTGATGAACTCGACGTAGGCTCACTACATGAGTGCCGAGAAACCGACATGGGCTAAGTGATGCGCTGGCGCATATGTTGGTCAACCGTTGCGCTGTCCAACGAACCGCATGTGGACGGTAAAGGCTATACAGCGGAGCGAGCTAGTCCAAGGTGTTCGCCCCCGCTTTGTTCCAGCCGTCTACGAATTTTCCAGAAACACAGTAGCTGCAGCACTTGCTTGACGAGCGCAGTATGGATGCTCGAACCACCTCCTGGTCGCACAAACTCCCACTCGGCGTGCCAAGAGGAATTTCGTGTGTGTTTTATGCATCAATTTCCTCTTCGGCAAATATATTTACCCATCAATCTTGCCAAATTCCAATCGTTTCTATATATTGCCAAATCGCAATTTGAACGCTAGTCCTTCCTCTTTCTTGCCGGCTCAACAGCTCCGGTAAATCGTCGACCTCTACGTCTTCCTGCACACGTCGCCGCGCCATCGCGGCAACGTGAGTCTGTCCCGATCTGGCCCCTGTCGTCCATGTCGTCATTGATCGCTGATGCCCAGCCACGGCTGTGCAATCGGCGTGCTGCGCGTCGTTGCCCGCAATGCGCATTTTAGTTTCTGGAGAGTACTTTGTTCTACGCCACGTCGTCGCAAGACCATCCCGCCATGTCGCCACGCCATGAAGGAGTTGTGCACACGCTGTCAGCCATGATGCGCAGCGGATTCGCTTCCTTCCTGTCCGCTTTGCTCATGCTGTGCCTGCTGGGCTTCATGTCCCTGGCCCATGCCGGCAACAATGCGCAATACGTGTGGAAGAGTATTCCGGGGTCGATGGAGCCCGGTCACGACTATCTGGTCATGGTGAAGATGAAGAACACGGGTACGACGACCTGGTACCGTGACAAGTTCTTTCTGGGCTCGGAAAATTACCGCGACAATACACTGTTGGGTGTGAAACGGGTTTCCTTGTCGCACGCCTGGGTCAATCCGGGTGACACGGAGGAGTTCGTATTCAGCATCCGGCGCCCAGTTGGCGGCGGGGTAGTGAATTTCCAATGGCGCATGGTGGAGGAGGATGTGGAATGGTTCGGCGATATGTCGGAAAATTTCCAGTACAACTTTCCGGTTGAGGTGCCGCCACCGACACCAGGACAGCCGGCGATGCCTGTCGTGACGATGACCTCGCCCGTGGTCGATGGCACCTATCAGGGCGGACAGTACTCGGGCACGGTCACGGTATCGGGAACCGCCACGGGCGGTCTGCCGATCATGCGGATGGAGATCCTTAATGGCTCAACTGTCGTCGCGCATACCTTCAACTATTCGAGCATTACGTATCCTGTGTTATTGGAAAGCGGTAAAACGCATTCGATCGCAATCAGGGCCATCGACACCTCCTACCGGCAGCATGAGGTGCGTACCAATGTGTATGTGGCCAAGCCTGGCCTGCCCGTGGGCAAGCTGGAAGCACCAGCGAAGTACGGACAGTACTATCTGAATAAAACCAATCCCAACGTGCCGGTCAAAGGATATGCGACGGCCTCGGGCGGGCTGTCGATTGTCAGGCTGGAATTGATGAACCTGACACAGGTTCTCGCCACCTACAACAACCCGGTGCTGAACCGGGTAGACAGCAATGTGTATTTGCCAAGAGGGACGTATCAGCTCTGGCTGCGGGCGACCGACAGCAGCGGACAGATGAGCGTAGTCAGTGAACATACGCTCATCGGTGTCGACGAGGCCGCGCCACCGACCATCGACTTCACTGGGCCGGAAGAAGGTGCCACCTTTTACGCCGCCGGCGGCGTGGCCCAGGTTCGGGTAACCGGTCGCGTGACGGCGACGGGTAGCCGCACCGCTCAGAAGATTGAGATATTGAATGGCGACACGGTTGTTGGCAGCTCGAATGAGATGAACATCAATATGACCGTGAGTGTTCCGGTCGGATCGGCGAGTCTGCGCATTCGGGTGACCGATGCTCTCGATATGGTGACCACCAGCGCGTCACGCACGATCAAGGTGGTGGCAGCCCTTGCCGGCGACAACGCGCAGTTCGTCAGCCAGGGTGCGCCCAAGGTACTGCGCCCGGGGCAGCCGTTCAATATGGGCATTACGATGAAAAACACCGGCTCGACCACCTGGACGCTCGGCAGCGCCGGCACAGGCTCGGGCTATGTGCTCAGTGCGCAAAATCCGCTCCGCACGCGTGTGTGGAACAGTGTGGGGACCAGCGCGCTTCCCGGCCCGATCGCCACGGGACAGGAAGTGTCGTTCGTTCCCCCGATTGTCGCGCCTTCGGTTCCGGGAAAATACAATCTGCAATGGCAGATGACCAACGCGGCGGGCCAGCCGTTTGGCGAACCCACGCCCAACATCGTGGTGGACGTGGTTGCCGATGGCGGTCCGACGGTCGAAATAACTGCAACGCCAACGAATGCGCGCGTCGCACCAAACGGGAGTGCGACCGTCACGCTGCGCGCCAACGCGTCCGGTAACGGACGCAATATCGTCAAGCTGCAGATTTTCCGCGGCACCGAGGCGGGCTATGAGTTTAATCCGATCCGCGAAGTCAACGGACCGGGCGAGGGACTGGGGACGGAGATGTCGATGCCGGTCGGCGTGGGTACGTACCGCTTCAAGGCGCGTGCCACCGACGACCAGGGAGCGTCGACGGATTCCGCTCCGGTCATGGTCAATATCACCAGCAATCCTATATTGGGCGAAGTCGCGGGCGTGCGCATCAATGCGGCCGGCGAGCCGCAACTGGTCGGCTGGGCGTGCGAAGGCGCGAGCGCGGAATTGCTCGCGTACGACGTCATGCTCGATGGGCCGACGGCCGCATTCGGCGGCACCTTGCTGACGTCCGGAACCGCCAACGTCACCACCGAGCCCGACAATGCCGCCATCATGGCAAAATGCCAGACGCCGGGAGTCGGGCATCATTTCGCGGTCAACCTGGGGCCGCACACGGCGACCTATGCGGGACGCCAGCTGTATGTCACGGCAAAGTCGGTGAAAAGCAACGTGAGCATCACCTTGCCGTGCAAGGATAACCACTGCACCATGCCGGGCAGTTTGCGTATCGGCTTGACGACACCGCTCAACAACGACAAGTACAACGCGCCCGGTCCGGTCTTCATGCGCGCGCGCATCAGCAATGCCGTCGGTCCCTACGACGAGGTATCGTTCGGCTTTAACGGCGAATGGATCGCCGGCATACCCGACAGCGAGCCGGACACGTATTACGCCAGCAAGGGCGACCTGACGGCCAGTGCCACGCCGGTGCCGGTGGTGGTGCGGGTACGCAAGGGCAAGACCACCGTGTACTCGATGACGAACATGATTACCATTTCCCAGGCAGCGGCGGATGTCGTGATGACGATGGTCAATCCGCTGGACGGCGCGGTGATCAGCAACGGCGAGAAAGTGGTCATGTCGGCCAAGGCCACGGGAACTACCGTCCACATCGGCAGCGTCAAGTTCTTCATCAACGGTGTCGCGGTCTCCAAGGCAACCGGCGCGAATGGCGTATGGACTGCCGCGCCGATGATCGTTCCGAACGGCAAGTTACAAATTTCGGCTGGCGCCTATGACGGTGGTGGCATCTTGATGGCCATGTCGAGGGTGTCGGCGGTGACGGTGTCCGGTTCGCCGGTCGACCTGAAGCCGATCCCGGTCGACATTACCCCACCGCACCTGGGCAACCCGGATGCCGGCACCTTGCCGGGCAGCCTGACTGTCGGCAAGAGCGGCAATGCAGAGTACGTGGTGCCGCTGGCGGTGCCTCCGGGCACGGGCGGCATGGCCCCCTCGCTGACCTTGAACTATTCGAGCGAAGGCAGCAACGGCATGCTGGGCCTGGGCTGGTCGCTGGGCGGTCTGACGACGATCAACCGCTGCCCCAAGACGATCGCCCAGGATGGTGTGCCTGGCCGCATCAGCTTCGACAATGCCGATCGCCTGTGCATCAACGGCCAGCGCCTGGTGCGTTCCGACGGGGCCAATCCGGGTAGCGACGTCGCTGCCATCGATGCCGCCTACTGGGCCGCGGGCGCGCAGTACCGCACCGAGCTGGAAAGCTTCAGCCGCTTTACCCGTCTGCCGAATGGCGGCTTCCTGATGGAAGCGAAGGATGGCTTGAAACACTACTACGGCACCAGCCCGGACAACGCGATCGCGCAGCCGAACGGCAAGGCCGAACAGCCCCTGCTGTGGGCGCTGGCGCGCACGGAAGATCGTCACAGCAATTACATGACGGTCGAGTACAACCAGGATGCCGTCACGGGCGAATACACGCCCAAGCAGATCCGTTATGGCGCCAACAGCGCGGCGGGGCAGTCGGCCAATTTGGCGGTACGCTTTGCTTACGAACCGCGCACCGATGCGCAGATTCAATACATCGGCGGCGGGCGCAATGATCTCCGTAGCAGGCTGACGGTGGTCTCGACCTTTACCAGTACTGCCGCTGACGGCAGCGGCGGTTCGCTGGTGCGCGATCACCGCCTGAATTACACGCATAGCGTCAACAGCGGGCGCAGCATGCTCGAGTCGATGGAAGCGTGTGCTATCAATCCGAATACGGGGGCTCGGGAATGCCTGCCGAAAACTACATTTGAGTGGGGGCAGGGACCTGCGCCAAGCTTTCGGCAGCTGCCATCAATTACCAATCCAACATTCTGGCCGAAAAGTTTTTATCCAAGGAACTATGAGGCCGATCTGGATGGGAGCGGTCGCGCAAGTTTCATTTCTGCCAATACATATGAGTATTGCTTGGGGGGATGCGCGAGTTCCGGGCCCAAACAATTTGACGACGTGGATTTCACAAACGCGCATGCTGTCATGGACGGGTCAATCCGCATCCTTTTGCCAGATGGACGAGTCATCGACAAAAAACTGCCTTTCTCGTTTCCAACAACTCAACTTCTGTTCGGGGACATTAACGGCGATGGTCGCGATGACTTGATCGCTTACAGCACCTTGAACGTCGTGGGCGAAGGCCCTCAATCTTATTGCCTGACTGTGCCCGCTGCCGATGGTACGGTCGACTTTAAGTGTAAGGACTGGCGCGCATCGGTGTGGCCGATTAGCTCGGGCGCCTTGCCGAGTTTAGTGACATTTAGCAATGACCGGAAAAAACATATCATGTTTGGCGTAGGCGGCGATTGTTTTTACGATGAAGCGGTCGACGATGTGAAGTGTGTGCAACGTAAAATTGAACATCGAACTGCACTTGCTCCTTATTATTCAAACCTGACAGAAAAAGGATTTTTCCAGCCGTCATCCGTTTCCGTAGGGCGCGAAGATGTTAGTGATTTCTACGCGGTTTGGAACAATAAAGAGGATAAGATAACGTATCAGGGTGTTACGGTTTGTTGGAATAGGAAAACAGTAATCTGTGAAACTGTTTTCCAAGAATATCAGCCCAATAAGACAACTTATTTAAGGGAACTTAACGCATCGAAATCGACGGGTGATTTGAACGGGGACGGGCTGGAAGACTTTGCGTATGCCGGCGGAAGTGCGGGCCCAACGGTATGCCTGAGTAAAGAAACTGGCATTGACTGCCAACGTACCGCGCGCATTGGCGATATTGGCGACTTCCTGGGGGATGGGATGACCTATACGCTGTCCGGCGATGCGCTTTGCCGCTACAATTCCGGGCAATTCATTTGCCATACAGTGGGCAACAAGCCGGCGTCCTATGGCGATACGCAGATTAATGTGAATGGCGATGGTGTTGTCGATCTTATTGATCGCTATGCTACCGGAGGTATTCGCACTGTTTGGACGTTGGCTGGGCCAGCGTGGCAGGATAAAATCATGGTGGTGACAAACGGCTTGGGACGACGCGATGAAGTCGAGTATAGCCGTGCCGATGATGCTGAAGTTTATCGGGGCTTTGATCCTTTCCCGACGTCGGCCACATCCGGCGATCTCTATGCCAGTTACGACCCTGAACCGGTATACCCTATGATGCCTCGTCGCCCTGGCGTCATGGTGAAGCAATTAAGGGCAAACAACGGGCAGGGCGGTTGGTTAAGGACCAACTATCGTTACAAAGGAGCGGTAGTTGACGCTTTCGGCCGCGGATCGAGTGGTTTCAGTACGGTGTGGTCGACGGATCTGCAGACGGGTATCGTCACTGCGACGAATTACAACCAGGTTTTCCCATTTACCGGCTCGGTTGCTCGTGTCAGCGTAACGACCCCAACCTTCGTTGCGTTAAGCGACTCAGAAAATTTTAACGATAAGCAGATCGTTGCGCACCCGAACGGTACGCAAACCAGTTTCGTTTATACAAGGAAAACGGTAACGAAAAAACGTGACCTGGATGGAAGCGATCTTGGAGTTGCCACAGTAACCAACGAGTATAAGGATGGCTGGGGTAACCTGACTCAAAAAGATACTGTTCTGGTGGGCGCAGGAGAGACATTCTCCACCAGCGTTAGTAACCAGTATACGAACGATAGTTCAGCTTGGCTTTTATCCAAGAAGACGCTCGAATACGAGACCCGCAAGCGCGCCGACGGTGTCGCGCTGACCCGCACGGTCGCGTATGCCTATCACCCTGTTACTGGAGCACTGTCGACAAAAACAGTGGAACCTGACGCGCCAGTCTACCGCGTTGCGACGACTTACGACCGGAGTGCCAATTCATTTGGCCTGGTTAACAAGCAAATTGAAACATGGCAGCAGCCGGACTGTGTTCCGCCCGCGGCCTGTTCGAACTCGCGGACCGTGAGTACCACAGGCTACGATACCAGGGGGCGCTTCCCCGAGACCTTGAAAAATGCACTTGGACATCAGGAAAACTATCTGTTTTACCCGGGAACCGGTGTGCGCAAGCGCTTGGTCGACTCCAATAATCTGATCACGACGTGGACCGCTGACGGATTCGGACGCGGCACTGAAGAGCGCCTGCCCGACGGTACCACGACGCGAGTCTACGTAAAGGCGTGCAATGGTGGTTGCCCGGCGGGCGCGACCGTTGCAGGTATTACCGACACCTTTAACGGAGTCAACCGTATACGGTCGCCGCTCGTCACTTACACAAACAGTCTCGGACAAACCGTGCAGAACATGACCTGGGGACTCGACGGCAATTCGGTTCGTGCAATTGTCGTCAATACCCGGTACGACCAGCGTGGTCGTGCCGTGGAGGTCGATCATCCACGTTTCGATAGCAACGTCGCGTATCTGTCCAGCCGTCATGGCTATGATGACCTGGACCGGAACACGAGCGTTGTGACGATGGATGAGGCGGGTACTCAACAGGGCACTACATTCATCTATAACGGAACCGTCACGACGGTAATCAACCCGAAACAACAGAGGCGCGTCGAGACAAAGAATATTGTCTGGCAAACGGTCGCGGTGAAAGATGCGAAAAATAAGACGACCAGGTTTGGGTACGAGCCGTTCGGAAATCTGGCCAGGACGGACGACCCCAGTGGAAATGTCATTCAAGTTTCCTACGATTTACTTGGCCGCAAGATCGGATTGGTTGATCCCGACCTGGGAACCATGACCTATTGGGTCGATCCGGTTGGGCGTATGTACCGCCAACAAAACCCGATGCAAAAGCAGCGCGGCCAGCAGACAACGCTTGTCCACGATATGCTCGACCGCATGACGCAGCGTCTGGAGCCAGACCTGTCGAGCTACTGGATTTTCGATACGGCGGCACGGGGCCTTGGCAAGCTGGCCGAAGCGTACACCATGACTGGCACGGCGAAGGATTATCGCCGGGTTCAGACCTACGATCACCTGGGCCGTCCTTATATGACGACCCAGACCCTGACTAACACCGATTACACGGTGGTGAACGAGCACGACGAGTGGGGCCGCCGGAGCAGTGAGGCGTACACACGGGGAAGCGGTCCGTCCAAGCGGTTCATGACCTACTATGGAAAAACGGGCGAGGTCGACCGGGTCCAGAGGGAAGCTGTTGTGCTGATGAAAATCGCGGCACAGGATGCTTCACGCCGCGTCACGGAAGTCGTCTTTGGAAATGGCTTGACGCAAAAGAAAAACTACAACCGTTACACCGGACGACTTGAGGACGGATCACTGCAAACGAGTGCCGGGGCAGCGCGCCTGACCGAGGGCTATCAGTACGACGTGATTGGCAGCGTGACGAACCGTACCCACTACTGGGATAACGTCGGCTTCCAAGAATCGTTCAAATATGACGAACTGAACCGCCTCAGTACAAGCCAGGTGGCGGGACAGCCTGAACAGACTTTTACGTATGATGACGCGGGCAACCTGAAAACGAAATCGAATGTCGGCGCTGGCAGCACCTACGTCTACCCGGCACCAGGCGCAAGTGCCGTGCGTCCGCATGCGGTGCAGAGCATTTCGGGCATCGGTACCTTCGGCTATGACGCCAACGGCAATCTGCTCAGTGGGGCAGGGAGGACGATCAGCTGGAACAGTTTTGACATGCCGATCCAGATTGACAAGGGTGGCATCAAGGCGAACTTCGTCTATGGCCCGGAACATCAGCGTACTCGGCAGAACCGCAGTGACGGCACGAGTGTTGTGTACGCGGGTGCGCAGGAAGTGGAAAGCAAGGCCAATGGCGAGTTGACGGTCAAAACCTACTGGCCGCAGGGAATCGGCGTCGAGATCGATATTGGCAGCGCTCTTACAGCCTTTCACTGGACCCATGATGACCACCTCGGCAGCCCAATCGGCATCAGCGATCAGAGTGGTAACCTTGAAGAGAAGCTCGCCTACGATGCGTGGGGCAAGCGACGTTCGCTGACTGGCGGGACGGTTGGGCAGACCATTACTGGCTGTGGCGCACTGCCAGCTGGCAACGTCACGCCGGACTGCATCGATGGCAAGGTCGACAATCGGGGCTTTACCGGTCATGAGATGTTGGATCAACTCGATCTGGTGCATATGAATGGCCGGGTGTACGATCCGTTGGTGGCGCGTTTCCTGTCGGGCGATGTGCTAATTGAAGATCCGATGAATGGGCAAAGTTACAACCGTTATAGCTACGTGTTGAATAACCCGACCAACCGGACCGATCCGACTGGTTTTGAATCCGCACCGGTACACCGGGATGGTGTGGGGCGCGAATCTGGTTCGATTTGCGGTGGAAGTAGCGGCAATTGCTCGACTTACATTGTCTCCGAAAGTTCCAATGGGACTGCTGCTCGGAAAACGGAAAATAATCAAAACCCACAAAACGGCGGGAATGCGACAACTAAGTCATCGGAAACTACCGAGTCAGGTGATAATGCGGGAAAAAAGAATGAGCCGAGCACCGAGAAAAGTACTTTAAGTAAAGTCCGCGATTATTTTGCAAAACTGTGGCAAGCGCAGGTTTCGGCCACGAAAAATGAAAAATTTTCCGATTTTATTGTAGAGAAAGTATTGCCTGCAATACCGGCAGAGGCTGGAGCCGTTAATGTAATTTCGGGGGCGGGTCGTTATATTTCCGCACTCGGTAAAGCAAGCGATGCATGCGGCTGTTGTTTCCGCGCCGGAACGCCGGTGCTTACGGAAAATGGGTCGACCCCAATTGAGCAGATAAAAATTGGACAACTTGTGCTCGCGCGAGATGCGCAAACAGGTGAGACGCAATTAAAGCCGGTAACGGACTTGATTGTTACTGATGAGAAGTCACTTTACGAATTGACTACTCGCTCAACAAATGGGGAAGTGGCTCGGCTGCAAGTAACCGATAATCATCCGTTCTGGGTAGATGGTGCCGGCTGGGTTGATGCGGAAAAACTTTCGCAGGGTACGGTTCTTGTCGACGCTGACAAGAAGCCTTTAAAAGTAGTTTCGCTGAAGCCGTTAGGGAAAATTGAAACAACCTACAATTTTACGGTAGCGGATTTCCACACCTATTTTGCTGGGCCGCAAAAAGCCTTTGTGCATAATACGTGTGCTTGTGCTACCGCAGCAGCGGCGCTTGCTAAGGAAGTAACTGGGCCGGGGCTAGCAGCCTCTACAGCGTGGAAAGGTTTTAGTAAAGGTAGTCTTGCGCCTCACTTCGAAAAACATGGGGCAGAATTTGGAAGAATCACGCAAAATGAATATTTCCGACAAGCAAAGGCATTCTCCGCTGAGACAGGTCGCTTTCTCGAGGAGAAGGTAGGCAATTTCATTGTCAAATATGATCCAGCAACCACGCGAACATTCGTTGGGCATGCCGGATCACGTGAAATTCGGACGTTCTATAAAGCAGATGCACGCTCTCCAAATCCGTTTCAGGACGCAATTGCGTTAGCACGCAAACTGAGTGGGCAGTAGGTAAAAAATGGTGAGTTATGACTAGAAATGAAGCAATTAAGCTGTTGGCACGACGGGACCTGGCTCGACTTTCCGAAGAGAAACGCGAGGCTTTGTTGCTTGACTGGTGGTACATTGATGCTGATGATCCTGAGTACGATGGTCTTCCTGATCTGTTGAAATCGATGATGGCCAGCTTCGATGTACCGGAAGACCCGACAAGGTCGATTTATGACCCGCTTCTGCAGATCGCTCTTGAATACTCATACATAGGGGTGGTCAACACGTATTTGAAAAGTCAAACCCAACTCCTGGGATGTGAAGAGGCGATCGAGGGTGACGTTGAGGATCTCAAGGCTTGTTCTTGTTGTGGCTACCGCAGCTTGCTAGAAGGTGGTTCCTATGAAATTTGCCGTGTCTGCTTTTGGGAGGATGACGGGACAACAGAATGTGACCGAATAAGCGCACCCAATCACATGACGTTGCGTGAGGCGCGCATTAATTTTCAACGAAGTGGCGCGGTTAGCGACGCATATCGACAGAACGTTCTTCCGGATGGTAAGGACAGATATGTATCAACCATTCCCTGATCTTGTCGAGGCGACGGCCTCAGTGCCGTGCCGACTAGGGTGTGTCTGACTGACTTCATAGGAGCCAGATCATCAATGTTGCAACAAGCACGGCCGTAAAGAGGTTGTGGCGGCGCTTGTTGCATCGTGTTGCGACGGCGCGGAAATCTTTTAGGTGGTTCATCGCTCGCTCTACGACATTGCGGCCTGTATAAGCTTCGCCGTCGCACCTTGGCGGCGAGCCTTCCCGGCGCCCTCGGCGTAGTCGGTTTTTTTTTGCGCCGAGACGCTCACGGGACACGCATCGGATGCCTCGTTTGATAAACCAGCTTAACGTTAAGGTTGGCTGGCACCCTGGATCACGGCCGCTGCGACAGTTTGGTTTGAAGGCCGCAGTCAAGTTGCACGGGCCACTTCCTTGTCGCAGCAATCCCAGCAGACATGCCAAGAGGAATTTCGTGTGTGTTTTATGCATCAATCTCCTCTTCGGCAAATATATTTGCACATCAATCTTGCCATATTCCAATCGTTTCTATATATTGCCTTTTCGCAATTTGAACGCTAGTCCTTCCTCTTTCTTGCCGGCGCGACTGCTCCGGTAAATCGTCGACCCCTACGTCTTCCTGCACATGATGCCGCGCCATCGCGGCAACGTGAGTCTGTCCCGATCTGGCCCCTGTCGTCCATGTCGTCATTGATCGCTGATGCCCAGCCCCCGCTGTGCATTCGGCGTGCTGCGCGTCGCTGTCAGCAATGCGCATTTTAGTTTCTGGAGAGTACTTTGTTCTACGCCCCGTCGTCGCAAGACCATCCCGCCATGTCGCCACGTCATGAAGGAGTTGCTCGCATGCTGTCAGTCATGATGCGCAGCGGATTCGCTTCTTTCCTGTCCGCTTTGCTCGTGCTGTGCCTGCTGGGCTTCATGTCCCTGGCCCATGCCGGCAACAATGCGCAGTACGTGTGGAAGAGTATTCCAGGCTCGATGGAGCCCGGCCAGGACTATCTGGTCATGGTGAAGATGAAGAACACGGGTACGACGACCTGGCGCCGTGGCAAGTTCTTTCTCGGTTCGGAAAATTACCGCGACAACACGCTGTTGGGTGTGAAACGGGTTCCCTTGGCGGTGGATTGGGTCAATCCGGGTGACACGGAGGAGTTCGTATTCAGCATCCGGCGCCCGGTTGGCGGCGGGGTAGTGAATTTCCAATGGCGCATGGTGGAGGAGGATGTGGAATGGTTCGGCGATATGTCGGAAAATTTCCAGTACAACTTTCCGGTTGAGGTGCCGCCACCGACACCAGGACAGCCGGCGATGCCTGTCGTGACGATGACCTCGCCCGTGGTCGATGGCACCTATCAGGGCGGACAGTACTCGGGCACGGTCACGGTATCGGGAACCGCCACGGGCGGTCTGCCGATCATGCGGATGGAGATCCTTAATGGCTCAACTGTCGTCGCGCATACCTTCAACTATTCGAGCATTACGTATCCTGTGTTATTGGAAAGCGGTAAAACGCATTCGATCGCAATCAGGGCCATCGACACCTCCTACCGGCAGCATGAGGTGCGTACCAATGTGTATGTGGCCAAGCCTGGCCTGCCCGTGGGCAAGCTGGAAGCACCAGCGAAGTACGGACAGTACTATCTGAATAAAACCAATCCCAACGTGCCGGTCAAAGGATATGCGACGGCCTCGGGCGGGCTGTCGATTGTCAGGCTGGAATTGATGAACCTGACACAGGTTCTCGCCACCTACAACAACCCGGTGCTGAACCGGGTAGACAGCAATGTGTATTTGCCAAGAGGGACGTATCAGCTCTGGCTGCGGGCGACCGACAGCAGCGGACAGATGAGCGTAGTCAGTGAACATACGCTCATCGGTGTCGACGAGGCCGCGCCACCGACCATCGACTTCACTGGGCCGGAAGAAGGTGCCACCTTTTACGCCGCCGGCGGCGTGGCCCAGGTTCGGGTAACCGGTCGCGTGACGGCGACGGGTAGCCGCACCGCTCAGAAGATTGAGATATTGAATGGCGACACGGTTGTTGGCAGCTCGAATGAGATGAACATCAATATGACCGTGAGTGTTCCGGTCGGATCGGCGAGTCTGCGCATTCGGGTGACCGATGCTCTCGATATGGTGACCACCAGCGCGTCACGCACGATCAAGGTGGTGGCAGCCCTTGCCGGCGACAACGCGCAGTTCGTCAGCCAGGGTGCGCCCAAGGTACTGCGCCCGGGGCAGCCGTTCAATATGGGCATTACGATGAAAAACACCGGCTCGACCACCTGGACGCTCGGCAGCGCCGGCACAGGCTCGGGCTATGTGCTCAGTGCGCAAAATCCGCTCCGCACGCGTGTGTGGAACAGTGTGGGGACCAGCGCGCTTCCCGGCCCGATCGCCACGGGACAGGAAGTGTCGTTCGTTCCCCCGATTGTCGCGCCTTCGGTTCCGGGAAAATACAATCTGCAATGGCAGATGACCAACGCGGCGGGCCAGCCGTTTGGCGAACCCACGCCCAACATCGTGGTGGACGTGGTTGCCGATGGCGGTCCGACGGTCGAAATAACTGCAACGCCAACGAATGCGCGCGTCGCACCAAACGGGAGTGCGACCGTCACGCTGCGCGCCAACGCGTCCGGTAACGGACGCAATATCGTCAAGCTGCAGATTTTCCGCGGCACCGAGGCGGGCTATGAGTTTAATCCGATCCGCGAAGTCAACGGACCGGGCGAGGGACTGGGGACGGAGATGTCGATGCCGGTCGGCGTGGGTACGTACCGCTTCAAGGCGCGTGCCACCGACGACCAGGGAGCGTCGACGGATTCCGCTCCGGTCATGGTCAATATCACCAGCAATCCTATATTGGGCGAAGTCGCGGGCGTGCGCATCAATGCGGCCGGCGAGCCGCAACTGGTCGGCTGGGCGTGCGAAGGCGCGAGCGCGGAATTGCTCGCGTACGACGTCATGCTCGATGGGCCGACGGCCGCATTCGGCGGCACCTTGCTGACGTCCGGAACCGCCAACGTCACCACCGAGCCCGACAATGCCGCCATCATGGCAAAATGCCAGACGCCGGGAGTCGGGCATCATTTCGCGGTCAACCTGGGGCCGCACACGGCGACCTATGCGGGACGCCAGCTGTATGTCACGGCAAAGTCGGTGAAAAGCAACGTGAGCATCACCTTGCCGTGCAAGGATAACCACTGCACCATGCCGGGCAGTTTGCGTATCGGCTTGACGACACCGCTCAACAACGACAAGTACAACGCGCCCGGTCCGGTCTTCATGCGCGCGCGCATCAGCAATGCCGTCGGTCCCTACGACGAGGTATCGTTCGGCTTTAACGGCGAATGGATCGCCGGAATACCCGACAGCGAGCCGGACACCTATTACGCCAGCAAGGGCGGCCTGACGGCCAGTGTCACGCCGATTCCGGTCGTGGTGCGGGTACGCAAGGGCAAGACCACCGTGTACTCGATGACGAACATGATTACCATCTCGCAGTCAGCGTCGGATGTCGCGATGACGATGGTCAATCCGCTGGACGGTGCTGTGATCAATAACGGCGAGAAAGTGGTCATGTCGGCCAAAGCCACGGGCACCACCGTTCACATTGGGAGCGTCAAGTTCTTCATCAATGGTCGCGCGGTCGCCACGGCCACCGGCGCCAACGGCGTATGGACTGCCGCGCCGTTCATCGTTCCGAACGGCAAGCTGCAAATTTCGGCCGGCGCCTATAACGGTAGTGGCATCCTGATGGCCATGTCGAGCGTGTCGGCGGTGACGGTGTCCGGCTCGCCGGTCGACCTGAAGCCGATCCCGGTCGACATCACGCCGCCGCATCTAAGCAACCAGGATGCCGGCACCTTGCCGGGCAGTCTGACTGTCGGCAAGAACGGTAATGCGGAGTACGTGGTGCCGCTGGCTGTGCCTCCGGGCACGGGCGGCATGGCCCCCTCGCTGACCTTGAACTATTCGAGCGAAGGCAGCAACGGCATGCTGGGCCTGGGCTGGTCGCTGGGCGGTCTGACGACGATTAACCGCTGCCCCAAGACGATTGCCCAGGATGGTGTGCCTGGCCGTATCAGCTTCGACAATGCCGACCGCCTGTGCATCAACGGCCAGCGCCTGGTGCGCTCCGACGGGGCCAATCCGGGGACCGACATTGCTGCCATCGATGCCGCCTACTGGGCCGCGGGCGCGCAGTACCGCACCGAGCTGGAAAGCTTCAGCCGCATTACCCGTCTGCCAAACGGCGGCTTCCTGATGGAAGCGAAGGACGGCTTGAAACACTACTACGGCATTAGCCCGGACAACGCGATCGCGCAGCCGAACGGCACGGCCGGAAAGCCCCTGCTGTGGGCGCTGGCGCGTACGGAAGATCGTCACAGCAATTACATGACGGTCGAGTACAACCAGGATGGCGTGACGGGCGAATACACGCCCAAGCAGATTCGTTATGGCGCCAATAGTGCGGCGGCGCAGTCGGCCGACTTGGCGGTGCGTTTTGTCTACGAAACGCGCAGCGATGCGCAGATTCAGTACATCGGTGGGGGGCGCAACGACTTGCGTACCCGCCTGAAGACGGTCTCCACTTATACAGGTACCGCCGCTGACGGTAGCGGAGGGGCACTGGTACGCGATCACAGCTTGAGCTACACGCAGAGCGTCAACAGCGGGCGCAGCATGCTCGCGTCGATGGAAGCGTGTGCGATCAATCCGAATACGGGTGCGCGCGAGTGTTTGCCGAAAACCACGTTCGAGTGGGGCGTGGCACCCGCGCCGGGCTTTCGTCAGTTGCCGCAAGTGCCGCATCCAGTCATCGTGGGTTCCAAAGCGCCGAGAAACTACAGCGGCAATCTGGATGGTAGTGGCAGGACGAGCTTTTTTACCGCGAATACCGTTCATTTCTGTTTCATGATCTGCGCGGAAGAGGGCAGCGGTCCGTCAAATGATTCGGAAGGCCGCAAAATTCATTATGTAATGAATGGCCCGGTTCTTATTGCACTGCCAAACGGCAGCGAAATTGCACGCACAATTAACTTTCCGGAACAAACCACACGGTTGCTGGTAGGCGACCTCAATGGCGACGGGCGCGACGATATCGTGGCTGCCAGTACCGTCCCTGGGCAGTTTGCGGTGGTGGGCTATTGTCTGAACGTCATGCCCGCTGACGGCACGGTTAATTTCCAGTGTAAAAATTGGAATGAGTCGATGACGAGCGGCTTTGAGGGCACGCTCCCAACCTTGGTCGATATCAATCACGACAGAAAGATCCATGTCGTCTTCGGCCTGAAGAAGGATTGCTTTTACGACAATGCAAGCGCTGGCATGAAGTGCATCGAACGCACAGTGGTGGATGTCACCCCACCAGAAAAAGGCTACGGCAAGCTTGAGAATAACCCCTACTTCCAACCGCAAGGGATTGAAATCGGTAGGCAGGACACCACCGATTTTTACTCGGTGTGGGTGAATAAACCTCAGGATCCGACCAGGCAGGGAATTACCGTCTGCAAGAACACGCAGTCAATCGTTTGCGAGACCTTATTTCAAGAGTCCTCTTCGCTTTCCTCTTCTATTCCGCCGCTGAGCAGGCTGTACGGTCCATCTGCTGGCGACATCAATGGCGATGGCTTGACTGACTTCTTCTATGGAAAGGGAGGGGCTTTCAATCTGTGCCTGAGCAAGGAGACTGGCATCGACTGCAAGCCTTCGCTTATTCGTGGTGGCATTTACGACTATCTCGGCGATGGTGTGGGACGGACATTAACGATCAGTTCGTTTGATGTACCTTGGAAAGGCGATCTTTGCCGTTATAACGACGGCGCGTATGTGTGTCAGCCGATCGTTTTCCCGGTCAAGGCGCCATCAATCGGGGAGCCCGCATCGACGCCGGAGCATGCTGGACTCGGGTCGGTTTCTTATGATACGACGGGCAATGGAACACTCGATTTTATCGGCCATCCGGTATCCGGTGCATCCGGTCCGCGTGCCGTATGGACATTGGCGGGCCCAGCCTGGCAAGACAAGATCATTGCGGCCGCCAACGGTCTGGGCCAACGTGAAGAGGTGACTTATGCACGTGCCGATGACAGCGAAGTCTATCGACGTTTCGATGCGGATGGCACTGCTGCACAAAATTCCCCGCCTGACCTGTATGCTGACTTTCAACTGCGCCCGCAGTATCCGCTCATGCACGTGAAGCCGAGCGTCATGGTGAAGCAGCTCAAGCGTGGCAATGGCAACGGTGGATGGCTGAGCACGGGCTACCGGTACAAGGGCGCGGTGAGTGATGCTTCCGGCCGGGGATTGAGTGGTTTCAGCACGGTATGGTCCACGGATATGCAGAGCGGCATCGTCACCGCAACGAAATCCAGTCTTGCCTTTCCATTCACCGGCATGCCGATTCGTATCACGATCACCACCCCCGCGCTTGTAGTACTGAGCGATGCTGAGATGATGAACGAGAAGCAAACGTTCACTCACCCAAGTGGCGTACAGACCAGTTTTGTCTTCAACAAACAGTCGACCACCAAAAGGCGCGACCTCAATGGAAGCGACTTGGGCATTGCTACCGCGACCGCCCAGTACCTTGATAACTGGGGTAATCTGACCCAGGAAGATACCGTGACGATTGGCACCGGCGGCACCTTTACGGCCAGTATCAATCGTCAGTTCCTTAACGACAGTTCCGCATGGCTACTGGGCAAGAACACGCTGGAAACCCATACGCGCAAAGGTGCTGATGGCATATCGCTGACCCGTACTGTCGCTTATGGCTATCATCCGTCCACTGGCGCGCAAACCACCAAAACAGTGGAACCGAATGACCCTGTCTACCGCGTGGTGACGACCTATGACCGGAGCGGCAATGCCTTCGGCCTGGTGAACAAGCAGATCGAAACGTGGCAGCCGTCTGGCTGCACGCCACCGGCTGCCTGCTCTGGCACACGTACCGTCAGCGACACGACCTACGACACCAAGGGGCGATTCGCATGGACAGTCAGGAATGCGCTCGGCCATCAGCAGACCGTGGAATATTATCCAGGCACGGGTGCGCGCAAGCGCCAGTTCGATATCAATAATTTAATTACGACATCGACGGCGGACGGCTTCGGGCGTACCAAGGAAGAGCGCCTTCCTGATGGCACATCAATCCGTTCCTATCTCAAGGTATGCAACGGTGGCTGCCCGGCAGGCGCGAGCACGGTCCAGATTGGTGAGATGTTCAACGGAATCAACCGCATCAAGGCGCCGGTCCTGGCGTACATGAATAGCGTCGGGCAGACTGTACAGAGCATGACATGGGGACTTGACGGCGCCTCGGTGCGCCCGATCGTCACCGACACCAGGTACGACCAGCGTGGCCGTGTGGCTGAAGCCGATCGTCCGCGCTTTGACGGCGGCACTGCTTATCTGAGCAGCCGCCATGGCTATGACGACCTGAACCGGACGACCAGCGTCACAACGTTGGACGAGGCTGGCAGTCAGCAAACGACCTCCACCACCTTCAACGGCGCCACGACCACGATAACGAATCCGAAACAGCAGTCGCGTGTCGAAACGAAAAATGTGATCGGGCAGATTATTTCGGTCCGAGATCCAAAAAGCAAGATTACAAGCTTCGAGTACCAACCGTTTGGCAAGCTGAGCAAGACCATTGACCCAACGGGTAATGTTATCCGGGTCGGCTACGATTTACTGGGCCGTAAAAAATTCCTGGTCGACCCCGACCTGGGGACCATTACGTACGACATCGACCCGATCGGGCGGGTATATCGCCAGCAAAATCCCTTGCAAAAGCAGCGCGGCCAGCAAACAACACTGGTCTACGATGCGCTCGACCGCATGACGCAGCGTCTGGAACCAGACCTGTCGAGCTACTGGATTTTCGATACGTCGGCGCGCGGTATTGGCAAGCTGGCCGAAGCGTACACCATGACAGGGACGCTCAAGGACTATCGCCGGGTGCATACCTACGATTACATGAGCCGCCCGTATATGACGACGCAGACCCTGAACGGCAGCGATTACACGGTGGTGGCCGAGCATGACGAGTGGGGGCGCCTGAGCAGCGAGTCGTACACGCGGGGAAGCAGTCCGTCGAAACGGTTCATGACCTATTACGGCAAAACGGGCGAGTTCGACCGGGTTCAGCGCGAAGCAGTTGTCCTGATGAAAATTGTGGCACAGGATGCCTCACGCCGAGCCACGGAAGTCGTTTTTGGAAATGGCTTGACGCAGAAGAAAAATTTCAACCGCTATACCGGACGGGTAGAGGCTGGAACCCTGCAGACCGGTGGCGGTGTAGTGCGCCTGCAGGAAGGCTATCAATATGATGTGATTGGTAGTGTGACGAACCGTACCCACTACTGGGACAACGTCGGTTTCCAGGAAACGTTCAAATATGATGAACTGAACCGGCTCGGTTCAAGCCAGGTGTCGGGCCAGCCGGAACAGACGTATACGTATGACGATGCTGGCAACCTGAAGACGAAATCGAATGTCGGCGGCGGCAGCACCTACGTGTATCCGGCACCAGGGGCGAGCGCCGTGCGTCCGCACGCGGTGCAGAGTATTTCGGGCATCGGCGCATTCGGCTATGACGCCAACGGTAACATGCTCACCGGGGCTGGGCGGACAATCAGCTGGAACAGTTTTGACATGCCGATCCAGATTGATAAGGGAGGCACCAAGGCGAACTTTGTCTATGGCACGGAGCATCAGCGTACCCGACAGAACCGCAGTGACGGCACCAGTGTTGTCTATGCGGGCTCCCAGGAAGTCGAGAGCAAGGCTAATGGAGAACTGACTGTCAAAACCTACTGGCCTCAGGGAATTGGCCTCGAGATCGATATCGGCAGCGCTCCCACGGCATTCCACTGGACACATGACGATCACCTCGGCAGCCCGATCGGCATCACCGATCAGGCGGGTAACCTGGAAGAGAAGCTCGCCTATGATGCGTGGGGCAAGCGGCGTTCGTTGACCGGGGGAACGGTTGGGCAGACCATTGCTGGATGTGGCGCGCTGCCTGCTGGCAACGTCACGCCGGATTGCATTGATGGCAAGGTCGACAACCGCGGCTTCACCGGCCATGAAATGCTCGATCAGCTCGATCTGGTGCACATGAATGGCCGGGTGTACGATCCATTGGTGGCACGCTTCCTGTCAGGCGATCTTCTGATCGAGGATCCGATGAACGGCCAGAGCTACAACCGTTATAGCTATGTGCTGAATAACCCGACCAATCTAACGGACCCGACTGGATTTGAATCCGCCCCTGTACACAGGGATGCCGTGATTCGCGAATCTGGTTCGATATGTAATAAAGTTGACACTTGCACGGTTCATAATATCTCTGAGAGTTCAAATGGCACGGCTGCTAAGAAAACTGAAAATACTCAAAATCCTCAAAACGGCGGCAATCGGTCACCAAGTTCTTCGGATTCCGCAAACAGTGACAAGCCGCTACAAGCGGCTGGCTGCGGCCAATGTAATCGGTTCCCAGACAAGAAAAATGAGACGTCGGAGCCCGAACAGCCAGGGCTTGTTGAAAAACACGTTAAAGACAACCCATGCCTTTACACGAAGTGCAATCCGTGGCAGCAGGCTCAAGCTGCCTTTACGGGTACGCACACTATGGTTGGGGAAGCTTGGGTTAAGTTTACGGGAACTGTTGGATCGGTGTTGCCTCTTGGTGGTGGTGGGCCTGTCGTCGTTGAAAAAGGCGTAGTGCCGATATTTTCGAACGGAATGAGCATCACGCAAGTTGGAGAGAAAGTAATTGGCTGGTCCAAGGGACCGAAGGGAGCGACGGAAGCGTTGTCGAATATGACTCCTCAGAGAGCGCGGGAGGTATTGCAACAAATAAGTCCAGCGGAAACCGCAGCAATTCGCGATTTCTATCGCCAGACGGAGAAATATTTAATGGTGAATAATCCGGCGGCCTTGAAGGCGACACCGACACCGACCTTGCGGGCAGAATTGGCTGAGAAGATTTTAAAACATGGCGGAAAGTGAATTATTTATGGGAGATGATCAATTCGAATCGAGCATCTTGATTTGCAATAATAGTGGGAATCTTTCGTATATCGCAATAGAGCCGTGGGGGGAAGAGATCTCACTTCAACCGGGTGATCAACTGGGTTTAGTGGCGCGTGGGCCAAAGGACGCAGGAGTTCTGAAACTTGAATACGAGGGAGACGCTTTGTTCTTGTATGCGTGGCCTGGTTCGATATTGAGTATCACGCTAAACGGCGAGGTTCTCAATACGGCATCTAGAGTTATTGCGGCCATCTGACGGTCGCAGGTATGTCCGGCAATCGGGCACGGGGTCAGATACCGTACCAGAATCCAGGCGATAGCGCTGGAACCGCAAGCAATAAGCAGCAGAATAAAGAGCAAGCTCAGAACGCTGGGGACTCGGCGAACAAGGGATCACAGGGCAAGAAGGATCCCGATAAACAGGCTCACCGCAGAGAGTTCGCCAAGTTAGGGATACCTTCCGAAGGTGCCTCCATGCGCGAAGCTGACTACCAGGATTGGGCTGCAGGCATAGGGTATATCAGCAGAGAGCAACATTCGGCGGGTATTAACGCGCGTGGCGTTGGGGGCAATTGGGGTCACGGTGGCTGCCACCGGTATTGTCGCCGTTGAAGCAGCCGAGGTTATTGCAGTAAGACGGTTGCAGAGTATGTCGGTGGAGCAACTAAAGAACGTAGTTAAGAGTCAGCCTGGTGGAGTTAGCATGCTAAATGCAAACGGTATATTTGGATCTGGATTGCCTGGCGCGCAAGCGGCGCTGACTAGGGCAATCCAGACTACGGTCGCTACGTCGGTGACGCCCATTCCAGTGGGCCTCTCGGCGAGAGCCTTGCAAGCCTATCGACTTATCGCGACGAATCCGAAGAATATCAATGTGCCAGTCCAGCAAGTGCGCGTGAAAGGAATCGATATCTATTTACGGGCGTTGGGGAGGAATCCATGAACATAGCCGTCATCAGGCAGAACGGATCTGTTACTCTGGTGAAGGGTGGTGCGAGTGATAAGATCGACGTGGCTGGGGAGCTATTTGTCCCTAAAAATACCCAGCCTGAATGGTTCGGATTCTATGATTGGTTGCGTACCTCCAAGGGAGAAGTGATTGGCGTACGGCTCCAATTGGACAGTCCACTTGATATTGACGCCGAGAGACTTAATTTGCTGTACTCCCTGGATGCTCGCAACTCTGCGGACGAACTGTATATTTTTTTTGGGCCGCAGCGCGAATTTGATGCTGAAATGTCGGACGATGCGGACTTCGGCCGTAATATTTTGTACATCGGTCAGCTTGGCTCGGTTGCAATTTCATTCAACAGCGCAGCATGTAGAGGAGCGAGCGGTGACGGGGACAGTTTCGACAAAGTCGATCCGGGTAAGGCAATCAGCTAGCCTACTCTTGATCGATCCGGGCGCTGGTAGTAGGTCGAAGGACTTCAGATTGCGGGCAAAGTAGGCCGACGCTTGGTCTGAATAGCCATATCTCGTACCGCTGTCGGTTGTTGTGCTCCAATCGCTTGAATTGGTCACGTTTTCGACATCGATGATATCGACCGCGGACTCTACCCAAACTCAGCCGAACGGATAGCCTACTTCGACGGTGCCTGACGCGCCCGTTTCACTCTGTACCGATGTAGAACTGTCCATCCGGACCTTTGACGCATTCAACGAAACGGATTCCACCATGAAACCACCACGCGCGCAGCACCAGCCAATCGAACTGCACCGTATCCACATTCCCGTGCCCTGTACCGCCTCATGGGAGGACATGACGGGCGATCACCGGGTCCGTCACTGCAAGGACTGCAACAAGAACGTCTTCAATCTCTCCGCCATGCCTGCCGTGGAAGGAGCCGCGCTCATCGCTGAGAACCTCAATGGAGATCTGTGTGTGCGGATGGACAAGCGCCAGGACGGCAGCGTCGTCTCCAGCGACTGCGGCGACAGCGCCCGCCCCACGGCGCGCCAGCCATGGCGCGGACTGCCGGCCATGGCTGGCGCTGCGGTGCTCGCCTTGTCCGCAGTCGGCTGTTCCACAAACGACCCCCAGCCCGTACCGGCAGTGTCTGCCGGCGCAACGGTCAACCCTGAACCACCCGTGACGGTTCTGATGGGCGCGCCGCCCGCGACCGCCCCGGCCCCCGGCCCCTGCGGTCATTGCGCCAACGATATCGTCCGTCGAGGGCGCGCGGCAGTGTGAAAAGGATGCTGAGATACAGCAACTGATCGGAAAGCCGGCAGCGGGACGTTCAATGCCGTCTGTACTGGTGGATAGTAAAGGCATGTGTACGCGTTGATCGGTCAAGCGGCCAATACCGCCCTTTTTCAAGCTCCACATCAGGAAAAACAAGCCGTCAATCGGCCGTTGCCGATCTGTCCAGTCAAATTCCTCAATCATCAGAAACGGATCTCAACATGCAGCAATCGAGCCTCCGCAAGCAGACGATCGCACTGCAGCGCGTCGACATCGCTTCCCCGTGTACGGTATCATGGGACAAGATGGCAGGTGACGATCGCGTCCGTCACTGCAACGACTGTAACAAGAACGTGTTCAATCTGTCGTCCATGCCGCAAGCCGACGCCGCTGCGCTGCTGGCGGATAACCATCACGGCGACCTGTGCGTCAGGTTTTACCGACGCCAGGACGGCACGGTCATGACCAGCGATTGCGGCGACAGCCCGCGCGCGGCCGTCCGCCAGGCGTGGCGCAAACTGCCTCACATGGCCGGTGCGGCCGTGCTGGCGTTGTCCGCCGCAGGCTGCTCCGCGAGCGACGCTGCGCCCGATGCCAAGGCGCATTCCCCGGTGCCGGGTGTGACGCCCACGCCCATGATCGTGACGATGGGGGCGCCGCCGCCAAGCATGCAGGGCGTGCCCGATGCCACGAAGCCGGCGCCGCCAGCCGGCCAGACTGGCCAGCAAGAGAAGAAAACCAAGTCGGCGGCATGGATGGGCAACGTCGCGGCGCCACGGGAGCCAGTCGAGCAACCGGCCAAGGGCGCGAACACGCCCGCGCGATAAGCTGCGAGCGGTCTGCCTGTACCCGGCTGCTGATCAATACGGGATAGATTGCTGCTGTCGCGCAATCAGTGCACGCAGCAGGTCGAACGACAGAATCGAACTCGGGTGAATCTTGTGAAACACCTTGCCATCGCCATCCATGATGCTCGATGTCTCTGTCCACAAATTGGTCTTAATATCGGCGATGCGGTCGATGCCGATGCTTTTCTGTCCGATCTGCAACTGGTGCGCGCTCAAGGTCATTTCAAAGGTGGGGAAGTTCATATTGCGCGAAGCGACCATGCTTTTCGATTGGGCCACACTGTCCTCGAGATAGCGGAAGACCGCAGGTTTTCCGGCCTGCAGTTGCTGGTGCAACACCTCGCCCCGGTGCGCCACCTGCAGGCTGCGCAAGCGTTCGCTCAATTCGCCGAACTTGTGGATGCGGCTGCCGATAAACGTCCACGGCGCATTCGCAGAGGCGCGATAGCCGATGCCGCCATAAAAGAAGGTGTACAGGTCTTCCAGATCGCGGTACAGGGTGACGTTTTCGCCGTCTGGCCCGCTCGCGCGGATGCCGTTGTCGAACAACTGGAAAGTTGGTTGCGATGCGGCCAGCCGCCAGATAAAGAATGCAATCGCCGCGCCAAGCGCCAGGGCGCCAAATCCGACCGTGTACAGCAGCGACACATCGCCGCTGAAACGGAAATTGGGGCCAATGCGGGTGGTTAGCCATAGCACAAAGACCCCGACCCCGGCGAACAGCGCCGCCATGAACCAGCCAACGAACAGGAATGAGCGGCTTTTGCCATACGTGGCGATCAGTGGCCCCAGCGCGTGCGCGCCGGGTGATTGTTCAATGTGTGTCATCGCTCGCTTTCGTCATCGGTTGTGAATGTGCCTTGCCTCAGGCCCAACGGTGCAACGTTGAAAAAACAATCAGCCGATTCTAGCAAACATGTACGGCACAAGCGCGATAAGCGCTGCACGCCCGTGACAGGCGAATTTTTTCGGCGTGTTTGACCCCGTTTGCGCGGGGAGGCCGTTTCAATAAGCAGCCGATAAGAATATGTCCAGTCGGGCCTCATGATCCATTGAAAAGAAGCGGATTTCACCATGAAACCATCGCGCACGCAGGACCAGCCGAAACCCTGCACATATTGACGATGCCAATCCCGATTTTACCAAGCCGGGCAATTGACCGGCCGCTCGTTTTCTGCCGCTCTATTGCAATTATCCGGTCGCGTCCCATCTATTCCGGATGCCGCAAAGCGGTGACAACGAAAGGCACACATGAAATCAGAACAAGCAATCCTGGCCGGCGGATGTTTTTGGGGCATGCAAGACTTGATCCGCAAAATGCCCGGCGTGACGTCCACCCGCGTCGGTTACGCGGGCGGCGACGTGCCCAACGCCACCTACCGCAACCACGGAACGCACGCGGAGGCGATCGAGATCGTGTTCGACCCTGACGTGCTCAGTTACCGCCAGTTGCTGGAATTTTTCTTCCAGATCCACGACCCTTCCACGGTCAATCGCCAGGGCAACGATACCGGCATGAGTTACCGCTCGGCCATTTTCTTCACCAGCGATGCGCAGAAGGCGACCGCGCTCGACACCATCGCCGACGTCGACGCCTCCGGCATGTGGCCCGGGAAAGTGGTCACCGAGCTGGCGCCGGCAGGGCCGTTCTGGGAAGCCGAACCGGAGCATCAGGACTATCTGGTGCGCAATCCGGCCGGCTACACCTGCCACTTCATCCGCAAGGACTGGCGCCTGCCGCGGCGCGGCCAGAGCGTGGCCTGAGCCTCGTCGACGTCCGGCGCATGACATCGGACGCGCTGCCGCCGCGCCAGCCCTCACTCCGGCGCGACAGCTTTTTTCTGACGCCGCAGGAAGCGCCGCAGCACCATGCTGCTTGCGGCGGCGATCAGCAATAGCGGCCACAGTCCGGCCAGCGCCAGGAAAAATGTCAACAAGCCTTCCCAGCCGCCGCGCAACCGATCGCGCAGCTGGCTGGCAAAGCCGGGACGGTACTGGCGGTACACGCTGTCCACATCCACGCGCTCGCTTTGCAGCACGCGCGATGGCTGGAGCAGTGTCAGGTCGATGGTGCTGAATGCGACCCGGTCCTCGAATTCCTTTTTCGCGAGCAGCGCGGCATCGCGCGTAGCCTTGACGTCGCTGCGCATGGCAATCGCGTCCGTTTTTTGCACCAGCTTGCCGCCATCCCGCACCGCGTCGCCCAGTTCGCCCTGGGTTTCGTGGTCGCGCATGGCTTGCAGCTGCTGGCGCAGCACGTCGAATTGCGCGTCGTGGGCGGCGTATTTACGTGCGTCCAGAAACACCACATGGCCGGCAATCGCACGCAGGAATTCCTGCGTCTTGGCACTGGGCACACGCACGATCAAATGCGCTTGCACGGTGTATTCGCTCAACTCGATCAACTTGCCGTCGCCGCCCGGATGGCGCTGCGTATTGGTGCTTTCGGTACTGATATCGTTCTTGACCACGAAACCGCCATGGCCGGCCACGGTGTCTTCGATCCCCAGTGCGGCCACATACACATCCTTGACGCGAAAGTGCGCGCTGGCCGTGCGGATGAACTTGCGCTCGCTGTCGGTGTAGGTGGGCGCGCCCCCGGCCATTTGCTCGCCGGCGCTTGCCGTGGTCAGGGCCCTGGCAGAGGCTGCTGGCACCGCCACATTTTCCGCCTGCCTCTGTCTACCCACGCGTAGCTCTGGCGGTGGTGGCGGCGCGCCAGCCGGCGCTACGACATTCTCGGCCAGCGGGGCGACGGCAGCGACTTCCGCCGTTCCCATCGCTTCTTTTTTCGAGCATGCCGCCATCAAGGCGAGCAGGGTGAGGCAGCCGGCGGCGCGCGTTACGGGTTTCAGGTCCATCATGGCAATCCTTGCGTTGTCGATCGAAGAAAGCAGCCATCCGGCGCATTGGCGGCTGCGGTAGAACGGGCAATTGCATCACCCTTGTTCTTTAAACGATGCAAGGAGGGAAACGGGGTTAAACGCGGCGTCAACAGCGCAGGCGGGAAGGGACGGGCTGGCGGCGCGGGCGCGAGGCCGCGCACCGCCGGCGAACGACGCGCTTATGCTACCAGGCGCACGCCCGGCAGTTTTTGCAGGGCAAGCTGTTGCAGCGGCTGGTCGTGCTGGTCGCAGCGCGCGCGCAGGACGGCCAGTTCGACAATTTCTGGCCGGATAGCAGGGGCGTTGAGCAGGTTCTTGTACCAAAACGCGTCCAGCGAGTCGCTGCTGTGCGCGCGCATCCGGTCGTCGATTTCCATCTGCAGGCTGGTCAGGCACTGATACGGATCGACCGCCACCCCAAAATGGCGCTTCATCATGTTGCGCACCTGGACGGTCGACGGGCTGACGACTTTCCTGTCAAAAATATAGGAACCGATCACAAGCGCGACCATAAGAAACATCGCCAGTCCGGAGAACGCCTTGATGCCGGTGTGCCTGGCCTGAAACGCCATCAAGAAGAACACAAACACCACCGGCAGCCACACGCGCATGTAGCCGCACAGGACCGATCGGACATTCATGTTGTTGAGCTCGAACGAAGCGCCGGTTTTGCCGTCGACATAATGGCTGCTCATCGGAAACAGGGGCAGATACCACAGGTGTCCGAAGACGGTTTTCACCGACGTGTCACCCACCTTGTGCACTGCACCATACGTGCGCTTACCCCATATGATCAACATGTTTTCTCCTGAATTGGTCCGCGTCCGGTTCGGGCGGATGACGAGTATGACTTGTCTGTACGCATTACTCAATGAGCAATGATGAATGCAAAATAGAAATATGCATTTCGGAAATTTCTTACCCAAAAATACAACATTGTCGTCCGGTATTTGCAACGGTGGCTGCGCGTTGTTCCCCTCGCTGCCGTTATTGAGGCCGTTTCCTCCCCTTAGTTAAATGATATTCTTGCGGATGCGATGTTGTTTAAAAATATTTAACGAGGATGCCGATGGGCTGTTTCAAGAAGTGGCCGCAAGGTCTTGCAAACCCGTCTGGCGACGCGGCCCTGGTCGACTGCGCCATGCGCACCTTGGCCAGGATCGTCCGCATGGCGCTGGTCGCATCGGCACTCGTCGCCGTGCCGGCCCGGGCAGCCGACGCGGTGCGCCAATTCGATGCGGCCGAGGAATGCAGCGAGTTTTCCCAGGCCGGCATACGCGAGTGCCTGGCCAAGAAGGCCATCGACAGCGCGGCATCGCTGAAAAAGGCCGAGGCCAGGGCTGCCGACGCGATTTCCAAATGGGACGAAGACGCCAACTACATCAAGGCGGCCAGGGCAAAGCTGCGGGCAGCCGGCGCCGCCTTTGCCGGTTACCGCCAGGCGCAGTGTGCCTTTGCCACCTCGCTCGCCGGCGGCGCCGTCGGCAATTCGCACGAGATCAGCCGGCTTGCCTGTGTGGCCGACATGAATGCGCAGCGCGCGATGGAACTGGTGCGTGAAACGCACACCCTGGCGCCGAGATAATCTGTTGGACCTTTGCATCAGGCGCCACCGAGCCGGCACCGGTGATCACCGGCCTTGCGCGCGCTGATCGGCTTCGTCAAAGTCTGACCTCACGCACCATGCCACGATGCACGGCGGGCAGGCGATCACGACAAGGAAGCGGTGAGCGGTTCCGGCGCAACGTCGATGATCACCAGGCTGCCGTGGCTGCCCGCCAGCACCGTGTGCGCGACGCCCGCCTCGACGAGGTACAGATAGCCGGCTTCCACCGTCACCGGCTGGCCCGCCACTTCCAACAGTATCCGTCCGGATATGACCAGCAGCGCCTCGGTATAGTCGTGCACTTCCTCGCCGTAGGCCATCTCGTCCATCCGCAGCAGCTTGACGCGGGCCGGGCCGACCCGGCCCAGGATGGTGGACTGCCACGCGCGCGGCAGCGCGCTGGCAAGGCTGGTGAGATCGCATAGCGGCATGTCCGGACTCCTTCAGTTCATTCCACAAACGTCTGTTCCACCCGGTCCGACACCAGCATGTACGGCACCCAGATCAGCGCCATGAGCAGCGAACGCACCAGGTCGCTAGCGGTGTCCGGGTCGAAGAGCGGCTCAGCGGGCAAGATCAGGTGAATGATCATGCTCTCGCACACGATAAACAAAATTCCGGCCACATGCAGCACGATGAAGAGCATCGGGAAGCCGCGTTTCTTGGAGAAAAACAGGTAGAGCAGAAGGAGCGATGCCAGCAGCATGCCGCAGTTGAACGCCACTTCCGTGAAAATAAGCGGCTTCCACGCCGAATGGTAGGTGCCGGTGCCGGGCGTAGTCATGTCGACCCAGTGGGCGCTGCCGAACAAATTCACATACAGTGCCGGGAATACATACAGCATGCGGAGCGGTGTGAGCAAGAGGCCAATTCCCACGATCAGCAGCCAGCCATTCAAGCCTTCCAGGTCTTTCTTCAGTTCGCTCACTTCCCACTTCTTTCATTTATCAGGCACGGCGGCATCTTATGTGATCTCACCGATAATGCCTAAAGAAAATTCGGTCGCTTCGCCGAGCGGGGCGGCCACGATCCTGTCGATCCCAACCATTTCCTTGCGGCAGATTGGCCCACGCATGAACATGCCCGGCTGCACGCGATGGCGGCGTTGTCCAGGCACAGGGGCGCGCTGATGCCGGCCAAACGATCGGCGCATGTTCAGGTCGCGTCAATAATAGTACTTGGTGGCCTTGGTCCATTTACTGGCCGGATACAGCTTATGCGCCACCTCATACGCTTCGCGCGAGTACCGTGCCCGCAATTGTTTTTCCTCGGGTACGGCGGTGCCGTACGGGCACTCCATGCGGGTCGATGCGACCAGGAAGTGCAGCGCTTTCGGTGCCTCCTCGTCCACCGGCCTGGTGCGTGCCCACTCCAGCAGGGCGGGCGCCAGGAACTCGGTGCGCAGGGGCAAGCGCAGCAGCATCTCTTGCTCCCTGGCCGCTTCCGCCGTGCGCTGCGCACCGAGGAAACGCGGCGCCGGCATCACCACGTGCGGCGCCACCGGCGGCCGGCCCGCCGTCCCGGCGCAACCCCAGTAGCGCGACTTGTCGTCCTTGTCGATTACCGACGGCTGCAGCTCGGGCGTGTTCACCAGAATCAGCGCGCCAGCGAGTCGACGTCCGGGGCCGCTCGCCGCCTTGCGGTAGCGCTCGTACAAATGCGCGGTGCTCTTGCGCGTTTTAGCCACCGCATCGAGCAGCCCGAGCGCGGTGTCCTCGTCGTTGAAAAGGAGCGCGCGCGTGAGCATGGTTTCCTGCAGCATGGGCTTCCACGCCGGCGGCAGCAGCGGATGCTTGAGCAGCACCTTCAGTTCCGCCATCGGCAGATGGCGCGAGACGGCGATGCCGAAGTCCTCATCGGTCTCTGCGGCATCCGCCGTGGCCGCCGCATCGATGGCCTCGCCCCGCTCGACCGGATCGGGACGGCGCCGCGCCGCCTTGAGGAAGTCATCCACCGTGCCGGCCGACACCATCTTGAGCGCGAGAAAGCGGTTGGTGGTGGCCACCGACATCTGCTTGCCGTAGGCCGACAGCAGGCGGTCGATATCCTTGTCCGCGCGCTCGGCCTGCTGTTCGAGCAGCGCCAGGCGCGCCAGGTGGTATTGCAGCGTCTGGTACAGTGGATGCGAGGCCGGCACGGCGGCTGCCGCCTTGCGCTCGGCCGCCGTCAGCTCGTTGGCGCGGGCCATGGTGAGCAGCGGCGCCAGCCAGAGTGGCTCTCCCTGCTTGAGCCAGCTCTTGCGCAGAGCGTCGATGGCGCCGGCGCGCTGCCGGGCCTGGTCCACCGACACGTCACCCGACCCGAGTCCGGCCTGCATGCTGGCAATCCAGGCCGTCATTGGCTCCGTGGCCGCGAGGGCGCTGTTCGGCTGCGTATCCATCATCTTGTCCATCAACACCAGATAGTCGCTCAGCATGCGCGGGGTATCCGGACCGAACGGTTCCTTGTCGAGCGCACGCGCCAGCGCGGCCAGCCGTTCGGCCGGGTTCAGGCGCGCCTCGACCAGGGTCACCATTTGCCGGGCCGGGCCGGGCGCCTGGGCCAGTGCATCGAGTTCCTGTTTGGCCTGCGCCAGCGCCTCGACGCGCTCGCGTGCCGCCGGCTGCTTCTCGCGCAGCGGATAATCCAGCACGGCCTTGCGGATCAGCGTGCGCGCGGCCAGGTAAGGCGCCAGCGCCTGCCATGGCGACTTGGGCTGGCGCGCGATCGCCTGGAATTGCGTGCGCGCCAGATCGAAGTTGCGCGCATAGAAATTGGCCGCGGCCGTCTGGTAGGCGTGGTCGTCCCTGAGCCAGTCCGGTGCGTTGGCCGGCAGCGGCGGCGGCAGCTTGACCACGCGTTTCGGCACCGGCTCGCCGAATCCGTGCGGCGGCTCTTCGCAGTTCGAGAACACCGCGTCCTGTCCCTGGAGCCACAGCTTGAACCAGGCATCGGGCTTGCCGCCCGCACCCAGGCGCGCGCGGGCGGCCATGGTGACGCCGGCCTGCCTGAACGCATCGGAATGGCAATTCAGATAGCTCTCGCTGTCGGCGGTGTCGGCGCTCGCGTCGATCCGGAGATCGGCCGGCAGCGCCGCTTGCGCCGCGTACGGCGCGCGCGCGGCCAGCCAGGTATCCGCGCTGTTTTTCTCGGGGTCCACGCCAGCCCATTCGCTGGAACGGCCCACGTGCCAGGTATTGAGGCCCAGTGCCGCCACCTGCTGCCTGGTCAGCGGCCGCCCGCGGGCGGCCTGGTACGCCAGGTAGTGGTACACGCGCCAGTAACTGCCCGGCACCACGCCCAGATTGCCGGAGGCGAACAGCTCGGCGTTGGCGGGCTGGAATTCGGAGGCGAAGCGGTTGGTCTGGAAGTCGTCGCCGCCGCTGGCCGAGGCGGGCAGGGTTGCCACCCACAGGAGGGCGGAGGCGAGGAGGGAACAGGTGCGGGATAGGCGCATGGCTTATGGTCTCGATGGAATGGATGAACGGGGAGCGCTGCGCAGCGCCTGCCAGCGGGCGGCGCTCCAGGCTTGCGGTGAAAAATAGTAGTGGCGGCCTTCACGCACCGCCATCATCGGTTCGTCGGTGGAAAAGCCGATGGCCGCGCCGCAGCGCGCGCGGGTAAAGCCGCGCTGCTGCAGCAGGCGGGCCCGCAGGGCGTGCTGGTCGGCTCCCATGCGAAAGGCCATCGGCACCACTTCGTCGGCGGCGATATCGTGCAGCCAGTAATCGTCCAGGCACCACGAGGCCAGCGCCGTGACCGACAGCGCGATGGCAGGGTCGAGACGGGCGCGGATGGCGCCGATGGTGCGCGCCAGGAAGGGGCGCTGCGAGCGGCGCACTTCGAAGTCGAGCTGCACCACCTGGCGGTTAGCGCGTCCGGCCAGGCGCAGCAGTTCGTCGGCGACGCGCCGGCTCTGGGCCTCGCTCAGCGCCGGCGGCTGGCGCCACGACATATCCACGTGCAGCACCGGCACCCGCGGCGCGCTGGCCGCCAGCAGCAGCGGCGCGGCGCGCCGGTACACCAGCGCTTCGTCGCCCTGCAGCAGCACGGTCGAGGCAACATAGGCCACGCCGACCCCGGCGGGCAGCCAGCGCAGGTCTTCCGGCCTCTCCCACGCCCAGATCATGTGGGCGGGCAGGGCGGCCAGTGCCGGATGGACAGGGGGCCGGCTGCTGGCGCTGCTGTCCATCCTGAGCGTCAGCAGCGCGAGAGAACTCAACAGTAGCGCTAGTGGGCGTCGCATGGTCGGTCGTGGCAGCATGATGAGGGCGGTATCTTACTCCGAGTTAGTCCGAGTCGCCTTGCCTTGTGAAAACTGCCCGGCGGCGCCATGCGTGCGTCATCGAACGGAGCTTGCCGGTGCTTGGTGCCAAGCTGTCGGACACGGACGCACTACCGCGCCACACCGGAGAACACCATGTCAGACAATCCGCTCGAACCGAATCCGCAGGACTACGACCGCATCAACGTCAATGTGGAGGCGGAGCTGGCCTACTGGACCGGCCAGTTCGGCGTCACCCGCGCGCGCCTGGCCGACGCCATTGAACAAGTCGGCCCGCGCGTGGTCGACTTGCAGAAATTCCTGGGCATACCGGTCGTCGGCACCGACTAAGCAGACCGCCGCGGCGGCAACCAACGCCGCTGTCCCCTGTCTTGCGCCCCCCGCCGCCAGCCGCGCGGCCGGGCGTTTTGCCACGTCCGTCCGCCATCCCATGCTGCACCGCAGCGCCACGATATCAAACTGGCAAATCCGTATGGCGTACGCGACAGTATTGCCAAAAACGTCGAGTCACACCACTGTATCCCACAAAATCTACGCTATATTTGTTTCCGTTGACACCCAACAAACCGTGTCCAGATTTTTGACCAGTCCGCCATCCGCGCGTGTGACCGGTCCCTTTGAAACGGAATCTCCGATGTCGACGAACCGCACGCCCGGCCTGAAGCGCCATGTTGAATTGTCCGCACTCGAACCGCGCATGTTGTTCGACGGGGCAGCGCTGGTAGCCTGGGATGCGGCCACGGCAGCGCCGCAAGCGCCACCGCCGGCCGACGCGCCCGCCGCAGCCGGACCGGTCCAGATCGTCTTCATCTCGCCGGAAGTCGCCGACCCGGCGCAGATCCGCCAGGCCTTCGGCGCGAATGCCGAAGTGATCGAGCTGGCGGCCGGGCGCGACGGCATCGACCAGATCAGCGACATCCTCGGCGCCCGCCAGGACGTGGCCGCCATCCACCTCATCTCGCACGGCTCGGACGCGTTTATCGCGCTGCCCGGCCAGGCGCTTACCAGTGCCACCCTCGACGCGCGCGCCGCCCAGGTGGCCGCGTGGTCGCACGCCTTGACTGCCGACGCCGACATCCTCGTCTACGGTTGCGATGTCGCCGCCGGCCAGGCCGGCGTGGCCCTGGCCGAGCGCCTCGCCGCGCTCACCGGCGCCGACGTGGCCGCCTCCACCAACGACAGCGGCGGCACCGCCGGCGCCGACTGGACGCTCGAATACCGCACCGGTGCGATTGCCGCCCCGGCCCTGTTCAGCCCCGGCCTGGGCGACGGCGCCAGCTATGCCAACCGCCTTGCCACGATCAACCTGTCGGGCTCCACCGGCTGGACCACGATCATGAAAGGCCCGGTGCGCGATCCCTTCAACGATACCCAGGCCGGCGCGGCCGACACCGACATCATCGGCGACGCCACCCACGGCTCGCTCTACACCGCCTACGACGACAAGGGCACGACGGCCACCGGCGACGATACGCTGGTGTTCCGCATGCGCATCGACAACCCGACCAGCGTCACCAATTTTTCGGGCGTGGCCATCGTCGGCATGGATGCCAACCGGGACGGGCGGGTCGACCTGTTCTTCTCGGTCGATGGACGCAACAACGGCCAGGCCGTGCGCCTGCTCGACCCCGGCACCGGCGCCAACATCTCGCCGAATACCACGTCCACCTCGGCCCTGCCGACCGGCTGGCTGCCGAACAATGGCGTGTACGCCTTCTCGCCATCCAACTATTCCGTGGTGGCGGTGTCGGCCGCAACAGATTCGGACTGGGCCCCGGCCGCCGTGCCCGCGCCCGGCAGCAGCAACAGCAACCTGACCGGCGCCAACGGCACCGACGTGTTCATCAACTGGCGCGTGCCGATCGCCGACATCGCCATCGTGCTGGCCAAACCATCGGCCACCGACCGCAGCGGCGTGGCCGGCCCGCGCGGCGCCGGCGGCATTGCCAACTACGGCAAGGACACGGTGGTGCAGTACATCAGCTTCACGCAAACCCAGACCGGTCCCATCAACGGCGACCTGAACGGGGTTGGCGCGGCCTACGACAAGAACGCCACCTTCGCCGCCCTGGGCGCATTCACGTCACCCATGTCGGCTGCCAATCCGGTGCCGGACGGGCTGTCGATCACCATCAACGAGCCGGTCGGCGATGGCAAACTGGCCGGCGCGCCGGGCGCCACGGAAGCTGCGGCAGTCACCCTGTCGGGCGGCACCAAGGCCGCGGCCGGCGCCACCGTCAGCCTGGTCATTACCGACAGCGGCGCTGGCACCACCAATGCCAGCGCCACCGTCGTCGCCGGCGTCAACGGGCTCAATACCTGGAGCGTATCGAACGTCAACCTGTCCGGCCTGGCCGAAGGTACGCTCAGCGTGGCCGCCTCGGTCACCGAAAGCGGCAGTACCGCGACCGATACCGCTACCGTCCTGCTCGACAAAACCGCGCCGCTGGTTGCCATCAACCAGCTCGCCACCACCACTGCCGGTACGCCGACCCTGAGCGGCACCTCCGACCTGCCCGACGGCGCAGTCGTGACCTTGACGCTCGACCCGGACAACAACCCCGCCACCGCCAACGTGCTGTACCAGGTGGTGGTGGCCGGCGGCGCCTGGACCCTCAATACCGCCACCGCCACGCCGCTCTCGGGCAGCCTGCCCGCTGGCGGCCTGACGCCGGCCACGAGAATCACGGCCTCGGCCACCGACGCCGCCGGCAATGTGGGCAACGCGGTCGGGCTGAACCGGCCCACCGTGACCAGCCAGAGCACCGGCTCGACCAGCCCGACCATCGGCGGCAGCTGGACCAACTTGGCCGGCGACACGCTCACTGTCAAGCTGTACACAAACAACGCGGGCAATCCCGGTACCTTGCTGGCCACGTACAGCCTGGCCCCGGCCGGCAACAGCTGGAGCGTCGACCTGGCCAGCGCCATCAAGGACGGCGGCGGCACCGTGGGCGCGCTCGCGCCCGACCAGACTTACCAGATCGTGGCCGAGGTCACGCGCGGTGGCGCCACTGTGGCCGACACCACCAGCGGCGAGCTGGTGATCATCGGCGGACCGAGCATCGATATCGTCGACAACGATGGTGTCAACGACGACAACGTCACTGTCACGGTGCCCAAACCCACCTTTGCCGGCACCTCGTCGGTGCTGAGCGGCTTCATCACGGTATCCATCGACCCGGCCGGCAATGGCACGGCCGACCGGATTACCTATTCGGTGCAGACCGATGCCAGCGGCAACTGGAGCCTGGACACCAGCGGCCCGTTGCAGCCGGTAGCCGGCGCGATGCCGGTAGCGGGCCTGTCGGGCAGCGCGGTGGTGGTGGCCAGCACCCCGCCCGACGCGAGCGGGCAGAGTGCCAGCAACACGCAAAACCTGAGCGTGGTCATCCCGGGCATCACGATCGGCAGCGCCGCCAACAACCTGACCGGCATCGAGACGACCATTGCCAACGGCGGCAGCCTTGCCGACATCATCACCGGTGACGGCATCTTCAACATGGCCGAAGACGATTCCGTCATCGTCAGCGGCACCACGACCAACGTGGCGCAGGGCAGTTCGGTGATCATCACCATCTCGGACGGCACGCTCGACTACACCAAGACCGCCGTGGTGGCCGCCAACGGCACCTTCACGCTGCTGTCGTCCGGCGCCGGCACGGCCAACGACGGCAACGCCTTCAATCTGTCGGGCCTGAACAGCGCCGGCCTGACCGTGACGGCGACGGTGCTCGGCACCAGTGCGCAAAAGGCCATCATCCACGACAAGATCGCACCGCAGATCGTGCTGACCACGCCGTCGATCATCAAGACCAGCTCCCCGGTCGTCACCGGCAACGCCAACCTCCCGGCCGGCTCGGTCATCTCGCTCGTCACCGACTTTCCGCAAACCGGCTTGAGCGCGACGGTCGACGCCAACGGGGATTTTTCGACTACGCTGAGCCTGAGCAGCAACGGCACCGTGAAGATCACCGCCTCGTCCAGCGCCACCGACCTGGCCGGCAACAAGGTCGCCAACGCGGAACAGACGGTGGCCTACCAGACCCCCAACACCAGCCCCCCGGTCGTGACCATCCTGACCATCAGCGGCACCAGCGGCACCGACACCACGCTCACCAGCGGCGATATTCTTGGCGGGGTGACGATTGGCGGCACCTTCGCCAATACCAAGACAACGGCCAGCGGCGCGCTGACGCTGTCGATCACCGACGGCGTGCACACCAAGACCAATGCCGACAGCGGCGTCACCCTGACCCGTAACATCAACGGTACCTGGAGCGCCGTGCTGACCGAGGCGGTGGTCAAGAGCTTCAACAACGGCCCCCTGATCGTGAAGGCCCAGCTGACCGATACGGTCGGCAGCGGCGCCGGCACCTTCTACACCGTCTCGGACGTGACCCAGCCGACGCTGCTGCTGGTGACCGGCACGCCGTCGGTCAGCATCACCGAGGTGGTCGATGCCAATGGCCTGATCAACGCCACCGAGGACGACAGCGTTGCCATCCGCGGGCGCGCCGTGAACGCCGCCGGCGGGGAGGTCAAGGTCACCGTCTCCGACGGCGACAACGCCACCGTCGACCCGACCGCCACCGCCACCGTGGCCGACGACGGCAGCTGGAGCGTGACCGGCATGAACCTGTCGGCCCTGAACGACGGCACGCTGACTGTGGCGGCCGTGGTCGACCCCGACCGCAACCCCGCCACCAGCGACAGCGCCAGCACCAGCACCACGACCGTGCATGACAAGACCGCGCCGGTGCTCAACATCACGGCGGCGGCCAGCGTGGCCAATAATCTGCCCCTGATCACCGGCACCAGCGCCGGCCTGGCCGCGGGTGCCGCCGTTACCGTCACCATCAACAGCGACCGCACCGGCGCCGTCGAAGCGACCTACAGCACCACGGTGCAGGCCGACGGCAGCTGGCGCGTGCAGTCGGCCATCCCGACCCCGGCCGACAGCATCATCATCGCCACCGCCAGCGACCCGGCCGGCAACGCCGCCAGCGTGGTGGCCACGTCGATCATGGCGATCAGCCCGGACAGCGGCACGCCGGCCGACTTCATCACCAACCAGCGCAACCTGGCCTTCAGCGGCAGCGCCGCACTGGGTGCGACCGTCACGCTGCGCCTGAATGGCGCCGTGATCGGCACGCCAGTGGCGGACCCGGTCACCGGCGTGTGGACCTTCAATTTCAGCGCCACCTCGCTGGCCAACGGCAGCTACACGCTGACCGCCGCCACCACCGTCAACGGCAACGGGGCGCTCAGCACCCAGACCATCGTCATCGATGCCCAGGCGCTGGCCATCGGCGGCATCAGCGACGACAGCGGCGCCGGCGCCGACTTCCTCACCAGCGACACCACGCTGGTGTTCAACGGCAGCGCGACAAGCGGCGCCATGGTGACCGTGACGCTGGAAGACGCCAGCGGCGCCGAAGTCTTCCGCCAGCTCGCCAGCGCTGCCGGCGGTGCTTGGTCGGTCGACCGCACCCTCGATGCCGCCCTGGGCGACGGCAGCTACACCCTGCGCGCCGCCGTCACCGACGCTTCCGGCGTCACCAGCACCGTCAGCCGCGCGATCGTGATCGACACGCGCGCTGACATCGGCATCACCACCAACTACAAGACGGCCGATACCAGCCCGGTCTTGCGCGGCACCACCGATATCGAAGCCGGCCGCGCGATCGCGGTCGATGTGGCCATCGTCGGCGGCGGCACCCTGAGCTACACCACCACGGTGGAGCCTGACGGCACCTGGAGCGTCGATACCGGTGTCGCGGTCCCGGCGGGCAGCGGCGGGCCGGTAGCGTTGTCCAACGGTGCGCAGCTGACCATTACCGCCAGCGGCACCGACCTGGCCGGCAACAGCGCCAGCAGCAGCAAGGCGATGGTGATCGACATCGCCGCGCCGGTCATCGCCATCACCACCGAACTCGATTACACCGGCAGCAATACCCCGAACGGCATCCTGGTCGCCAGCGAAGACACCAGCGTAATCCTGCGCGGCTCCACCAGCGGCGTGCCGGACGGCGCCACCCTGTCCATCACCATCACCGACGGCGTTACCACGCTGGCCGACACCGCTAGCGTCAGCGCCAACGCGTGGCAGCTGGCGCCGGCCAACCTGCGCGGGCTGGCCAACGGCACCATCACCGTTACCGCCACCTACCTCGACGCGGGCGGCACTCCGTACGTCGCGGTGGCCACCGTCCTGCACGACAAGAGCATCGCCGGCGCCAACGCCGCCATCGACAGCATCAGCACCGACAGCGCCATCGCGGGCGACTTCATCACCTTCGATAACACGCTGCTGTTCCGCGGCAGCGCGGCACCGGGCGCGCTGGTCAAGCTGGTGATGAGCGGTCCCGGCGCCGGCGGCAATGTGTTCGCCAACGGCCTGACCGTCACCGCCGATGGCGCCGGCAACTGGAGCTACGACTTCCAGGGCAGCACGCTCGCCGACGGCAGCTACGCCTTGAGCGCGCAGGTCGGCGTCGGCGCTATCGCCACGCAAACGGTGGTCGTCGACACCACGGCACCGAATGGCCAGGTGAGCGTGGCCCATCCGCTGGTCACGTCCGACAGCACGCCGCAAATTTCCGGCAGCGTCACCCTGGGCGCCGGCGAAACGCTCGCTGTCACCGTCAACGGCAAGACCTATCTTGCCGGCGATGGCCGCCTGAGCGTCACCGGCGCCACCTGGACGCTGGCCATTCCCGAGGCCGACGCCCTCACGCCCGCCAGTGCCGGCGCCGGCTTCGACGGCGTGTACCAGGTGGTGGCGACCATTCGCGACGTCGCCGGCAACGTCCTGACCGACAGCAGCAGCAACGAGCTGACCGTGCAGGATCTGGCCGCGCCGGTGATCGACCTGGCGCCCTCGAACGGCGCCACGCGCGATCGCAGCGTCGCCAGCATCAACGGCGGGGCGGTCAGCCTGGACGATGGCGCCGATCCCCTGACCCTGGTTGAAGCGAGCGACCGGCTGATGCGCCTCACGCTGGCCGTGGGCGGCCTGGCGGGGGCCGACGGCGCCAGCGAGAAGCTGGTGTTCGGCAGCACCGTGGTAGCCGCCGACGGCAGCGACAGCGTCACGACCCGTACCGACATCATGGTCGGCGGCGTGCGCGTGAATCTTTCTTACGCCGCCGGCGTCTTTTCCATCCAGCGCTACGATTTCGCCGCCATGAGTGCAGCCGAAGCCCAGGCCGTGGCACGCGATATCAGCTATCGGAACGATGCCGGCGCCGCCTCGACACTTGGCGCGCGCACGTTCGCATTCAGCGCGCGCGACGATGCCGGCAATGCCGCCGCCAGCGCCACGGCCACCGTCAACGTCAGCATCAATGCCAACGTGCCGGCGCAAACGGTGATTATCACCAGCATTGCCGACGACGTGGCGCCGGTCATCGGCACGGTGGCCAACGGCGGCGCCACCAATGACGCGGCGCCGGCGCTGGCCGGAACCATCTCGGCCGCGCTGGGCGCCAACGAGGTCGTGGGCGTGTACCGCAATGGCGTGCGGCTTGGCGACGCCACCGTCAGCGGCATCGGCTGGACCTACGCCGACAGCGGCCTGGCCGACGCTACCCACAGTTACACCGCGCAGGTGGAGAACTCGCTGGCCGGCACGGCTGGCACGGCATCGGGCGCATACGTCATCGTGCTCGATACCGGCGCGCCCGCGCAAAACGTCACGATTGTCTCGATGACGCGCGACAGCGGCACGCCGGGCGACTTCATCACCACCGACGGCGCCGCCGGGCGCACCGTGACCGGCACGCTGGGAAGTGCGCTCGCCAACGGCGAGGTGCTGGAATTGAGCTTCGACGGCGGCGCGAACTGGGTCGTGGCCAGCGTCGACGGCACCGGCTGGACGGCGCTCGACGCCGGCGTCCACACCGGCAACTGGACCATCACCAGCCGCATCGTCGATGCTGCCGGCAATACGGGTGGCGCGGCCACGCAGAACGTGGTGCTGCAAGGCGCTGGCGGCACCAGCGTGGCCATCACGGCGGTGACCGATGACGTGGCGCGCGTCACCGGCATCGTCGCCAGCGGCGGCGTCACCAACGACAATGCGCCGGCCATTTCGGGCACGCTGTCCGCGCCGCTTGGCGCGAACGAGGTAGTGTCCTTGTTGCGTGACGGGGTCAAGATCGGCAATGCAAGCGTCAGCGGCGCCACCTGGAACTTCACCGACAGTGCCCTGGCCAACGGCGCCACCTACAGCTACACCGCGCGCGTCGACAACACCGCTGCGCCGTCGACCGGCACGCCATCGAACGCCTACACGATCGTGGTCGATACCGCTGCGCCGGCGCAGGGCGTGGCCATCGCCGCCATGACGCGCGACAGCGGCATTGCGGGCGACTTCATCACCAGCGATGGCGCCGCGGGCCGCGTGGTCAGCGGCACGCTGACGGCGCCGCTGGGCAGCGGCGATGTGCTCGAAATCAGTCACGACGGCGGCGTCACCTGGAACGCCGCAAGCGTGACCGGCAGCGCCTGGGCAAGCACCGACAGCACGGCGCATGCCGCCGGCTGGACCATCTCGGCGCGCATCGTCGACAGCGCCGGCAATGTCGGCCCGGCCGTCAGCCGGGACGTCATTCTGTCCGGCGCGCCCGTGCAGACCGTGGCCGTTACCGCCATCGCCGACGATGTCGCGGCGCTGACCGGCACGGTCGCGAGCGGCGGCGTCACCAACGATACCGCGCCTGGCGTGAGCGGCACCATATCGGCGCCGCTGGGTGCGAACGAAGTACTGGCGGTGTACCGCAACGGCACCCGTATCGGTAACGCCAGCGTGCTGGGTGGCGCCTGGAGCTTCGCCGATGGCGGCCTGCTCGACGGCGCCAGCTACAGCTACACCGCCCAGGTGGAAAACCTGGTCACCACGCTGGCGGGCAGCGCTTCCGGCGCTTACGCGGTGAGTATCGACGCCAGCGCACCGGCGCAGGGCGTCGCCATCGTGGCGATGACGCGCGACAGCGGCATTGCCGGCGACTTTGTCACCGGCGACGGCAGCGCGGGACGCGTGGTGACGGGCACCTTGTCGTCGGCGCTGGGCACCGGCGAGGTGCTGCAGGCCAGCTTCGACGACGGCGCGAGCTGGGTCGTGGCCAGCGTCAGCGGCACCGGCTGGTCCGTCCTCGATGCGGCTACCCACGGCGCCAACTGGACCATCACGACGCGCATTGTCGACGCGGCCGGCAATACCGGCGGCGCCGCGGCGCGCGCGGTGCTGCTGCAGGCCGACCCGGTGCAGGCAGTCGGCATCAGCAGCATCACCGACGACCTTGCGCCTACGATCGGCTCGGTGGCCAGCGGCGGCACCAGCAACGACACCACGCCGCTGCTGGCCGGCACGCTGGCCCTGGCGCCGGGTGCGAACGAGGTGGTGGCGGTCTACCGCAACGGCACGCGCATCGGCAACGCCAGCGTCAGCGGCGCGGCATGGACGTATGCCGACAGCGGCCTGGCGGACGGCGCCACGTACGCCTACACGGCGCGTGTGGAAAACAGCGTCACAGGTATCGACAGCGCCGCCTCGGCCCCGTACAGCATCACGATCGACCTGGGTGCGCCGGCCCAAAGCGTGACCATCACGGCCATCCTTGACGATGTCGGCCCCGTGACCGGCACCGTCGCCAACGGCGGCGCTACCAACGATAGCGCGCCGGGCGTGAGCGGGGCGCTGTCCGCGGCACTCGGCGCGAATGAAGTGCTTGTGGTGTACCGCGACGGCGTACGCATCGGCACGGCCAGCGTCACCGGTACCGCCTGGAGCTACGCCGACAGCGCCCTGGCCGATGGCGCCAGCGTCAGCTACACGGCGCGCGTGGAAAACAGCGCGACCGGGCGCGCCGGCGCAGCGTCAGCCGGCTACGCGCTGCGCATCGATACCAGCGCGCCCGCGCAAACCGTCACCATCGAGACGATGGAACGCGACACCGACGCCGCCGGCGACTTCATTACCAGCGATGGCGGGGCAGGGCGCACCGTCAGCGGCACCGTATCGGCACCGCTGGCTGCCGGCGAGCTGCTGGAAGTGAGCTTTGACGGCGGCGCCAGCTGGGTGCCGGCGACGGTCAGCGGGACTGGCTGGAACGCGCCTGACACGGGCGCGCACGGCGGCAACTGGAGCATCGTCACGCGCCTGACCGATGCCGCCGGTAACGCGGGCGGCGCCAGCACGCGCGCCGTCACGCTGACCGATACCGGCATCGTCTTTACGCCCGATACCCTGCCGGCAGCCGAACCGCTGTTGGGCGCCGATGCAAATTCGACCGGCATCACTGCGCCTGTCGCACCCGTCATCGTCGCCGCGCCCGTGGCGCCGGATGCCGGGCCTGCGCAGGCGCAAGGCCCGGCGCCGCTCGACAGCGCGGTGCTGGCGCCGGGCGTGCCGCTGGTGGCGTCCGGCGTGCCGTCGCCGGTGCTGGCGAGCGGCTTGCGCGCCACTGGCCTGCTGACGCAGGAGCCGGTACCCGTCAGCGTGTTCGAAATCGAGACCGGCAACACCGTGACCGGTACCTCGCGCGTGGGCGAATCGTTCAACGTGAGCGACATCGGCGCCGGCTTCTCGATCAATGTGCGCCAGGCTGACGGCAGCGCCGCCGACAAGGATACGGTGCGGCTGGTCTCGGCCGTGGTGCGCATCGACGATGGCCTGGTGCCGCAGCGCGACCGGCTGGCCGTGACCGTCTCCTCGCCCAACATTACTTCGGTATTCGACGCCGCCACCGGCACCATGGTGCTGAGCGGCGGCGCCTCGGTGACAGAATACGAGAAAGTCATCCGCGGCCTCAAGCTGCGCGACGCCGATGGCAGCGACGTCAAAGCCAAGCGCACGATCCGCTTCACCATCAAGTCGGAAGCGGGCCAGGTCCAGCAGGGTGCCAAGGAGTATCGGGGCCCCGAGGCAGCGCTGGAGGGGGCACCGCCACGGCCTGGCGGTAGCGCCGATGCGGGCGAGGCTGCGCGCCCCGGCAAGACCGGTCTGGTGGCACAGATCGCCAATGCGCACGCCCGGCAAACGCAGGGACGCGACCAATTGCTGGCGCTTGCCGCGCGCCAGCGCTAACTCCGGAGAAGCCCGACCGACATGAACCAACCACACCACAGGGAACCTTCCATGCTCACCAAAGTGATGCCGCTTGCTCTCGCCGCCGCCATGCTGGCCGGTTGTACCGTCACCCCGGTTGTGACCACCGAAGCCGAGCGACAGACGCGCGTGAGCAGTGACCAGCAGGCGATGTTCCGCGACCAGGAGCCGGTCAGCGGTGAGCTCAGTTTCGCCGACGTGCTGGCGCGCGCCTACCAGTACAACCTGGAGAATCGCGTCAAGCTGATGGAAAACGCGCTGCTGAAAAGTCAGCTCGACCTGGGGTTCTACGACATGCTGCCGCGCCTGACCGCGGCGGCCGGCTACACCACCCGCAACAACGATCCCGGCGGCACCGCGATGAACCTGCGCACCGGCGTGGTCCAGACCGACGTGTCGGTGGCCCAGGAGCGCAGCCGCAACACCGACCAGCTGACCTTTTCGTGGAACGCGCTCGATTTCGGCCTGAGCTACGTGCGCGCGCAGCAAAGCGCCAACCAGGCGCTGATCGCCGAGGAACGGCGCCGCAAGACGCTGCAGAACATCACGCAGGAGGTCTACACCGCCTACTGGCGCGCGATGGCGGCGCAGCGCTGGACCGCGGAGATCGACCGCCTGCACGGCGTGGCCGAGGCGGCGCTGACCGATTCGAAGAAGATTGAAGAGAAGCGCCTGATGCCGCCGCTGCAGGCGCTGATCTACCAGCGCGGCCTGCTCGAAATCGTGCAGCAGTTGCGCAGCCGCCGCAACGAACTGGAAAGCGCGCGCATCGAACTGGCGGCGCTGATGAATCTGCGTCCGGGCATCGCGTTCCGCCTCAAGGACAGCGGCGACGAGCCGGCCATGCCGCCGATGCTGGACGTGGCCGCGTTGCCGCGCATGGAAGACTATGCACTGGTCAATCGCGCCGAACTGCGTGAAGAAGACTACCGCCTGCGTAACAGCGCGCTCGAAATGCGCAAGACGATGCTCAGCATCCTGCCCGGCCTGTCGTTCGACACGGGCTTCCAGTACGACTCGAACAAATACTTGTACCACAACAGCTGGTACGAATCGGGCCTGCGCGTCTCGTTCAACCTGTTCAAGGCGTTCTCGCTGCCGGCCGCGCGCCGCCAGCACGAGGCCCAGGTCAAGGTCGACGACACGCGCCGCGCGGCCCTGACCATGGCCGTGATGGCGCAGGTGCGCATCGCCGCCGAGCGCTATCGCCAGAGTATCGAGGAATTCGAACTGGCGCGCCGCCTCGACGGGATCGATCAACGCATCAACACGCAGATGGCGAACGCCGTCAAGAGTTCGGCCGAAAACGAGCTCGAAGCGATTCGCGCGCAGGCGCGTGCGGTGCTCTCCAGTCTCCAGCGCGCCAACTCGCAGGCCGCGATGCAGGCTGCACATGCGCGCATGCTCAATTCGATGGGCGTCGACCTGGCCATCCCGTCGCAGGCGGCCAGCCTTGCCGACTTCTCGGCGGGCCTGGACCGGAGCCTGCAACGCTGGAATGTCGACCAGATTCTGCGGGCCCAGGAGAGCCCCAAGCCATGACGCGCATGCCAATGGTATGCGCCTTATCGCTATGTGCCGTTCTTCTGCCGGCGCTGGTCATGGCCCAGACCAAGGCGCCCGCGCCCACGGCAAAAAGCGGCGATCCGATCCGGGTGCTGCTGGTGCCGGAAAACGAAGCGGTCATCTCCAGCCAGATCGCGGCGCGCATCGTGGCCTTGCCGGCGGCGCTGGGCAGCCGCATTCGCAAGGGTGATACGCTGGTGCGCTTCGATTGCGCCGAACAGGCCGCGCGCCTGAAGATGAGCGAATCGGAACTGGCCTCTGCACGCGAAACCAACGCCAGCAAGCAGGAACTGAAAAGCTACCGCTCGGCCAGCGAACTCGATGTACGCCTGGCCGCCAGCGCGGTCGACAAGGCGCTGGCCCAGGTGAACGTGGTCAAGGCGCAAATGGGTTACTGCAGCATCAGCGCGCCGTTTTCCGGGCGCCTGGTGCGCCTGCGCGCGCGCGCCCACGAAACCGTGGCCGCCGGCCAGCCCTTGCTGGAGCTGATCGACAACAGCGCCTTCCGCTTCCAGTTGCACGTGCCATCGCGCTGGCTCAGCTGGCTGGGGGAGGGGGCCGCGTTCACCATCGTCGTCGACGAAACCGGCAAGAGCTACCCGGCGCGCGTGCGTGTGATCAATGGGCGCGTCGATCCGGCGAGCCGCACGGTCGAACTGACCGGCGCGGTCGAAGGCAAGCATCCGGAACTCATCGCCGGCATGAGCGGGACGGCGCAGTTCAATGAACGCTAGCGTGGACGCGCGCGCCGACCTGCTGGCCGGCCTGCTGTCGCTGGCGCGCGACGTCAGCCAGGCGCGCAGCGAAGACCTGGCCGCGTACGCGATCGTCAACCAGACCTTCCAGCTGCTGCCCTACCATCTGGCGCTGCTGTGGCAACCTTCGGACGTTGGCGGCGGCAGGGTTACCCACGCTTCCGGCCTGGCGCGGATTGAAGGCGACAGCCCGTTCGTGCTGTGGATGAACGCCTTGGCCGCACACCGCGTCAATCAGGTGCCGGAAGCGCGCACGCAAGCCGCCGCACTGGGACCGGACGATTTTCCCGAGCGCCTGGCCAGTCAGTGGAGCGAGTGGTTGCCCGCGCATTTGCTGTGGCTTCCGTTGCCGTCGCCGGGCGAGCCGTGGCCGGGTGTCATGTGCCTGGCGCGCGCCACGCCGTTCGAGCCGCACGAGGTAGCGCTGCTGCAGGAAGCGGCCATCTTTCATGGCCACGCCTTGTGGGGATGGCAGCGCCAACACCGCAATTGGCGCGCGCGACTGCGCAAGCGCTGGAGCAGCCGCCGCCTGCGTTTCGGCGTGCTGGCGCTGTCGCTGCTGCTATTGCTGCCCCTGCGCATGTCGGTGGTGGTCAGCGGCGAAGTGGTGGCGCTGGCGCCGCTGGTGCTGGCCGCGCCGGCCGACGCGCCGATCAGCGCAGTGCTGGTGCGGCCCAACCAGGCCGTCAAGACGGGCCAGGCGCTGTTTGCCCTCGACGACACCGGGGTGCGCAACCGCCTCGCGGTGGCCGCCAAATCGCTCGACATCGCACGCGCGGACTGGCTGCGCTCGAGCCAGAAGGGTTTCAGCGACGACGGCTCGCGCGCCGACGTGGCCGCGTTGTCGGCGCGGATCGAGGAAAAACAGGCCGAGCTGGCGTATCTGGGCGAACTGGTTCAGCGCCTGACCGTCAAAGCCCCGGCCGACGGGGTGGTGGTGTTTTCGGACCCGCTCGACCTGGTAGGGAAGCCGGTCGTCACCGGCGAACATATCATGACCCTGGCCGACCCGGCCCGCGTGGCCCTGCAAGCCTGGCTGCCGCCGGCCGACGCGATCGCGCTCGTACCCGGCGCGCAAATGAGCCTGTCGCTGCATACCGCGCCGCTGGCATCGGTGCCGGCCACGCTCGACGACAGCAGCTACGAAACCGAAACCGCCCCCGAAGGCGGCAGTGCCTACCGGCTGCGCGGGCACTTCACGGCGCAGCCGCCCCAGCTCGGGCTCAAGGGAACGGTGCGCCTGTACGGCGAACGCGCGCCGCTGGCATACCACATGCTGCGCCGGCCGCTGGCGGCCCTGCGCCGGCTGATCGGCGTCTGACATGGCGCTGCCCGAGCACCTGCCGCCGCTGCGCGACGACATCGAGATCTTCGCCGCCGGGCCGTCGCCCTTGGGCACACCATCGTGGCGCCTGTACGACCCGTTGCGCAACCGCTTCTTCCAGATCGGCGAGGCCGAATTCCAGATGCTGGCGCACTGGCACCTTGGTTCCAGCGCGGCGGCCCTGGCGGCCTTGCAGGATGCGATGCCGCTCGCGCCGGAAGCGGCCAACCTGGAGGCGCTGCTTCTGTTCCTGCACCAGCATCAGCTGCTGGCGCGGCGCGAGCGCAGCGCCACCGCGGCGCTGGCCAGTCTCGCGCCGCCGCCCACGCCGTGGGGTAGCTGGCTACTGCACAATTATCTGTTCCTGCGCATCCCGCTGGCCAATCCCGACCGCTTCTATGGCTGGCTGGCGCCGCGCCTGGAGTTTCTCTTCCGACGGGCTTTCTGGATCGTCATCGCGCTGCTTGGGCTGATCGCCGTGGGGCAGGTGATGACCCAGACCGACCGCTTCGGCGCCACTTTCAGCTATGCCTTCAGTATCGAAGGGGCGCTGTGGATCGCGCTGTCGCTGGCCCTGCTCAAATCCACCCATGAAGTGGGCCATGGCGTAGCGGCCAAGCGCCAGGGCCTGCGCGTCACGCGCACCGGCGTGGCGCTGCTGGTGCTGTGGCCCGTGCTGTACACCGACGTGAACGACATCTGGAAACTGGCCGACTGGCGCGCGCGCCTGCAGGTGAGCGTGGCCGGCATTGCCACCGAGCTGGTATTTGCCGTGCTGGCGACCTGGGGCTGGCTGCTGCTGCCGGAAGGGCCGCTGCAAAGCGCGATGTTCATCATCGCCGGCACCGCATGGGTGCTGTCGCTGGTGATTAACCTCAATCCCTTCATGCGCTTCGACGGCTACTACCTGCTGTCGGACCTGCTCGATTATCCGAACCTGCAGGAAGCGTCGTTCCGCGCCGCGCGCATGGTGCTGCGGCGCTGGATCGGCTTGAACGAGCCCCCGGCGCCGCATGCCGGCCTGCCCCTGTGGGCGCTGGCTGGCTTCGGTTTCGGCACGGCCCTGTACCGGCTGGTGCTGTTTCTGGGGATCGCCTATTTTGTCTTTATCAGTTTTCCGCCGCTGCTCGGCGTGCCGCTGGCGGCAGTGGAAATCGGATGGTTCATCGTCAAACCGGTGGTGGCGGAGCTGGCGGCCATGTGGCCGCGCCGTAGCGAGATCACGCGCGCGCGGCGCCGCTGGTACGGCGCCGCGCTGGCCGGCCTGTTGCTGGTGATCGTGCTGCCCTGGTCGGCGCGGGTCGAAGCGCCCGCGTTCCTGACGGTGGCCGCGCGCCAGAACCTGTTCGTGCCGGCGAGTGCGCAGGTGCGCGCGCTGCGCGTGCGCAATGGGCAGCGCGTCAAGGCCGGCGACATCGTGCTCGAACTGGCCGCGCCGGAGCTGGCCCACCGGCTGGTGACGCTCGAAGCCCGCATCCGCGAAGCGCAGGCGCGCCTGGACAAGGCGGCCACCAACAGCAGCACGTTCGACCAGGCCGACGTGCTGCAGCAAACCCTGGCCGAGCGCATGGTCGAACGCGACAGCGTGCAGGCCGAGATCGCGCGCCTGACCGTGCGCGCCAGCCGCAATGCCATCGTGCGCGACCTGCCATCCCATATAGTCGAAGGGCGCTGGCTGCGCATGAACGAGAAGATTGCGACCCTGCTGCCGGCCGATGGCGCCACTCTGCAGGCGGTGGCGTATGTGCGCGAGGCCGATTTCCGGCGAGTGCGCAGTGGCGCGACGGTGCGCTTTTTCCCCGATGGCGACCCGTTCACGGTCATGCGTGGAACCGTGCGCGCCGTCAGCGTGGCGGCCAGCAGCTCGGCCGCCGAAAGAGCCTTGACATCGCTCTCGCACGGGCCGCTGCCGGCCGTGCAGACGCCCTCCGGCGAACGCCTGCACGGCGCGTTTTACGCGGTCGACGTCAACATCGATGCGCCGCAGGCCGCGCCCGCTCGCACCATGACGGGCAGCGTCAGGATCGTCTCGGAGTCGCACAACCCTGTGCTCGACCGCCTGACCGGCATGCTGGCCACCATCAACGCCTATCTTGGTTTTTAGCGGCGCGCCGCCAGCAGGCCCGCGCCCGCGCCGGCCAGCAGTACTGCGCAGCTGCGGTTGAAGATGCGCTGACGGCGCGGCTGGGCAAACCAGCGGCGCAGGTGCACGCCCATATAGGCGTAGGCGGCGATGGCGAGCAGTTCGAGCAGCAGGAACAGGATGCCGAGCACGGCAAACTGCGGCGCGGATGCTTCTGCGGGGCTGACGAACTGCGGCAGGAAGGCGGTGAAGATCAGGATCGCCTTGGGGTTGCCGGCAGCGACCAGGAACTCCTGGCGCGCAAGGCCGAATAAGCCGGATGCTGGCGACTGCGCGGCCTCCTGCGCCGCCGCTGGCGCGCGCCACAGTTGGACGGCCAGATAAAACAGATAGGCCGCGCCCACGATCTTGATCGCGTAGAACAGCAGTTCGGACGTGTGCAGGATCACCGCCAGGCCGGCGGAAGCGAGGACCAGCATCCCTGCGAATGCCACCAGCCTGCCCAGTCCCGCGGCGCACGACTGGCGAAAACCGTAGCGCGTCGCATTGCTCAGCGAGAGCAGGTTGTTGGGGCCCGGTGCCATATTCAACGCAAAGCAGGCGGGAACAAACAGCGTCAGTGTAGCGGCGTCCATGAGATATTCCTTGACGATTCGATACCGAAAAGGTATCACACAAACGGTATTGGACCGTCGCGCCGCCTGGCCCTACAGTCGCTCCATCAACCACCACAAGGAGAATACGATGGACAAGGACCGCTACGCACGCGGCTGGGCCAAGCTGAAGGAAATCGATGGCGAGCAGGGCGAAAGAGTGATCGCCAGCCTGGCCGGGATCGCGCCCGATTTCGGCCGGCTGCTGATTGAATTCGGCTTTGGCGATATCTATTCCCGTCCGGGCCTCGATTTGCGGTCACGCGAGATTGCCACGATCGCAGCCTTGTGCGCGCTCGGCACGGCGGCGCCGCAGCTGCGGGTGCATATTCATGGCGCGCTCAATGTCGGCTGCACGCGCGAGGAAATCGTGGAGGTGATGATGCAGATGGCCTTGTACGCGGGCTTTCCCGCTGCCCTCAATGGCCTTTTCGCAGCGAAGGAAGTCTTCGCCGAGCGCGCAGCTTGACGGCCATCGCACCGCTACATCTGCTTGAACTGCTCGGCGTAATTGCGGCTGACGGTGAGCTGCTCGCGCCGCTCCTTGAGCTTGACCACGAGGCGGCCGCGGAAATCGGTGTGGGTGCCGGCCACCGACTTGGCGGCGACGATCACGCTGCGGTGAATCTGCCAGAAGCGCGCCTCGTCGAGCTGCTCGCGCAGCTTGCTCAGCGGCGTGCGGATCAGGCACTCGCCGTCCTGCAAAAACACGCTGGTGTATTTGTCGTTGCTCTGGAAGTAAATCACTTCGTCGATGGCGATCAGGCGCGTCTCGTCGCCATGCGCGGCGCGTATCCATTGCAGCGGCGCGGCTACCGGCGCGGCAGGAACCGGCGCGGCAAGCTGCTGCAGCAGCGCGCGCAGGGCATCGGGCGCCACCGCCGGCGCGGGTGCACGCAGCGCCAGTTTGAGCTTGGCGACGGTCTTGGCCAGCCGCTCCGGCGTGGTCGGCTTGAGCAGGTAGTCGAGCGCCGCATGTTCAAAAGCGTCGACCGCGTACTCGTGATGCGCAGTGACGAACACGATGTGCGGCGCCTTGCCGTCCGCCGTCAGCCGTCCGGCCAGCGTGAGGCCGTTCAGGCCCGGCATCTGGATGTCGAGGAAGACCACGTCCGGCGCCAGCTCGTCGATCAGGCGTAGCGCTTCGATGCCGTTGCCGGCTTTGCCGACGATGCGCAACTGCGGCCATGCCGTGGCCAGCTGCGTTTGCAGGTAGTCGAGCAGGTGCGGTTCGTCGTCCGCTAGGAGGGCGCGTGGATGGTCGATGACGGCGTGTCTTTCAGTGGCAGCAGAAGGCGCACGGTGATCCCGCACGGTTCATTTTCGAGTAATTGTACCTGAGCCCCGGCGCCGTGGAGACTGCGCAGGCGCGCCCGCAGATTGGACAGGCCAACCCCGCCGCCCGGCTTGGGCGGGGCATTGCCCAGCCCCGCGCCGGTGTCGCTCACTTCGATGCACAGCTGCCCGTCGCGGCAGCTCGCGCGGATCACGATCTCGCCGCCCTCGACCTTCGGTTCGAGTCCGTGCGAGACCGCGTTTTCGACGATCGGCTGCAGCAGCATGGGCGCCATGCCGATCTCGCGGCAGCCATCGGCCTCGATGCGGTACGACAGGCGCGCGCCCATGCGTACCGCCAGCACGTCGAGGTAGGCGGCCACCAGGTCGAGTTCCGTGCCCAGGGTGGCCTGGTCGGCACGGCTGGCCGCGAGGCTGGCGCGCAGGTAGTCGATGAAGCGTTCGAGCATGTGGCGTGCTTTGGCGGGATTGGTGTCGATCAGGCCGACCACGTTGGCCAGGGTGTTGTACAAAAAATGCGGCTCGATCTGGGCCTGCAGTGCGCGCAGGCGCGCTTCGGCCAGCAACTGCGCGGCGCTGGCGATCTGCTCGCGCTGGCGCGCGGCCAGGATTTCGCTGGCGACGCGGCGCTCGCCGCTGACCAGCACAATGACCATGATCAGGGCCGTGAACAAGGCGAACGGCAGCAGCGGCGCCAGGTCCGCGCCGCCGGTCAGGTAGCGCAGCGGATTGACGCCTTTGAGCAGGCCGGTGCCGATGACGATGCCCATGACCACGCACAGCCCCACCGTGGTGAGGAAGTACAGGACGCGCGGCAGCCCGACGAGGCGCGACGGCCAGCCGCGCAGCAGCCAGTCGGCGCCGCTGAGCACCGCATGGATCAGGTAGCCCACCACGTTTGAAATCACCAGCGTCGGCCCGAAAAAATCGAGGAAGCCGTGGCCCTCGCCGCTGAACAGCATGTTCGCCGCCGTCAGGAAGATGGCGACCAGACTGTTCCAGATGCCGGTATAGAGCACGTCGCGCCACGGTGAGCAGGGCCAGCGCCGGAACAGGGGAATCACATCCAGCGGGTGCGACGAGGTGTGCGGAGGAGGTTGAATCATCGTCATCAGGCAGCCAGAAAATTACCGTGGAAGCAGTGCGGTGCGCGGTAGGGAAGGCGTGCCAGCGCCACCGGACCGGCCTTGACGCGGGCGGCGTCGAACACGGTCATCACGGTGTGCCCGCGCCTGGTGTCCTGCGCCACGCCGACCAGGTAACCGTCGGTTTCCGAGCGGGCGCCGGCACGCGGAACCAGCACGTGTTCTTCCACCTGCCAGCCGGCGTCGAAGCGGTAGCTGTCGGCCTTGCCCGTGTCGGTGCCGACCAGATTCACGGTGTCGAGCAAGATCGTCGTATTGCGGGATGAACTACTCAGCAGCGCAAGCTGGCGGTGGCGGCTCGATACTACCTGCGGCATCACGCGCGGGAATTCGCTGGCCCCGAACAGGCGCGCCGTGGTGGCCTTGCCGCTCGCGTAATCGAGCGTGACCTGGGCCGCGAAGCTGCGGTCGGACGAATTTTTCTGGCGCTCGCCGCGCATGACGCGACCGACGTCGGCCAGCGCATCGCCCTCGTGCAGCACCACGTCGAAGCGGGTGGTGGCGCCGTCGTCGAAGGCATTGCCGAAGTGGAAAACCATATGCGGCGGCAGTTCGAAGCTCTGGCGGATCTCCATGGTGGCCTTGGAGACGACCACCACCCGCAGCGGGCGCGCATCGGCGCCGCTGCCGGCCCAGTGGTGCTGCTCGGCGAAGCTCTTGTCGTCGGCCCTGATCATGTCATACGGCGGAATCAGGAAAATCAGATGGTTCGCGCTGACCACGAAGTCGTGCACCATGGCCAGTTGCGGCACGCTGACCATGGCAGTTTTAAGCACCTGGCCATCGGCGCCGATGCGGTACAGGGCCAGGCGGTTGCCGCCGGGGAGGGCGCCGAAATTCCACATGCCGCCATCCGGATCGATCTTGGGATGGGCCGAAAACGGCATCGACTTCATGTCCTCGTTCCAGGTCTTGATGCCGACCGTGGCCAGGGTCTGCGCATCGACCTCGGTGGCCGAGCCGCCTTCCCACAGGGCGTACACACGCCCGTTGAACGGCAGCAGGTTGGTATTGGCCGCATTCATGGTGTCGTTGGTCTTGACGCCGCGCCGGTCGAGATGCGTGCCGAAGGACGGATAGAGGAACTTGCCGGCGGCGTTTTCTTCGGTGAAGCGCTCGGTGTCGATAAATTTGCCGATGTGGCTCACGTTTCCGCCGGCGATCTGCCAGCGCTGGGCGAAGCCGTCGCCGTCGAACCAGTGGTGGTGGCGTTCGCCGCCCAGTTCGAAGCGCCCGGGGCCATTGCGGAAGAATACGCCGTTCAGGTCCGACGGGATACGCCCGACGATGCGCGCCGCGCCGGACTGCTGGCCCACCGTGTTGGCGTACACCGCCAGCGTGGGGTCGCGCTTGAGCGCCGCGTGGAAGCGTTGGAAAGTGGCGGCATCGGCCATGGCGCTGCCGGGAACGAGGCCGAGGGCGGCCAGGCTGGTGGCGCAGGTGAGGAAGGTGCGGCGTTGCATGGTGGTCTCCGGCTTAGTGTTTCAGGCTGACGGTGGCGTTCAGGCCAGCCGCTGGAAGGGTGAACATGGCGTCGTCGAATTTGGGTGGACCCATTTTACCGAGGGCGTTATTACTGAATGCGAAGTCCTCGGTCGGGATGCCCATCATGTTGGCATCCATCTTGCCATTGGCGTTGGCATCGTGGTAGATGGCGTAGGCGTAGGCGCCCGCTGGCAGGTCCTTGATGGTGATGGTGGTGCTGCCTTTGACGGCTTTTTCGCCGGCGGCGCCGACGGGTTTTTTGAGGAAACCGCCGGCCGAGTTATACAGGGCCACCATCACCGTGCCGTCGTCGCTGCGCACGTCGTCGATGCGGATGGTGAGGTCGGCAGCGCTGGACAGGGATGCGGTCAGCAGGGCGGCGGTGCAGAAGGCGGTAGCGAGCAGGTGGCGCATGGGGTTCTCCGGTGGGGTTGTGATGTCGATGAAGCGACTTTATCGACATCAAACCGGGGACAAGCGACTATGCGACGACATGCAGGGAAGCGGCGCGAAATGCAGCGGGGCGGCGCGAAATGCAGGGCGCCAGCCGGGATAAGGCCCGGGCCCGGCGCTACGCTTAGCGCAGTGTATCGACGAGATATTCGGCGGAGCGCAAGGCGTCGCGCGTGCCTTGCACCGAGCGGTCGATGTCGCGCAACTCATTGCGCAGGTGGCGCCTGCGCTCGTCGAATTCCCTGCGAATGCGCTTGCGCTCGTCGTCCTTGTCGCTGGCCGCCAGTTGCTTCGATTCGTCACTGTCGGCCTCGCGCAGTTTGCGTTGCAAACGATCGCTACGGCTATCGAACCCGCTGATCTCGTTGCGCAGGGTATAAACGGCGAATCCGGCCTGATGGCGGCGGCGGAACTCGAAGTCGAGCGGCGCCGGGCAGACACCGGCATAAGCGGTGCCGTTCAGGCCGAGCGGCGCGGCGTTCTCGAGCCGGCAAAAGGTCCGCAAGCCGCGTTCGCGGCCGGCGATGTAGCCGCCCGAATCGATCCCGGTGCCGGCCTTCGAGCAGGCTTTGGCGCGGTCTTCCAGCAGGGAGATGGGCTTTCCGGCCGCGCCGTCGCGCAGACCGATATCGCTCCAGTTGGCGGTCTTGCACTCGTCCGGCGTCATCGTGTCGCAGCCGGACATGAGCGCCCCCACCAGCAGCGCTGCGAATGGTCCAATCAAGCTCTTTGTCATCATTGTCCTTGGCGTTCGTGACCCGGAATCGATGCTATCACGGGAACGCTGCAAAGTGACGGGCATGTGGGTAGAAACGCACGTGGAGAAAATCGCCGCTTGCTTTCGGCGCGGCCAGGCACAGGGAAAGCGGACGATCGGGCGCTAATTGTCTTAATTGTTCTTCCGCGCTTCCCCGACCCCGCTTAGCCTTGTCTTGACCGGCAACGACCATTGGCCGTCCGCATCACTCCAACGATGTTCGTGAATCCAATTTCTACAGGGAAAAACAATGACTTTATCGAGACTGACTTTAGGTGCTTTGTCGAGAACGATGGTAGCGATCAGGGGGCCATTGCAAACCGGTGGAGCCCGCCGGACTCACGTATTTGTGTCAAGCAGCAATGGAGTACCCCAATATGTGGTGTCTGACGATGTCAGACAGATGAAGCTATATCACGCATCAGCCAATGGCCCGCTAGCGGCAGGAAAACTCCAACCGAAACGCATTGGCGGGGCGGTGAGCGCCAGCAAACAGCCGAACGAACTGCAGGCCGACGGCGGCAGCGGCGGTCCGCAAGCGTCCGAGGGCCTCAAGGCGGTAACCTTGTTCGCAGGGATGTTTCAAAACGCTAAGCTACACGCCTTTTACATGAATAGCCCGGCACGGGCGGCTTTCGAAGAAGCGAAACGTAGCGGCTTAAGCAATGAGTACTGGAAAGTCGCGCGCGCGGGCATGCAGTTTTCCTCCCAAAATGCCACAACCTTGGCTGAGAATGTCGTCACCGTGTTCCAACCGACGGATAAATTACATGCGAGCGATACGCATCATGTCGAACTTGTCCCCGAGCCCGATACGGTGATGGAAGCAGTGCGCGGCACCATGGTATTGGATGCGGCGAAGCTGCCTGCTGCCGGTGGCGGGATACGCAGTCGTAGCGATGTGCCTAACGCAAGGATCAACGCCGCCATTGCGCGAGCGTGATACCCCTGCGTCGGCCCTCCCGCGCGCTTGCGCGAGAAGCCGGCCGAGGCTCAGGCAAGGCGCGATGACGGGTTTCAGCGCCGGCGCAGGCTGCGCAAGGTCAGGCCGCCGTCGGCGTCGCGTTCACCCAACACCCATGCCAGGGGACGGCGCTGCTGGCCATCGGCGGGGCGGGCGTCGCGCGCGACCAGCCGCAGCGCGTAGGTGCCTGCCGCCAGCGCCGGCACCCGCCAGCTCGATTGCACTCTGGTGCTGACGCCGCCGCCGGCCAGGGCGTTCAACGCGACCGGCACGCTGCCCGACCAGCGCGCCACGCCGCTGGTGTCGACGATCTCCAGCCTGACGTTCCACGGCTCGTAGGTGGGCGCGTTGCCGCTGTTGCGGAAGGTGGCCGCCAGGGTCAGCTGGCCATCGCCGGTCAGGCTCACCCAGGTGCTGTCGACGCCGTAGCGGTAGCCCGCTTCGCGGCCCAGCATCAGCATGTCATGTCGTTCCGGGTCGCTCAGCGACAGCCAGCGTTGATCGTCCGGCTTGGACAGCGCGAAGTTCGCATTGCCCACCGAGGAGATGTGAAATTCGCTGGCCTGGGCGCGCGCCGTCGCCGGGCCGTTGGTCGCGTGGCCGCTTTCAAACGGGCAGAATTCGGCGATGAAGGGCGCTTTGCGCCATTGGTCGGCGAACTGGCGCCACTCGTCCGCGTGATCGGTCCACTGCCTGAAGTAGCCCGCCTGGGCCAGGCAGTCGGCACGCAGGCCCACCGGTTTGCTGGTGATGGTCTGTTCGAGCAGGGCGTAGCGCAGCGCGTCGCGGTTCGCGTACGGGATGAACATGACGAATTGCTGGGTGGGGAAGGCCTCGAAATGCATTTTCGCGAGCGCGCGCCGGGTGTCCGTGGTGGCTTCCTCGATGCCGGCCGGGCGGTTGGTGTAGACGCTCTTGCGGATCGCCCATTCGCCGTACTGCCCGTACAGGCCGACGTCGATCCAGGCGATGCTGGCGGCGTTGCCGGAAGCGGCGATCGCTTGCGCCAGCGCCTGCAGCAGCGCGCGCGAACGCGCCAGGACAAACGGATCGTTCCAGTCGGGCACCCAGGTCTTGCCGGAAGCGGCGCCGGCGTCGGCCCAGAAGCCGCAACCGTGCAGGCAGGATGCGTTGCCGGCCAGGTAGGCAGGGGCATACAGCTGACCGTCGTCGTAGCCGGCCATCATGCGCAGCCTGAACGCGTACTTGCGGCCCTGGTCGCGCGCCGTCTTCAGGTCGGCCAGGATGGCGCCGAACGTGAACTGGCCTTGTACCCCTTCGAGGTCGCGCCAGTGGTAGCGGCGGAAGGCGTCGCGGGCGGGCGCCGCCTGCGGCACCAGTTCCTGGTTTTGCCAGCGGTGGTAGCCGCGCAGGGGGTTGACGGTGTCGTCGCTTTCCACCGGAATGGTGTTGTATGTACGCGACGCCGAGACGGTCTCCCAGTTGCCCGCGTGGGCCGTACCGGCTGCGCCGATGGCGGCGAAGAGGGCGCAGGCGAGGCGCCGGCGCGCCGGCGCGGGCAGGCCGAGGGGGGGCGGATGCGGCATGGCGATCTCCTTTGTCCGTGCATGTCAATGATCTTGAACATCAGCCCTGACTATAAACCCAAGCGGCGGGCGCCGGCAATCGTCGCGGCGCGCCTTAATGCAGCTTGACCGCCGGCGAGAGCTTCTCGCGAATCCAGTCCGCCACCGTCTGCGCCGACATCCTCACCACCCCGTGCAGCGCCATCTGGTGCTTGCGGTACATCAGCGAATACAACAACCTGGCCAGCACGCCGCCCACCGGGTATTTGCGTCCGCCGGCCGTGCGCGTGAGCACACCGACCGCCGCCAGTGGCCCGAGCGACACCAGCGAGCCGTAATCGCGGTAGGCAAACGGCGCCTTGGGCGGCGCCGCCTGCGCCAGCACCTGCGCCAGATACATGGCCTGCTGGTGCGCGGCCTGCGCGCGTGGCGGTACCTTGCCCATGATCGGGCACACAAAATTGGCGCAGTCGCCGATCGCATACACGTCCGGGTCTTCCAGCGCCTGCAGCGAGGGCGCCACCGCGATCTGGCGCAGGCGGTTGGTGGTCAATCCCAGCGTGGCGCACAGCGGCGGCGCTTCCACACCCGCCGCCCACAGGGTGATCGCCGACGGGTAGGTGCAGCCCTCCGTATCGAGCACCGCGCCGGCATCGACGCGCGCCACGGCGGTGTCAAGCAGCACCTTGATCCCGAGCGCGCGCAGATGGCGCGCGGCGCGCTTGGACAGGCGCGGATGCAGGTGCGGCAGCAGCAGCGAACCGCGCTCCAGGATGCGGATGCGCACATGGCGCACCGGGTCGAGCGCATGCACATTGTATTTGGCCAGCGTGCGCGCGCTGTGGCTCAATTCGGCCGCCAGCTCCACGCCGGTGGCGCCGCCGCCGACGATCACGATGTCGATCCCGGGATTGAGCTGGCCGCCGGCGGCCTGGCGCGCGCTGGCCTGGATGCAGCCGTCCACGAAGCGCTGGCGGAACGTTTCGGCCTGCGCCACGTCGTCCAGGGTCAGCACGTGCTGCTCGGCGCCGGGCACGCCGAAGAAGTTGGTGACCGACCCGAGTGCCAGTACCAGCTTGTCGTAGCCGATCGAGCGCGCGGGGAGCACTTCGGCGCCGTCGTCGGCGATCCACGGCGCCAGCGACACGCGCCGCGTTTCACGGTCCACGCCCAGCACTTCGCCGCGCGCGAATTCGAAGCCGTGTTCGGACGCCTGCGCCGCGTAGTCGATCGCCATCACCTGGGGATCGTGCTTGCCCGAAGCGACCGTGTGCAGCAGCGGCTTCCAGAAATGGGTGGGCCAGCGGTCGACCAGTACGACGCGTGCGCGGCCTGCCTTGCCGGCGCTGTTGCCGAGCCGGGTGGCCAGTTCCAGCCCTCCGGCGCCGCCGCCGACGATGACGATGGTTTCCATGGTGTCTCCTCCTGTAGGTGTCGCGATGTGAAAGTGCGTTGACCGGATGTCAATATAGTGGCGCACGCTACAAAAGAAAAATCAGACATTTGTGGATATCCATAAGCCGAGACTTATTCGTATGCATGTGCCGGCGGCATGACCGGTATCAAGGACAGGGACTGAAAGTACCTCCTGGCGCTACGTTTCAGGGCGCGGTTCGGTACACCCGAGGATTGCATGGTGCAGCTTTGGAAAGGTTGCGACACTCCGGCCCGTTGTTTCAATTAACAAGCAAACACCGCCAACTTTCTACTCCAAGGACACACTCATGTTACGTTTTCGCCACGCCGCCATCATCCTGCTGAGCACGCTTGCTCCCACCCTTCATGCCGCCGAGATGGGCGTCGCGCCCGCCAAGCCGGGCGAATCGACCATGACCCTGGGCCTGGGCGTGGCAGCCATTCCCGAGTACTCCGGCAGCGACAAGAACCGGGCAGTGCCGGTACTGGTGGCCGACTATCAGCACAGCAGCGGATTTTTCGCCAGCACGGTGAGCGGCATTGGCTACAAGACCAAGTTCGGGCCGGTGTCGCTGAGCGGCGCGCTCGGCGTCGCGCCGAGCCGCAGCGACCGCGATCACGGCATCTCGCAGGGATCCGACGCGCTCAGGGGCATGGGCGAAATCAAGACCTCGGCGCTGGGCGTGTTCGGTGTCGGCTATGAGTTCGACGGCGGCATCGGCATCGGCATGCGCGCCATGATGGCACTCACGCACCGCGAACGCGGCAACAGCTATGAGTTCGGCGCGCAGGCACCTTTGATCAAGAGCGAAGCGAACCAGGTGGGCCTGTTCGTGTCGGCCACCTACAGCGACAAAAAGAACATGCAGGCGTTCTATGGCGTTACCGCGGCCCAGAGCCTGACGTCCGGCTACAAGCGTTACGACACCAAGGCCGGTTTCTCGCGCGTGAACGCGGGCGTGAACTGGAACCATAAGCTGAACAAGGCATGGTCGGTCAACACCATGGCCGGCGTGATCAGCATCGTGGGCGACGCCGCCGACAGCCCGATCGTCAAGCGCAAGACGGCGCCGCTGCTGGCGGTGACGGTCAATTACGCATTCTGAACCGGGCCGCGCCAACTGGTCTATCATGGCGTGGCCGAGACGGGTTTATCGCGTAATTCACATATCGATAGGGAATAGCTTATGTATCACGCCAGCTTCCGCCAGCTCCAGTCGCTGGTTCTCGTGGCCAGGCACGAGAGCGTGTCGAAAGCGGCGGAGGCCATGCACGTGACGCAGCCGGCGGTGTCGCTCCAACTGCGCACGCTGGAAAGCATCACCGGCGTGGCGCTGGTGCGCAAGGACGGGCGCGGCATCCAGTTGACCGCGGCCGGCGAGGTGATGGTCGATTTCGCCGAACGCATCCTGCGTCTGTGGGAGCACGCCGGCGAAGAGCTGTCGGCGCTGCAGGGCGTCACCAGCGGCACGCTGCGCATCGGCGCGGTTACCACGGCCGAGCATTTGCTGCCGCCGCTGCTGGTGCCGTTCACGCTGGAGCGGCCCGACGTGCGCCTGAAACTCCAGGTCGGCAACCGGGTTGAAATCGTCAACATGCTGGCGCGCCAGGAGATCGACGTGGCCATCATGGGCACGCCGCCGCGCGAACTGCGCACCAACGCGGCCCGCTTCGCGCGCCATCCGATGGGCTTCGTGGCCGCCGCCGACCATCCATTGATGAAGAAGCGCAAGCTGACGCTGGCCGATGTGGTGGGCGCCAACCTGATGGTGCGCGAGCGCGGCTCGGGCACGCGCACGGCGGTGGAGCGGCTGTTCAAGGAGGGCGGGCACGCGCTCAATTTCGGCTCCGAAGTGTCGTCCAACGAGGCGATCAAGCGCATGGTGTCGGCGGGCCTGGGCGTGGGCTTTTTGTCGGTGCACGCCTGCGCGCTCGAATTCAAATCCGGCTTGCTGCGCATGCTGCCGCTCAAGGGCAATCCGGTCGACGCCGACTGGCAGGTGATGCACCTGGCCGGCCAGCCGATCCCCAAGGTGGCCGCCGCGTTCCAGGATTTTGTGATCGAACACGGCCAGGAACTGGTGCGCAGCGAGCTGGAAGGATTTTACCAGCGCAGCGCCAGTTAGTCCGGCCGCATCCTCCCTACTGTACGATGGCATGCCGTCTGTCCACGGTCAAGTCAGAGAAATGTAGTCTCCACATGGCAAAAGCAGGATCATCTCAAGCGGTACCGGAAGAGTTATTGCTGAAGTAAGTGAGATCGCGTGCGCAACGCCGCGTTCTTTTGCCGCATGGCGATGGCACCTGACGGCTGAGCACCGTATAGCTCAGGAATTCCCCTCTCCGATCCACGTATTGCTTTTCCTTGGCGGCACAGCCCGCCTCGAAAAGCCGGGCAGCGCCTTGCCTCCGGTTGACAGCGGCCGTGTCGGCACACCGGTGCCACGGCTGGTTGAACTGGCCTCGTGCGCCGGCTTATCCTCGCCGCTCCGCGCACCCCGTAAAACGCATCAGATTGATTGAGCTGTCCCAACGGAGGCTTGAAAGATCGCGACATGATGGGAACTAACTCCGGGTGCCATGGCGTGATGCGAGAACCATGGATCGAATCAGAAGCGCTGTACGAGCGGTACGACGAGGAGAGCCTGGTTCAATCGCCACCGTCGGCCTGGGAGCACCAGCAGGGGGAGGATTCATCTCAATTGAATATATCTCGAGAAAGTCAGCCAACCCGCGCTCTGAAAGCGTGGTTCGTGTACCTGGAAAAAAGGGAGTCATCATGTCTAAGCAAATCACCCTGAAAGCCGTTGTGTTGACGGTTACAATGTTCGCGTTAGCTGGATCAATGCACTCTGCGTGGGCACAAAACGCCAAGACTTGCCGTTCATCCGAGGGGCGCTGCCAAACCGGTACCGTCAATGCTGGTGCGGACAAAACGATCGCTTACCGGTGCACGATCAATATCGCATACGCTCCCGATCTTGGTCATTGCAGGATCGTCGATGCCGAAACCGGCAGGTTTGTCTTGAGCGACAACTTCAGAGGTGATACCAATGACCATGAAGTCAAAACCCGCACGACAGGTGCGCATTATTGCGTAGTAGACGCACTCGGACCGGACAGGGGAACTGTGTACTGCAAAATTCAATAGGCGCGTGTAATTCGTCAGCTATCGGCCTGGAACGCCAGGCACCCTTGAACCGGCACGGCAGCCGCGCAAGTCATCGGCGGTTCCCATCATGGCGGCGCCGCGATCCGCACGACGAAGCGGCAACCGCGCCCGCCCGGACCTGGCATCAGCGTGACCGTGCCGTTCATCCGCAAGGCGGCCTGCTTGACGATCGCCAGGCCGAGGCCCGAGCCGGTCTTGTCCTGCGACCTGGCGCGGTAAAAGCGCTCGAAGATATGCGCCCGGTCCGGCTCCGCGATACCCGGCCCGTCATCGGCAACGGCGAGCGTCAGATAGCCGTTGTCCTGATCCAGTTCGACGCCGATATTGGCGCCGGCATGCGCGTAGCGCAGCGCGTTGTCCAACAGGTTGTTCAGGATCGATTGAAACGCATGCACCTCGAGTGTGAACGGCAAGCGCTCGGGCGCCTCCAACGCCAGTTCGATGCCGTTTTCCATCGCTGTCGGCGCCGCCCGCGCCAGTTCGTGGCGCACCAGATGGGCCACGTCGATGGTACCGGTGTCGCCGATGTGCGTGCTGTCCACCCGCGCCAGCGCCAACAACTGCGCAATCAGGTGCGATCCGCGCGCAATCGCCTGATCGAGATGGCGCTGCGCCTCGCGCCGCCCCTCCAGTTCAGGCTCGACGGCCAGTACGTGGGCCTGGGCGGAGATGACTGCCATCGGCGTGCGCAGTTCATGCGCGGCGTCCTGGACGAAGCCATGTTCGCGGGCGATTTTCTCGCGCAGTTGCGCAAGCAGGCGGTCCAGCGCACCCGCCAGCGGCGTCAGCTCGGCATAGATCGGATCGACGCCGGTGGGCGACATGTCGTCGGTGCCGCGCGCGGCGATCCGCTTGCTCATTTGCCGCAGCGGGCGCATGCCGCGCGAGACGGCAATCCAGACCGGCAGCAGAATGCAGGGAAAGGCGATCAGCAGATAATAGACCAGGTCGCGCGTGATCGACATCAGCAAAAAGCTGTCGTCCACCCTCGACCCGGCCACCGTGACCGTCCAGCGCCCGGCCGTGCCCTTGAAAACCCGGAACGACCTGCCATCGACACGTGCCGTCGTCAGCGCGCCGAGGTCGCCGTCCGGCAGGGCGGGGCCGGCCGCGGGGGATGAATACAAGCGCGTTCCATCCTGATCGTTCAGCTGGATCAGCATGAGTGCCGGAATGTCGTAGGTGCGGTAGAGCCGCTCGATCTGTTCCGATGTGGCTGCGGCGACGGCGCGTGCTTCTCCCGCATTGTCGAGCCGCGCCAGCGATGCGCCCAGTCCCTGTCCCACCTCCTGGATGCTCTTGTCCGTGACGGCCGGATCTACCGCCTCGATGAATATCACCGCCAACAACAACATCCAGGCGATGAAAAACGCCATCATCAGCGCCAGGACCACGCGCCTGACCAGCGTAGGGCGCAGAAAATTCAGCATGGGACGAGCATGTAGCCAACCCCGCGCACGGTGCGAATCCGGTGCCCGCCTATCTTGCTGCGCAGGTTAAAGATATGCACGTCGATGGCGCCAAAGTTGACCGGCTCGCCGAGCGGTTCGAGGCGCTCGGACAGGGCGCTTTTCGACACCACGACGCCCGGTTCGCGCGCCAGTTCCAGCATCAGCTGAAATTCGCGGCGCGACAAATCGACGGGATTTCCGGCCAGCCGCGCCAGATAGGACTTCGGCTCCAGTTCCAGATCGCCGATGGTCCACACTTGCGTGGACTGCTGCGCATAGCGGCGCAGCACGGCGCGCATGCGGGAGGCCAGTTCCACCGTGGCGAAAGGCTTGACGATGAAATCGTCCGCACCGCCGTCGAGTCCCGCGATGCGCTCTTCCAGTGCGCCGCGTGCCGTCATGATAATGATGGGAATTGCCACGCCCTCGCTGCGCCAGCGGGCCAGCAGCGTTTGCCCGTCGCCGTCCGGCAGCGACAGGTCCAGCAGAATACAGGCGTAATGGAGGCCTTCGAACGAGCGGGGCGCGTCGACGGCCTGGCGCAGCCACTCGCTGCTGAAACCTTCCAGACGGAGCGCTTTCTGCAGGGCTCGACCGAGGTCGAGATCGTCTTCAATGATCAGTATGTGCATCGCGCATTATAGATTGTGCCGTCTTAAGATTTGCAAAAGATGACTGTTGCGATAATCGCGTCTTACTTTGAACCGAAGAAGGAGTCGCATGAAATTGTTATCGTATCTACCTGGCGCAACGCAGTCCGTCACTGGCGCCGCTTTCATTGCCGTGCTGGCCGGATGTGGCGGCGGAAGCAGTGGCGTCGTAACGTCGAATGCCGGCAAATCGCTCACTTGCGCGGCGCAGCGGCCCGGCGCATCGGTGGCCGAAGTGCTTGCTTGCAGCAACGATCTGAATGGCAAACTCGACGCCGCCATGAAGCCTTTCATGGCCGCCAACGGCATCACCGCCGCCACGGTGGCGGTGGCCAAGGATGGCGTCATGCTCGCCGAGCGTGGCTATGGCCATCGCGATAGCGCCGGCCAGGTTGCCCTGCCGGCCGATGCCCTGTTCATCACCGCCAGCATCGTCAAGCCGGTCACCGCCGCGGCGATCCAGACACTGGCGCGCGAGCGCAAGCTCGCCCTCACCGACCATGTGTTTTGTACCGGGCTCAACGCACCATGCTGGCTGGCGCGCGAACTGCAGCCGGCGTTGCCCGATGCCCGGGCAGGCGCGATCACCATCGCGCAGCTGCTGGAACATCAAGGTGGCTGGGATGCCGACATCAGCGGCGACCCGATGCAATCCGAGTTCGATATCCAGCAATCGCTCGGCTTGTCGGCGCCGCCGCAACAGGACGATATCATTCGCTATGTCCTGCGCCAGCAACTCGATTTCGTCCCCGGTACCAAAACGGCTTATTCGAATTTTGGCTATCTGTTACTCGGACAGATCATCGAAAAGGCGTCCGGGGCGGGCTACGTACGCTACGTTCAAGAAAACATCATGGGGCCGCTGGGCGTTCCAAAGGACGATTTCCAGGTGATGCGCTCGCTGATACGCGACCGGCATCCGCGCGAACCGCAGTACATCACCACGATCATGGCGCCCAGCGTCTTTTTCCCGGGCACCACTGTCCTGGCGCTCGACGGCGCCGTCCGGGCCGAGAATTGGGCCCCGGCCGGCCAGATCATCTCCACGGCGAAGGCGATGACGCTGTTCGCGGCCCACTACCGCATGCCGGACGGCGTGCCGCTCGCCGGCGCGACACATAATGGTGGATTCAGCGGCGCCGATCCCGGTGTTTCAACCGTGCTGCGCCAACTCTCCTCAGGCATCAGTTATACGGTGATGATGAATAAGCTGGCCGACAACAATCCGTCAGGCGACGCATCGTATCAGCTCCAGGCGCTGCATCGGATCGAGGCGGCGCTCAAGGACGCGGGCCTGTAGCGCCGCGCGGATCGTCGCGCAGGTGGCCAATTCGGGACGCTGTGCGTACCGAATCGAGTTGGACCACTTACCGCACGCTGCTCCTTGTCGACAGCGACACGGCCAGGGTGTGGTACATGGACGAAGCGGCCGCGCAGCACTGGAGTTCGCGCGCGCTCGAACGCTCAGGCGCGGGCCGGACGACAATCCGACTGTCGGCATCATTCTATGCAGCCACAAGGACGCGTCCATTGTGCGCTATTCCGTCCTGCACGGTAATGAGCAATTGTTTGCCAGCAAATACAAACTGGTACTGCCCAGCGAGGATGAACTCCGGGCCGAACTCGACCGCGCCCAGCTGCAACAGGCGCAACAAGTACGACAGGCACAACACTGAACGCCATGCGCGTGGCTGCCGGCCGCGCGCGGTTCGTCCGGCTGTGTTTGATAGCCCTCAACCGCTCGGCGACACCGGGGCTGTAGTCTGGAACCTGAACCTGGGGGGACAGTATGGCTTCGCTTTGGCGCACTTTGGCATTACTTCTTGCGGTCTCGGGTATGGCCGCTTTTCCAACCCGGCTGGCGGCGCAATCGACCATCGCCGAGTCCGGGCGGCGCCTGCTGCCGCCTCCGGACTGGCTACCGCGGCAACCCGAGCCGCGGATCGACATCTCGCGCCAGATGCCCCGGCACTGGGACTTCGAAGACGGCACCCTGCAAGGATTCACCTTCGAAGCGGTCGGGCGCGACACCGGCAGCGCTTTCCACAATCAGCCCACCTTCGGCGATAACGTCTCCAGCAGGCGGGCCCTGAACACGGCGTCGCTGCGCCTGCCGCCAGACCCCTGCGCCGGCCTGGTCCTGGACGAGGCGATCACCTGCGAATTTGGCGCGGGCGCGCAATTATCCTACCTCAAACGGCTCAACGTCGATTTCACGCGTCTGCGCAACAATCTTGCGACGGTGGGCGGCAATTACGCAAATGCACCTTTCCCGATCGGAAAGAAAGGCCTGTACTGGCTCGGCACCGCGGAACACCGGCCCTCCGCCTATGCCAAGGCCAACAACATGCGCCATGCCATCCCCTCGCATCTGCCCCCGATTGGCTGGGGTGACATGCAGGATGAGCGCCGCGTGGGACGCATCGTGTCACCGGAGATCGAACTGCAGCACGACTATTTCCACCTGCTGGTGGGCGGGGGCTGCACGTCCGATGTCGGCGTGTATCTCCAGCACCGCCGCCCGGTGCTGGGCGAGGGGGCGATCGGCCGCGACGACCTGCCCGGCCTGCGCGGCCTGCCGGGCACCGGCGGCGGCGGGCGCAGCGCACCGGCCTTGTCCTTTGTCTGGGAGACGCTGCTTGACCGTGGCGGGCAGCCGGTTGCCGCGCGCGGCCACTGCATCGAAAACATGGTCCGGGTGTCGTTCAACATCGGCAATTTGCGGGGAACCAGGGCGCGCATCATGATCGAGGACCGGGCCACCGGCCCCTGGGGCCACATCAACGTGGACGACATTTGGCTGAGCAATACCGCGCCGGCGCCAAGCTCGCGCGATACCGATCCGGTATGGGGCGTGGCCGACCTGCATGCCCATCTGATGAACGAGAAAGCATTCACCGCCTACGGCGCGAATGGCCGCATTCCGGAAGCGCGCGCGCTGTGGGGCAGCGCGTTCGGCCCCATCAGTTCATTGGGTAACTGCAACGACACCCATACCACCAATGACCTCCATTTCAACCCGCACCAGGACGAACTCCTGGGCACCACCTACACGCTGTGCCGCGATGTCTGCCTGAATTTGCTCGAAGGCGCCGGCGTGCCCGACCTGCCGGGCGACCAGCTGTCGCAGGACGGCGTGTTCAAGGGCTATCACAACAACCACGAAAGCGGCTACCCGACCTTCAGGAACTGGCCGATGTGGTATTCGTCCATCCACCAGCAGATGCACTGGACCTGGGTCGAGCGCGCCTACCGGGGTGGCGTGAGGCTGATGGTGGCGGCAGTGGGCAACTCGGAAGTTGTTTCCTTTGCCATGGTCAAGGAGAAAAACCTGCCGTTCAGCTCCGACCAGGACGCGCTGGCGCTGCAAATTCCTGCCATTAAGGAATTCGCGCGCCTCAATGCCAGTTGGGCGCAGGTCGCCTACACGCCGCAGGAGGCACGCCGCATCATCAACAGCGGAAAGCTGGCGATCGTCATCGGCGTCGAGCTCGACCACATCATGGACAGCAAGCACTGCGATCCCGGCGTCACCACGCTCGCCCACCACACGGCGCGCGAATACGCCCACCCCGGCCCATGGGCGTCGCAAATGGGCGTGGCCCTGGGCTCCGGGGGCAGCATCGCGTCGGCCACGCAGCTCATCGGTGCATCGACCCGCGTCATGCACACCGACGCGCATCCCCAAACCTGTACGCCATCCCAGATCGAGTCGCGCGTCGATGCGCTATACCGAGAAGGTGTGCGTCATGTCATTCCGCTCCACTTTGCCGACAGCATGCTGGGCGGCTATGCAATCACGGGCGACCTGTTCGTCGCCAGCACCATCTTCGGCGACCCTTCGGCCCGCCTGCCCACGCTGATGACGCAGGACGAGCTGACCGCATAGTACGGCAACAGCGTGCGCCCGTTCGTGCCCTTGCCGCGCGAAATCTATCCTGGCGAGAATCGCGACCGCGAGGAGCGCTGGCGGCGCGCGCTCCCGCTGTCGTTCAAATTGTCGGAAGTGACGGTGCCGATCTGGGCGAAGCTCGCCCCCGAGAGCATTCTCGACGGCAGTCTTGTCCCGCCGGGAATCGGGCGCACGATTGTTCAGCACGTGACCGGACAATGCATCGACGATGACGTCGGACGCGGAATCGCCGCCTTCTTCTCTCTCGGCGCGAGCGAACTGTCGTGCGCGTTGTCGACCCTGACGGCCGCGGCCATCGACGCCGCGCGCAACACCCTTCCGTATGAAGGTGCGACCGATACGCCCGCCATGGTGCCGCTCGCCCTGGATCGGGTGAAACGCGACCTGCCGTTTCACGTCAACGCGCGCGGCCTGAGCGGCGATGGCGAACGCTTCGTGCGCGCGATGATGCGCCGCGCAATGCTGATCGACATCCAGCACGCATCCGAACGCACCAAGAATGGCATCCTGGCAGTGACCGGCCCTTATCCCGTCATGGCATCGCATGGCGGCGTACAAATCGGCCAGACGCGCCACACCGAGAACGTCCTGTCGCGCACGCAGATGCGCGACGTCTACGCGCCGCCCGGCGGCTTCACGCCCGGGATCGTGGGGCTCGGCATGCAGTCGTCGAGTGCATTGGTGGAGCAGATCAGGGAAGTGGCCACGGGCGGCTCGCCGTCCGAAGCACAGCGGAACATAGCGCTGCAAACGCGCGGCGTGGCGCTCGGCAGCGATTTCAACGGCCTGGACTGGCACGCCGCCCCGCGCTTCGGCCGCTTCGCGTTCTATCACGGCACCGGCAGCGGCAACCCGGCGCGCGAGCGCAGCGAACGGCAGCGGGCCGGGCGCCATGGCGGCATCGGCAACCGGGTCAACTATGCCCCCTATCCGGCCGCGACCAATCCGTGGGCAGGCACCGTGCCGGAATGCGATCCTCCCTGCCGCAGCTGGAGCGCCCGCGCGTCCACGCACACGCCGCTGAACGCCCACCAGGTGACCCGCAATGGCGTGACGACGCGCAGTTTCGACATCAATTACGACGGGCTGGCGCACTACGGCATGATCCCCGACTTCCTGCAGGAGCTGACAGTGCTTGGCACCCGTGCCGAAGAAATGGGCACGTTGTTCCGTTCGGCCGAATCAATGATCAAAATGTGGGAAGAATCGTGTTTTCTGGCGTATCAGGAGGGCACTACCCCGGCGAGCCTGGTGCGCGGATGTGGAAAACGCCGCTTGTACGAATAGGCCGCCATTGGTGCACCGCCCGCATGGGCAGGTGTGTACGCAATGTACAGGGAGATGAGGCAGGAACCGGTCGGCGGTGCGCTGGATGTGTTTTCCAGCGCACCGCTAACCAGGCATGCCCCGCCGGTTCAAGACGTGAACATCTTTACCGGCGCGATCATCGAATGATCAGAAGCGCACGTTGAGCGACATATTGTACGCGCGGCCCAGCTGGCTGAAATGCGAGCCATCGTAGGTCACGATCGGGTAGCGTCCGTTGAAGGTGATCAGGTTGACCTGGGTTTCGCGCGGCGTCATGCCGGTCTTCGGATCCTTGGTCGTGCTGTTCAGGATGTCGTTGCCCTTGGCGGTGTTGTTGACCGGCTTCAGTTCCCACTTCGGCAGCACATCGAACATATTGTTGACGTTGAACGACAGGGTGGTGTTGTTCGTCAACTGGTAGTTGAGCGCGAAATCGGTCACGGTGCGGGTCTTGAACTTGACCATCAGATTGTCGTCCAGGCCCGCATTGCGGAACTGGGTCGGGCCGTACAGCGTGTTGTTGAGCGAAAAGTTCAACTTGCTGTAATCCAGATCGAGGCCGAGCACCGTCTTGTGCTTCGGACGCGAGGTGAACATCAGCGCTTCCTGGGTCGCGTCGAGCACCGACTGGCGCGCGGCGGCAATCGCCGGCGGGTTGTTGATGTCGCCGTCACGCTCGTTTTTCAGCGTGTAGTTACCCGACAGGTTCACCGCCAGCTTGCCGTCCAGGGCAGGGATATTCCTGCGGCTGACCACATAGTCGATGCCGGACGTCTGGCTGTCGAGCGCATTGGCGAAGAAACTGAGCGAGACCACGCCGCCGGCGGCGAGGATCTTGTCCAGTTCCTGCGCCGAATCGCCCGTCGGCTTGATTTCCTTGCCCAGGATGATGCGGTCTTTCAGCGAGATATGGTAGTAGTCGAGCGTGACGCTGGTGTTGGCATCGGGCGTCAGGCCCAGGCCCAGGGTCAGGTTTTTCGACTTTTCCGCTTTCAGCTGCGGCACGTTGAGCGCGCGCGCTTCGGACGACATATTGTTGGTCAGGCCCGATACCTGGATGCCCGAGCCGGGCACGAAGGCGTACTGCTTCTTCTGGGTGTAAATCTGGTGCAGCGACGGTGCCCGGAAGCCGCTCGAGAGCGAGCCGCGCAGCGTGACCATGTCGCTGACCTTGTAGCGGGTGCTCAGCTTGCCGACGGTGGCGTTGCCGAAGTCGCTGTATTTTTCGTAGCGGCCGGTCAGGTCGATCAGCCACTGCTTGGTGATGTCGAACATGCTGCCGCCGTAGACACCGTAGTTCTTGCGGTCGGCCGACAGGGCATTTTCCGGCATGTTGCCGGCATACGAATCGGCGCCGCCTGCGGTGTAGGAAGCGAACTCGCCGGCGATGACGTCATACTTTTCCCTGCGCAGCTCGGTTCCGGCATACACATTGATGGAATCGCTGACCTGCTTGGAAACGTCGGCATTGACGACCGTGTGGCGAAAGCGCGTGCCGCCGGCGTCGAAACTGGTCGGCGAACGCGGGCCCGGGGTCTGGCCCGCGGCGATGGCGTCGAGGCGCGCGTTTTCGATGCCGCGGTTGACCGAGTTGTGCACTTCATAGGCTTGCTTGTTGCCGCCGATGGTCAGGCTGATGTCGCCGTTCCAGTCGCCCACGGAAAACTTGGCGCCCAGGGTCGCGTTGTAGTCGTCGAGCTTGCCGATGAAATCGGGCACATAGCCGACATACGGCTGGTCGGCCGCATGCAGCAGGCCGAAGTCGGTCGGACGCCAGTACGGCGTGCGGTAGTTGGCGAAGCTGTTGACCTGCTTCTTGACGTAGGCCGCGTTGCCGTAAATGCTGAACTCGTCGGTGATGTCGAGACGGCTGTTGACCAGGAACTTGTTGGCCTTGGTTTCAGGCGAGCCGTTGATGTTGCCGGCGGTCGGGTACTTGGCCAGGAAGGGCAGCACGTCCTTTTGCAGGTCGGCGCCGAAGTCGGCGGCGTCGCCGCGCCCGTCGACGATGCCCGAGCGTTCGGCCAGGCCGACCTTCGAGACGTCGATGGTGTAGTTGACGAAGCCCTTGTCGGACAGGCGTATGCCATGGTTCAGGCTCAGGGCCCCCATCTTGCCATCGCCTTCGTGGGTCATGCCGGCGCGCGCGGTCAGCGAGCCGCCTTCGGGATTGTCTTTCAGGATGATGTTGACCACGCCCGAAATCGCGTCGGAGCCGTATTGGGCCGACGCGCCGTCGCGCAGCACTTCGATGCGCTTGATCGCGTCTTGCGGAATGGCGGAAATGTCGGAACCGCTTTCGCCCCGGCCTGGCGAGGTCTGGGTGTAAATCAGCGCGCTCGAATTCTTGCGCTTGCCGTTAATCAGGATCAGGGAACGGCTCGGGCCCATGTTGCGGATCTCGTAAGGATCGAGCAGGGAGGTGGCGTCATTGACCGGGGTCTGCACGGTGTTAAACGATGGCACGCGCATGCCAAGGGCCTTGTCCAGCGAGATCTGGCCAGTCTTGTTCAGGTCTTTGGTGTTGATGATGTCGACCGGCACCGGGGCATCGACGACGGTGCGCTGCGAACCGCGGCTGCCGGTTGAAACAATCACGACTTTCTGAATTTCTTCCGCAGGGGCTGCGGCGGGGGCGGCAGTATCGGGAGCGGATGGTTGAGGCGGAGGGCTTTGCGCGACGGCGGCGCCGGTGGATAACAACATGACTGCAATTGGAAAAGTCTTTTTCATTAAAATCTCTCTTAGCGGATGCAGTTCGATCAAGAAAAGTTAAAGCGGTCGCCTCACCCTGGATGGGAACGGGTGAAAAACAGGCGACCTTTGCAGCCTTGTTGCGTGAGGTGGATTTGTTTCAGATGTGCCTGCCGTGGCGTGATCTGCCTCGGATGCAGCGAAAAACGCGGACACCTCCCCCATGTTCAATGTTTGTTTTGTGGAAAATTAATTAACAACGATTGCCGCATCTAATCTATAGACAGAATGTAAGAATGTCCATGAAATTGGACTGTGGGGCAGGTGGAGTGAACAGAATACAACGAGGGTAGGCAGGCCGGCTTGTCAGCCGGAGAATGCAAGTTTCGCGAAAGGTAAACCGTATAACGTGTTTGTCCGATGCCGCCGGCGTCGGTGGCCAACGGGACATCGCGCCATGGATGGCGCAACATCACCGTCAGCTCAAGCGGCGAGGGGCTTGGCCTTGCGCTTTTTGGGGCGGTGCAGCTTGATCCAGATAACCAGCCCGGTCACGAAGAACATCAGCGGCACCACGCCGAAGATGCTGATAAAGGTGCGCCCCGCGATGCCGAACGCTTCGCCGGTGTGCAGCGGGAACATCCAGCTCAAGAATGTATCGCCGGCCGGGGCGCGCTGCGGGTCGACCGTGCGCAGCACGCTGGCGTCGCCGGCGTCGATCGACACGCGCGTGGCGCCGTCGCCGGCGCGCAGTTCGCTTGGTTGGCGCAGGCGGATTTCATAAGGCTGGCCGGGCTTGGCCGGCAGCGCCAGGCGCGACACGCGTGCGTTCGGGAACTGCGCCTGCGCCACCGCCATCGCCTCCGATGGGGCAATCGGCGCCGCCTCCGGCGCGCTGCGGTTGACCGGCTTGGCGGCGGGGGACAAAGTGGCCACCGCGCCCACCACCGGCAGCACCCATTGCGGCAGATTGAAGTACACGCCCGACACCGCCAGCACCAGCAGCACCGGCGCGGCAAAAAAGCCGCCGGCGCGATGCAGCTGGAAGTTAAAGCGCGGCCAGTTGCCGCCATGGCGCACCGTCAGCGCGCCCTTGATGGCGGACGCCGTCATGCGCGGCCACCACAGCACGATGCCGGTGATCGAGAGCAGCAGCAGCGCCACCCCGGTCACCCCGATCACGGTCTTGCCGGTGTCGCCCGCCACCAGGTAGCGGTGAATGTGGAACAGGGTCGACATCAGCTGCGGGCGCGAGAAAGCGAAACCGCCCCAGGTGCGCTCGCCGGTCACGGCCAGGGTGGCCGGGTCCAGCATCACCTGGCGCGACACGGCCACGTTCCAGGTCGACGCCTGCTGCTTCGGATCGCGGTACCAGGCCACGAACACGTCGCCGGCACGTTCCGGGAACATCAGCTGGCTGGGACGCCCGTACTGCGGATCGCGCAGCAGGCGCTCGGTGGCCGCCTGCACGGTGGCCGGCGCCACGCGCATGGGGGCGCCGCGCGCCATGCCGGGCGGCGGCGCGACCTGCAGCAGGGTGGGATTGAGCAGCACATCGAGTTCGTGCATCCATGCCAGCGCGCTGCCGGTCAGGCCGAGGACGACGAGGATGGTCCCGAAAATCAGTCCGGCCCACAGGTGGACAAAGCGGATGGCGGGTTTCATGGGAAGGAACAATCGAGGGCAGGGCACATCGTATTTAATGCTTCTTGAATAATTGAATGGGAATCGTTATCATTCACATTGTACTCCGAATGTCAACACATCTGTCCCACCATCAAGGATTTTCCCCGTATGACCACATTGACGCCCCTTTCCCGCGCGGTTGCGCTGGCCTGCCTGCTGATGGCGAACACCGAGGCGCTGGCCCAGCAAGGCGCCGGCGCCGAGGCCGCATCCTCCGGCACGGTGGTGGTCACGGCCACGCGCGGCGCCAAGGCCGTGGACAAGATCCCGGGTGCGATTTCGGTCATCGGCCAGCAGGAACTGGCATCGCAATACCTGATCGCCGACGATCCCTCGCAGGCGCTGGCGACCTACGTGCCGGGCTACGCGCCGAGCCGGCAGAAAATGACCTCGACCGGCGAATCGCTGCGCGGACGCCAGCCGCTGATCCTGCTCGACGGCATACCGCAATCGAACCCGCTGCGCGCCGGCTCGCGCGAGGGCTACTTTGCCGACAGCGCCATCATCGAGCGCATCGAAGTGATCAACGGCGCCTCGGCCATGCAGGGCATGGGCGCGACCGGCGGCATCATCAACTACATCACCAGGACCGCGCGCGCCGACGGCACCACGCATGGCCTGAACGTGCGCGCCTCGAGCCAGCTGCGCTCCGATAACCTGGACTGGAAAACCGGCTACAGCGTCACCCACAAGGATGGCGGCTTCGACCTGCTCGGCTACGTCGGCCTGCAGCGGCGCGGCATGGGCTACGACGGCAACAAGCGCCGCCTCGGCATCGACAACGTCCAGGGCGATACTCTCGACAGCCGCGGCGACGACCTGTTCCTCAAGATCGGCCAGCGCTTCGGCGCCCAGCGCGTTCAATTGAGCCTGAACCGCTTCAACCTGCGCGGCGAGGGCGACTACAAGAACGAGCCGGGCGTGGTGGCCGCCGGCGTGACGACGACATCGCTGCCGGGCCGGGCGCCGGGCGAGCCGCCGCGTAACAAGGTGCGCAGCGCCAGCCTCGATTACCGCCACGATGAACTGTTCGGCGGCGCGTTCAGCGCGCAGCTGTTCAGCCACGATTTTGAAGCGCTGTACGGCGCCACGCCGGTGGCGACCTTCCAGGATGTGCGCCTGGCGCCGGTCGGCACCCTGTGGGACCAGTCGCAGATCGTGGCCGACAAGCGCGGCGCGCGCATGACCTGGGTGCGGCCCGACATGCTGGCCGATGGGCTGGAAATGACGGTCGGCCTGGACATCCTGCACGACAATACCCTGCAGCGCCTGGCCGCCACCAAGCGCACCTGGGTGCCGCAGCTGCAATTCACATCGACGGCGCCGTTCGCGCAGCTCGAATATGAGATCGGCCCGGTGACGCTGCGCGGCGGCGTGCGCCATGAGCAGGCCAGGCTCACGGTCGACACCTACACCACCCTGGCGGCCTACGGCAGCCGGACGGTGGTGGGCGGCGAAACCGAGTTCTCGAAGTCGATCAGGAATATCGGCGCGGTGTGGCGCTTCGCGCCGCGCTGGTCGGCCTTCGTGGCCAGTTCGGAAGGCTTCGGCCTGCCCGACGTCGGCCTGGTGCTGCGCGGCGTGAACACCAGCGGCAAGTCGGTGGCGACCCTGATCGACCTCAAACCGATCATCACGCGCAACAACGAAGTGGGCGTCAACTGGCGCGGCGCGCAAGGGCAGGTGGGCCTGTCGCGCTACGATTCGCGCTCGAAGCTGGGCAGCGTGCTGCGCGTGAACGCGGCCGGCATCGGCTCGGTCGAGCGGGTGCCGACGGTGGTCAAGGGCTGGGAAGTGTCGGGCGACTGGCGGCCGGTGAAGACGGTGTCGGTGTTCGGCAGCTACGCCGTCACCGACGGCAAGACGGCGGCCAGCCAGGGCGCGCCGCTCGACCTGGCGCTGTCGGCGCGCTCGCAGGGGCCGGACAAGGGTGTGCTCGGCGCGAACTGGCAGTTCGCGCCCAAGGCCCAGCTGCGCGTGCAGGCGAGCCACCTGCGCGACCGCGACATCAACATCGGACGCAGGGTCGGCACCAGCAACCTGGAAGAGCACTTCAAGGGCTACACCCTGGCCGACATGGCGCTGATTGTCGACAGCGCGTACGGGCGCATCGGGGTAAGCGTGGAAAATGTGCTCGACAAGCAGTATGTCGGCTACTACTCGCAGTCGGCGGCGGCGCTCGATGCGACCGGGACGTTTGCCGGCCGCGGGCGCACCCTGGCGGTGAGCTGGAACCGCACCTGGTAACACTGCGCGTCGTCTGCCGCTGCCGGCACCAGCGACGCGCTGTGCCGATTATTTTTTGAACTGGGCGACGGCCGCACGGCCCACGGCCGGATCGTCGGTGAAGAAGCCGTCGATGCCGGCGTTCAGGTAGGCCGTGATTTCAGCCACGGCGTCACCGCGCTCGCTCGGCGAGGCCGCGTTCCCGCGCCGCATGCTCGGCGGCAGGAACGGGTTTTCCGGACGCAGGGTCCAGGTGTGCACTTTCAGGCCGGCGGCGTGGGCATCGGCCACGAAGCTGGTCGGCGTGCCCAGTTCATTGGCGGCGGTGCGCGCGATGATGACTTCCTTGTAGGGCGAGACGGCATCGGCATAGGTGGCGATCTCTTTCAGGCCGGCCGGCGTGGTCAGGTCCTTGTAGGTTTTTTTGCTGCCGGCGGCGACGAAGTCGTAGGGCGCATTGCGCGGCGCGCCATTGGGCGCCGGCGGGTTGGCCGGATTGTCGATCAGCTGCACGATGCGCATGTCGGTCAGCTTGCGCAGTTCCTTCAGGTTGGCCACTTCAAACGATTGCAGGAACACCGCGGCGTCCTTGCCGCGGTAGCCATTGGCCACCAGCAGGTCGACCAGGCGCTTTTCGAGCGGCAGGCCGATGCCCTTGAAGTAGGTCGGGTGCTTGGTCTCGGGGTAGATGCCGATGGTCTTGTGGCGCGCCTGGCTTTCCTTCTTCACCAGGTCGATCACTTCCTGCAGGGTCGGCACCTCGAACTGGCCGTCGAACGCGGTGTTGGCCGGGCGGTTGGCGGGAATGCGCTCCTTGGCGCGCAGGGTTTTCAGTTCGGCCAGGGTAAAGTCTTCCGTGAACCAGCCGCTGACGGGAATGCCGTCGATGGTCTTGGTGGCCTTGCGGCTGGCGAACTGCGGCAGCGCCGCGACGTTGGTCGTGCCAGAGATCTCGTTTTCGTGGCGCGCCACCAGCACGCCATCTTTTGTCGCCACCAGGTCCGGCTCGACCATGTCGGCGCCATCCTCGATCGCCTTCCGGTACGAGGCCAAGGTGTGCTCCGGACGCAGGGCCGAGGCGCCGCGGTGCGCGGTCACGGTCGGCTGCGGCGGCCAGCTGGCGCCGGGATTTTGCAGCTCGGGGGTGTCGTCGCCGCCGCAAGCGGTCATCAAGGCCGCAACGCTGGCGGCGCACATCAGGGACAGGGTGGTACGGGACACGTGGTACATCGCAATAGGCTCCGGGTTGGTGGGAACAAGTGTTGACACTGCAAAAAAGCAGAGCGTAGCAAGCTTGCATGACCGTACGATGACGGCGAGCGCAGCGGATTTCGGCTTTTCTTTGCGTTTGAGCAAATTCTTCATGGAGTTCTGCTGTGACAATCGGTGTTGCCTGCGCCGTTTCCGGGGTAGGGCCTTTTCACTGGAGATGCCTGATGACAATTCGTCCGATCCTGCTGGCTGTTGCGCTCGCTGTTCACCTGGCCGGCGCCGCCGCGCCGCCATTGATGAACGGCCCCGTGACGGCGGCGCCGAACGCCGCCGCGCTGGTCGGCCAGCTGGCCGCGCAGCGGGCCCGGCACGGGCTGGACGCCGACCACCATTTCCTGCTCGCTTCCCAGCATCCAGGCTTGCAGGGTAGCACGGTGGTGCGCGCCCACCATACGTACAAAGGCGTACGCGTGTTCGGTTCGGAATCGGTGCTGGTGGCCGATGGGGCCGGCAACATCGTGCGCGAATCGGTCTCGGCGCGGCGCGTCCACCTCGGGCGCGGCAGCGCCAACCAGCTGGGCGCGGCCACGGCCGGGTTCGATGTGAAGCCGGCGCTGACGGCGCTTGACGCCATCGCGCTGGTGCTGCGCTCGGTGCGCGCCGGCGCCGTGGCCGAGACGCCGCCGGCGGCCGAACTGATCGTCTTTCCGCTGGTCCGGAGCGAACGCCTGCCGGCCGCGCTGGGCAAGGCCGACAGCGCCCTCAACGCGCTCGACATGGCCGACGTGGTGGCCGGCTACGAGCTGGCCTGGCTGGTCGGCACGCGCCTGCGCGCCGGCCCGCTGCCGGTCTACCACGACACCATCGTCAGCGCCCGCAACGGGCGCATCCTGGCGCAGTGGAGCATGCTGCAAAGCGCCGCCGGCACCGGCAAGAGCCAGTACAGCGGCGAGGTGCCGCTCAGCACCAGCGAGGGCGGCGCCGGCTTTCGCATGATCGATCCGCTGCGCGCCAAGGGCGGCAAGTTCGGCGGGCTGGCGGTGACCAACGCCAATCACGGCAGCAGCGCCGGGGAAGTGTTCACCAACAGCAGCAATACCTGGGGCGACGGCAAGCAGTACATCGCCGGCGGCAGCACCACCGACGCCAACGGCCAGACCGCGGCGGTCAACGCCATGTGGGGGCTGGCCAGCACCTACGACATGCTCAGGAACGCGCTGGGCTGGCATTCGCTGGACGGGCAGGACACCGCCACCTACATCGCCGCCCACGTGAACACCGCCTACGACAACGCCTACTACAGCGACACCTGCAAATGCATGTTCATCGGCGACGGCTCGACCTTCAACAGCCTGGGCGCGCTCGACGTGGTGGGCCACGAAATGGGCCATGGCGTGACCGACGCCACCTCGCGCCTGGTGTACGCGGGCGAGTCGGGCGGCTTGAACGAATCGTCGTCCGACATCACCGGCGAAGTGGTGGAAGCGTATGCGCGCGCCGGCGCCGGCGGCGCGCTGATTCCCGCCGGCGGCAACGACTGGATGATCGGCAAGGACATCAGCAAGACCGGCACGCCCTTGCGCTACATGATTCGCCCGAGCAAGGACGGCACCAGTCCGGATGCCTGGTCGTCCAGGCTCAGGCGCCTGGACGTGCATTACAGCAGCGGCCCGAACAACCGCATGTTCTATTTCCTGGCGCAGGGCTCGCACGCCGATCCGGCCAGCGACGCCCACAGCGCCTATCTCAGCGGCACGCCGCGGGCGATGAGCGGCATCGGCCTGGACAAGGCGTACCGCATCTGGTTCAACGCCGCCACCACGCGCTTTACCTCCAGCACCGACTACAAGGATGCGCGCGCCAAGATGCTGGCCGCGGCCGAGGAACTGTATGGCAAGAACAGCAAGGAGGCGGTGGCCGTGCAGCGCGCCTACGCGGCAGTCAATGTGGGGGGCGATATCGACGAACAGTTGCCTTAACCCACCCTCCGGGGTGGTGTGTACGCTTGGAACTATTTTTACGGACAACATAATGTGCGTTAGGAAATCCGGATTAGAATCGACGCACGCGTCCAGGGCGCCTGGCGCGTCTGTTCATCGTTCTGGAGTCCCTCATGCCCATTACCCCGCGTCTGTTGCAGCTTGGTCTGCTATCCGTCTTCCTGATCCCGGCTGCCGCACAGGCCGCGCCCTTATATTCCGTCAAAAACCTGGGTACGCTCGGCGGCGACAGCGGCGACGTGCGCGCCATCAATAGCAGCGGCGCTGTCGTCGGCTACTCGCTCAACAGCAACAACATCAGCAGCGCCTACGTCTCGCGCGGCGGCGCCATGCAAAGCCTGAGTCCCGACACGTCGACGCGCAGCTTCGCCAGCGGCATCAACGACGCCGGCGTGGCGGCCGGCCAGGTACTGAGCGGCAGCGGCGAATCGCGCGCGGTCACTTTTAGCGGCGGCAAGATCGATACCCTCGGCACCCTGGGCGGCGGCAACAGTTCCGCCAGGGGCATCAACAATGCCGGCCAGGTCGGCGGCAGCGCCGACCGCGCCGACGGCACCCAGGGCGCCTTCCGCTATACGCCCGGCGGCCAGATGCGCGACCTCGGCACCCTGGGCGGCGACAGCAGCCTCGGCACGGACATCAATAACAGCGGGGTGGTGGTGGGGCGCTCCGACCTGGCCAACGGGCAGTATCACGCTTTCCGCGCCGATGACAGCGGCATGCGCGACCTCGGCACCCTGGGCGGCAACTACAGCGAAGCGAACCGGATCAACGACCGCGGCGCGGTGGTGGGCTTTTCCTACCTGGCGGGCGACGCCAACTCGCATGCGTTCATGTACGACAATGGCGTGATGATCGACCTGAACACCCTGGGCGGCGCCAACAGCGTCAGTTACGGGATCAACAATGCGGGCCATGCGGTGGGCAGTTCCGACATCGCCGGCGGCAAGGCCGTGCACGCCTTCCTGTACGCGGATGGCACGATGCTCGATTTGAATGCGCTGGTGGGGCCGGGCTTCGGCTGGACCCTCAACTACGCGGCCGATATCAACGACCTGGGGCAGATCACGGCGCACGGTTGCAATACGGCCGGCCTGTGCCGCGGCTTCCTGCTCACCCCGGACGATGGCGTGGCCAAGGTGTCCGAACCGGCCACGCCGGCGATCCTGGCGCTGGGAGCAGGCATGATGCTGCTCGGCATGCAGCGCGGACGGCGCGTGCGCGCCATCCGCCAGAGCTGATTACTCGCCCAGCAAGGGGAAGGGGTTGATGGGCGTGCCTTTCCACCATTTCTTTTCGGCGGTCAGTTCGACCACGGCAAAGTGCAGGTGGGGTGCGTTCGGGTCCGAATTGCCGGTCACGCCGACATAGCCGACCAGATCGCCCCGCTTGAGCTCCATGCCTTCTTTCACGCCTTCGGCGTAACGGTCCAGGTGCGCGTAGTAATACGCGTATTTTTCGCTCGGATCGAACTGGTACACCGTCAGGCCGCCCGGCTTGCTGTTGAACAGCTTGACCAGTTTGCCGTCGCTGACCGCCAGTACCTTGCTACCCTTGGGCGCCATGATGTCCAGCGCTTCATGGTGACGGTCGGCGCCGCGCGGCTGGTCGAAATTGTCGCGCAGGCTGGCCAGCTTGACGCCCTCGACCGGCACCATCAGCTTGCCGGTGGCCGGCACGGCGGCCGCGTTGGCGCCATTCGCGGCGGGCGCGGCGATCTCGCTGGCGGCCGGACGCAGCGGCAAATCGAGCTCGCTCAGGTCGGTGCTCACCACCGGGGCGCCGGGCAGGTCGGAGACCGGCAGGGACACGCCGCACGGGGGAGCTGCTGCGGCCGGTGCCGGCACCGCAGGCGCCACCACGACCACCTCCGCCGGCTTGGGCACCGCGCGCAAGTAGACGAACAGGGAGCCTGCGCCGAGCAGCAAGCCTGCCAGGAAAGTAAGAAGCCATTTCATAAAATTATCCTTTTTCGTTGTGATGGGTGTGACGGGCAATTTTTCTCTTGCTTCATTCCTGCAGCAGCACGTCGGTGCCGTAGCCGACCGACTCGGTCAGCGTGGCCACATCCCAGTTGGTCAGGCGGATGCAACCGTGCGACTGGGTCTTGCCGATCGAGGCCGGCACCGGGGTGCCGTGGATGCCGTAATGGTCTTTCGACAGATCGACCCAGGCCACGCCCACCGGGTTGTTGGGGCCGGCCGGCAGCTTGGCTTTCTTGTCGCCCGGGCTGGCATCCCAGAACAGTTTCGGGTTGTAGTGGTAGACCGGATGGCGCGCCACGCCATTGACCTTCCAGCTGCCGATCGGCAGCGGATCGTGCGAACTGCCGGTCGATGCGGGGAACTGGGCCAGGACCTTGCCCTCGGCGTCGAGCAGGGTCAGCGAGCGGTCCGAGCGGTCCACCACGATCCTGGCCGCTTTCGGCAGCGGCTCGGTGTCGAGCACGTTCGGCACGACGATGGCCTCGCCGGCGCGGCCGAGATCCTTGCCTGGGTTAAGGCGCGCCAGCAGGGCCGGGCTGACGTGGAATTTTTCGCCCAGCGCTTCGGCCGCGCTGCTGTAGCCGAGCGCGGTCATCTTGGCTTTCTCGGCCATGCTCTCGGGGATGGCTTGAAACGGACCGGCCACATCGGCGTCGCTCAGGGTGTAGCTGACCAGGGCGTCGGCCGTGTCGGCGTTCAGCGCGGCCCAGGTCGCTTCGTCAAGCGTGCCGGATGGTTCGAGGCCGGCTTTCTTCTGGAAGCCGGACAGCGCCAGGCGCATGTTCGAACCCGAGGCGGCATCGATCTCGCCGCTCGAAAAGCGCGCGCGGTCGAGCAGGACCTGGGCGCGCAGCAGGGCCGGCGCCGCCAGCTTGCCCGCTTTCGCGCCCTTGGCCGGCTTGGCCGGCGCGGCTGCCGGGTCAGCCGTCTTGCCCGCCGCATTGACAGCCTCGATCGTCAGGGCGGACGGCGCGCTGGCGGCCATGGCGGTGGGAATGGTGGCCGCGCCTGCAAACATGGCGGCGATCAGGCAAAGCGAAGATGGTTTCAATTAAAGCCCCTTGGGAATCGGATAGCCTAGATTAGTTCCGGTCGGATATATAGTCTGTGCGGCAGCGTACTAAGGGCTGGAAGGGCAGGCGGGCCGGGTACAATGCGCGCATGGACAGTTATCTGATTACCGTGCAGCCGGCCGGCTGGCGCTTCGAGGCGGGCGAAGGGCGCGCGCTGCTGCTGGCGGCCGGGGAGGCCGGCATCGTGCTGCCCAGCTCATGCCGCAACGGCACCTGCCGCACCTGCCTGTGCCGGGTGGCGGCGGGCCAGGTGGCATACCTGATCGACTGGCCCGGCCTGAGCGCGGACGAACGGCGCGCCGGCGAGACCTTGCCGTGCGTGGCGGTGGCGCGCTCCGACCTGGTTCTGTGGGCGCCGGCGGCGCGCCGCGTCACAGCAGCGTAAGCGCCGGCGCCGCGTCCGGTGAGCGTGCCCGCGCGGGCACCGGCATGGCCATGCGCGCCCCATCCTCGTTGCCCAGCTTGAAGATGCCGACCACGTGCGCCAGGTGGGCCGCCCGCTCCTGCATCGACCCGGCCGCCGCGGCCGCCTGCTCGACCAGTGCCGCAGTTTGCCGGGTCACTTCATCCATCCGGGTGATCGCCATGTTCACCTGCCCGATGCCGGTGGTCTGTTCCCCGGTGCGCGAGGCCAGGTTCAGCTTGCCGGCCGCGATCTGGCCGGATGCGGCGGCAATGGTGCCGCTGCCGCTGCGCACCTGGGCCACGATCTTCACCAGCGCGGCGCGCATGGTTTTCATCGCGTGCAGCAGGCTGTCGTTGGCGCCGGGGCGGGTCCGGATCACGGTCGACAGTGTGCCCTCGGCCAGCGCGCCGGCCGCCTGCACCGGGCAGATCGGCGCGCCGCCCGGCTGGCGCGTCAGGCCGCGCGTGATCCAGAAGCCCAGCCCCACGCCCGTGCCCAGGCTGCCGAGCGCCAGGGCCACCATCAGCGCCTGGCTGCCCTGGTAGCGCTGGCTCGATGCGGCGGCCAGTTGGGCGGATCGCTTTTCTTTCTGGTGGGCCAGCGCGGAGAGCCGGTCGTCGACGATGTTGGCCTTGGCCGCCAGCGGACCGAGCGCAAATTCGGCCGCCGCGGTCTTGCCCTCGGGCGTGAGATCCTGCGCCCGTGTCAGTAATTCCGGCAGCATGGCCTCGTAGTCCGCCACGCCGCGGTCGACCTCGGCCAGCAGCCTTTTACCCATCTCAAGCGTATAGCGCGGGCGCGCCTGGTCCAGATTCTTGTGCAACCGGCGCCGTCCGTTGTCGAGCTGGTCGCTGAAGCGGCGCACCTGATCGGGCGTCGTGGCAACGAGCACGCCGCGCGCGGCCCGTCCGATAGAGATCAGCTTGATGTTCGCTTCCTTGGCATGGGACAGGCCGAGCAGTTCCTCATCGTGGGTGCGCTCGGCCTGCTCGTTCATGGTGGCCATGTTGACGATGCCGATGGCGGCCACGATGGCGCCCAGGATGGCGACGGTCAGGAAAGCGGTCAGCAGGCGCGTGCCTGCCTTCAGATTGTCGAGCATGCGATTCTCCGTAAAACGTCTGGACGTGATCGGGCGACGACGGCGGTGCTGGTTGTGCTGGTGTGTGCTGGACGTGCCGGGACAGCGCGGATCGGTGTGCCCTGAGTGACACGCTACGCGAAGCGGGTGTAACTGTTAATCGTTTTTCGTGGGTGACTGCGGTTTCCGGCACATTGTGGCGGCGCCGGGCAAGGTTCGCCGCCCGGTCGCGCCGCTTACTTGCCCATGCCGAGTGCGCTTTCGATCAATGGCAGGATCAGTTTCCACGATGGCGAGCTGGCCGCGATTTCATCGTAGTGGCTGGCGCCGGGCAGGATCAGCACCTCGGCGCGGTCGCCGGCGGCGCGCGCCCGCGCCGCGTAATCGTGGGCCGCGCGCGGCGGCGAGATGGTGTCGAGTTCACCCGTGACGAGCACGGTGCGGCTGCCGTTGGGCATCAGCTCGGCGGCGTTGGTATCGGCGAAGATGTCGGGCCGGCTGGCGCTCGGCGTGCCGGCCAGTTGCGCCAGGTCGCGCCCGCAGCTGGCCTTGATCAGCGCCTGCTCGTGGCGCAGGTCGGCCAGGCCGCCCAGGCTGATCACCTCGCGCACCGGCAAGGGGCTGGGCTGGAACAGCGGACTGCTGGCCGGAATCCGGCTGCGTCCCGCGATCCACTGCACCAGCTGGCCGCCGGCCGAATGGCCGAGCGCGACGATGCGGCTGGTGTCGAGCTGGTGGGCGGGCGCTTCGGCGGCCAGCTTGTCGAGCGCGGCGTTCATGTCCAGGTAGGTGCCGGGATAGCCGCCGCCTTGCTCGTCGACGCGGCGGTATTCCACGTTCCACACGGCGATGCCGCGCGCGGCCAGGGCGCCGGCCACATTGTGCATCTGGCTGATGCCGCCGTATTCCACCGTCCAGCAGCCGCCGTGCACCAGCACCACCACCGGAAACGGCCCGGGGCCGGCCGGGCGGAACAGTTCGGCGAATTGCGAGGGCGCGCTGCCGTAGGCGATTCTGGCGGTCGGCGGCGGGCCGCTCAAGGCCAGGTAATCGGCCAGGGTCATCGGCGCGGCAAGGGCGCCGCCGGAGGCGAGCACGGCGGGCACCAGAAGGGCGGGGACCAGGGACGGCAGGGCAGTCTTCATCGTGGGCAGGCGGGAGCGGAGGGAACTGCCACTATACCGGGTCCGGCATGCGCCGGGGAGGGGGGCGGCGCACGATTGGCGCGCCGGCGCCATGCAGGCGGCCTTCATGCTAGGCTGCGAACAACAATGAGGATGATATGCAAATCACAACGGACGAATACAAGGGTTTTACCATCGTGGTCACGCCGATCAAGGATTGCGCCGACCAGTGGGATTTTGAATACCGCATCACCAAGACCGGGCAGGGCGGGCAGGATACCGATCCCGCGCCAGCGCTCACGCGCAGCCAGACGGCCGGCGGCTATGCCACCCCGGAGGTGGCTTGCCTTGCCGGCGTGGAAGTAGCGCGCATCGAGATCGACAACCTGCTGGCCATGGCGCGCGAGCCCGAGCGCGAGCCCGAGCGCTGATCCGGCGCGCCCCGTGCCGGATCAGGGGTCAGGCCAGCAGATCGCGCCGGGCCGCCAGGTGCGGGCCGTCGTTGCTGGCGCGGCCCACGTCCCTGGCGACCGGATGCCACTCGAAGGCGTCGGGGCCGAGCGCCACCGAGCGTGCCAGCTGTTCGGCTTGCTGGGCGGACAGGTCCGGGTCGAGCCACAGGGCGGCGTCTTCGGCGCTGAAGACGATCGGGCGGCGGTCGTGCACATCGACCATGCCGCCCTCGGCATCGGCGGTGACGATCACGAAGCCCGACTCGGCCGCCTGCTCGCGCTCGCTGCCGCAGGCGCCGATGGCCGCCATGAACAGCGGCTCGCGCGTCTTGAGGTGGATGTGCCAGGGCTGCTTCTTGCCCTTGTCGCCGGTCCATTCGTACCAGCCGTCCGCCGGCACGATGGCGCGCCCGGCCTTGAGCAGGGGCGTCCAGTAGCGGTTGCCGAGTTTTTCGAGGCGCGCATTGATGGCGATGGGCAGCTTGTCCGCGGCCCACGAGGCGCGGTAGCCCCAGAAGGCATCCTCGACGACGAGCTGGTCGCCGACGACGCGCATCAGCGCTCGCCAGGTGCCGGGTGGCGCGTTGTAGCTGGGCGCGGCCTGGCTGGCGACGCGGGGTTCGGCGCCGCGCCAGTGCAGCGCCGCGACGTATTCAATGGCGGTATGGTTTTGATCGAGACGTCCGCACATGCGCTATGCCCTTTGGCTGAGGTTGTGGTGATCCCGGGGCGTGGCGTCCGGAAGGATCAACGATACCGCAAAAGGCAGGTTTGCCGCGCGCGCAGGGCGTTCATCGCCCCATGGCAGCGCGGTGTTGACATTCGCATTCACACTTGAAGAAAGGCATTCCATGACCAGCAACGAGAACCCTTCCACAGCGCCGCAGCGCGCCCATTCGACCCCCGATCCGGACGGCGTGCCGCCCACCGATCCGAAGCCGATCCCGGTTCCGGACGATGTGCCGCCGCCGGTCAACGCGCCCGTCGAAGAGCCGGTCATGCCAGAGCCGCCGATCAAGGCGTAACGGGCACACCTCGGCAGGCATCGGCAGGCATCGGCAGGTACTGGCTGGCAGCGGCACGCCAGGACCAGCCGGGCTGGATGCTTACTGGCCCTTGGGCGGGACCGGATCGAGCTGGTTGAGCTGTTCGCTTGGCTCATCGCGTTCGAGCGAGGCGTCATGCTCGCGCTTGTCGCGGTTCTCGCCGCCGTCGAGCTGGTTGGCGGCGGCCGAGGTGGCATTGTCGCTATCGGCATCGTTCTGGTCCGATGGCGGCAGGGGCGGAATCTGGCGGATGATGGCCTCGGTTTCGATTTGCGAAGGCGGTTTTTCGCCGCTGCCGATGTCGGCCTCGTCGACAAGCGATTTGGCGTCGGCCGGGTCGGGGAAGGATTTGGTGGCGTGCATGGGATTCTCCAATCGGTAAGGAGGTGCCGCACTGGCGCGGCGCGCTCGCAACGATGCTAACATTGCAAGGGATCGGCTGGCGCGCAGTAGGCCGTGGCGGCGGCGGCCGGCAGTGTTGCTCTCAGTCTACATTTGTTATTATTTGTGTCCCACATCACAACCGGAATGGCGCCTGCTTCCTATAATTAATCCATCAACCGTTGTTTTGTTCCGGGAGAACATGATGGGCAATTCCTTACACAACAAGATCTACCTTGGCCGCTCTTCGGTACTGCGTTCGCGCCCGATGCAGGTGGTGCTGCTGGTCAGCGCATTGATCAGTATCGGCGTTGTCTGGTTCCTGTTCCGCACAGTAAAGTAACCGTTGTCAGCGAATGCAGGTTGCCGCGGGCAGCCTGCGCGGTTACCATGGGGGCCGAAAATTGGCCACATGGAAAGCAGCAATGAAGAACGAGAAATTGACCACAGACGAATACGACGCGCTCGGGCACATCCTGGGTGGGGCGAAGCATGACCGCTTCAACGCCTGCGTCGGGCGCAACGCCAAGCGTCTGGCGGGCCTGAAGATGATCCAGTACAGCAAGGATGGCAAGCTGGCGCTGACGGACAAGGGGCAGCAGGTCTTGTTCCTGCGCCGCTGCATCGCCGGCCTGCGCGCGCTGCTGGCCGACCCGGCGGCGGTGGTTGACGCCGACGTGCTGGTCTTCCTCGGCAAAAAATCCCACATCGCCGCGCTCGAGGCGGGCGGCCACGGCGTGACCGACAAAGGCCGCGAATCGCTGGCCGACATCGACGCCCAGGACAAATAAGTCCCCCGCCTCTCGCCCCGGCACCGACTGCCGCACCCCACACCGGGGTCAGAGCTCTGACTAGCAACATTTAACATTCTTTCTTAGCCGGGGTCAGACCTCGGTTAGGAAACGTTTCTGCCCTCAAGCGTCTCGTCCATGCATCGCGACTCCGAAAATACCATCATCCTCCCGCATGAAAATGCTGCCGGGACGTCGACGCATCCGCCTGCCCGGACAAGTGTTTCCTAATTGAGGTCTGACCCCGGTTAAGAAATAATTGCTCGATTTGCAACGAAGGCGGGCGTGGATTTAACAATGTTTCGAGTCAGAGCTCTGACCCCGGTTGTAGGTGTCTTTGACCGGCGGTGCGGGCGGAGGAGGGATGGAGACGGGCGCTACGGTTCGTCGCGGCGCGTGCCTTTGTAGATCAGCGTGCGGATCGCCACTTCGGGCGGCACGTTCATCGCCGCCAGGTATTCGGCCGCTTGCTGCACGCCCAGCGTCGGAATCGCGGCGATCGCCTGGTTGACCACGTCACGCGTGCGGAAATCGGTGCGCGGACTGGTCGCTTCGCTACCGCGCGCATCGGCCCGCTGGCGCTGGAATTCTTCACTCATGTGTGTCGCTTGGCTCAAAAATGGCTGTCAGTCGACGATGATAGTCTATTTTTGAACAAAGATGTCGATCTGACACGAGTACTGCCGCATCCTTACACTTCGGCCGCCGCATCCTGCACAGCCGCGAGCGCCGTCGGCGCCAGGCTGGCACGCTCGCGCAGCAAGGCTTCAAAGGCGTGCGCGGCCAGCGGGCGGCTGAAGAAGTAGCCCTGCATTTCGTCGCAGCCGTGGCGCCGCAGGTAGTCGAGCTGCTCGGCCGTCTCCACTCCCTCGGCAATCACCGACAGCTTCAGGTTGTGCGCCAGCGCGATGATCGAGGCCACGATCGCGGCATCGTTGGCGTCGCGCGTGATGTCGGAGACGAACGAGCGGTCGATCTTGAGCACGTCGATCGGGAAGCGCGACAGATACGACAGGCTCGAATACCCCGTGCCGAAGTCGTCGATCGACAGATTCACGCCCAGCGACTTCATGCTGTGCAGCAGTTCGACCGCGAGCGTGACGTCGCTCATGAACAGGCTTTCGGTCAGTTCGATCTCCAGCAGCGAGGGCGCCAGACCGGTCTGGGCCAGCACGGCGCGGATGTCGGCCAGCAGGTTGGGCGCGCCGAACTGGCGCGCCGACAGGTTCACGGCCACCCGCAGCATGCCCAGCCCGGCATCCTGCCAGGCCTTGTTCTGGGCGCAGGCGGTGCGCATGACCCAGGCGCCGATCGGCACGATCAGCCCGGTTTCTTCGGCCACCGAGATGAAGCGGTCCGGCGCCACCACGCCCAGTTCCGGATGCTGCCAGCGGATCAGCGCTTCCATGCCGACGATCTCGCCGCTGGCCAGGTTGACCTGCGGCTGGTAGTGCAACACGAATTCGTTGCGCTCGAGCGCACTGCGCAGCGCGCTTTCGATGCGTACCCGTTCCTGGGATTCGTCGTTCATGGCCGGGGTGTAGAACTGGAAGTTGTTGCGTCCCAGTTTCTTGGCGCGGTACATGGCGATGTCGGCGTGTTCGATCAGGCTGCCGGCCGGGGTGTCGGGGGTGGGGAACACGGCCACGCCGATGCTGCAGGTGACGAAAAATTCCTTGTTTCCGAGCGGCACCGGCTGCGCCACCGCATCCATCAGGTGCTGCACCACGTCGGCCTGCAGGCGTTCTTCGGCGTGCTCGCTGAGGATGACGACGAATTCGTCGCCCGACAGGCGCGCCACGGTGTCGCTTTCGCGCAGGGCCGCGCGCAGGCGCGCCGCGACCGTCATCAGGACCACGTCGCCCGCCTTGTGGCCCATGCTGTCGTTGACGAATTTGAAACGGTCCAGATCGATCAGCAAGACCCACACCGGCCGCTCGCAGCGCTGCGAATACGCCACCGCCTGGCTCAGGCGGTCCTGCAGCAGGCTGCGGTTGGGCAGGCCGGTGAGCACGTCGTGATGGGCGATGTGGTGGATGCGTTGTTCGGTCACCTTGCGGGCGGTGATGTCGGTGCCGGTGCCGCGGTAGCCGCGGAACACGCCGCCGGCGTCGAATACCGGTTCGCCGTTGATGCTGAACCAGCGCGCCTCGCCCTGTTCGTCGACGGTTTCGTATTCGAGTTCGGCGAACGCTTCGCGCGCCAGCAGTTGCGCCATGTGGGCCTTGCCCCAGTCGCTGTCCTGCATGCCGGCCACGGTTTCCCAGCGCGTGCGGCCGATCAGGCGCCCGGCCGCCACGCCGCCTTTTTCGCCGGCCCCGCCGGTGATGTCGACAAAGCGCAGTTCGGCATCCTGCTCCCAGTACCAGTCGGACGACATGGTGACCAGCTGGCGGAAGCGCTGTTCGCTTTCCTGCAGCGCCGCTTCGGTGCGGCGGCGTGCCAGCACGTCGTCGATCAGGCGCTGGTTCGACAGTTTCAGGTCGGCGGTGCGTTCGTTGACCAGCAGCTGGACCCGGCGCGAGCGCTGCACCAGGGTTTGCACGAAGGCGGCGATCAGCAAGGTAAACAGCAGGCCGCCGGCCAGGGTGAACATGGAACCGGGATGGTTGTGCAAAAACGGACGCGGAGCGGCGCTGACCACGACGGTCCAGGGCTGGCCGGCCACGCTCAGCGCGGCGCTGTGGCGTTCGCGGTGGCGCGCGGTGGTCCAGCGGCGCACGGGGCCGAGGGAGGCGTGCTCGCGCACGGCGGCATCGAGCCCGGCGCTGGCGTAGACCAGGTGCGCCGGGTCGCTGCCGGCATTGGCGTAGACCGCCAGGTGCACGCCCTGGTCGGCGTGCAGGTCGGCGCCGCGCAGGATCTTGTCGACCAGTTCGCGCGCGCGGATGATGGCGGCGGTGTCGCCGATCAGGGCGGCGCGCCGTTCGGCGGCGCTGCCGAGCGGCGCGCCCGGCCGGTACACCGGCATGATGACTTCGAAGCCGCCCTGCGGGCGCTTGTCCTGCGCCAGGCTGAGCAGGCCGGTGGCGACCGCGCGCCCGCTGACGGTGGCTTGATCGAGCGCGTTCATGACTTGCGCGTTGATGCCGACGGACAGGCCGAAGGCCGCTTCGTTGCCTTGCATCGGTTCCAGGTAGTCGACCACGCTGTACTGGGCGCGCGGCGGCGCCAGGCGGCGCCCCTGCGGCCCCATTTCGGTGATGCGCGTGCCCGGCACCACTTGCTGCAGCTCGGCCTCGGCCGCTTCGCGCGCGGCGCCGCTGACCAGCCGGTGGTAGTTGAAGGCCTGGATGAAGGGGTAGCGCTGCAGCAGCGGCTGGGTGAAATCGTGGAATTGGCGGCGCGTGACCGGGTGCACCGTGGCAAACAGCTGGTTGGTCACGGTCACCACTTCGACCGCTTCGTCGAGCCCCTGGCGGATGGCGGCCACGCGCACGGTGGCGCGTTGCTGGAAGGCGAGCGCGTGCTTGTCGTCTTCGAGCCGGGCCACGGCCACCGCCAGCAGCGCGGTGGCGGCCAGGCCGCCGCCGAGAGTGAGTGCCGCCGCGACGGAGAGCGAGAACGGCAAGCGACGACGCAACATTTCCTGTTTCCTAAAAGAAGAGGGCGGCGCCCGGAGCGCCGGTGTGGATGCGGCCTTAGTTTGTCACAAATTGATAAAAATCGGTAAGTCGATTGATCTTCAGCAACTAAAAAGCGACGTTCCCGTGCTAAGGCGACATGTATTTGGAACGATTGAACGGGTGTTGCAGCCATGCCACGACGGCGCGCGCCAGCAGGCGGTTCAGTACGCTGTGGCCCAGGCCCTGGCGCCGCGCCACCCAGCGCTGCAGGCGCAGGACGCGCGGCAGCCGGGCGGCGGGGTCGAGCCGGGCCGGGGCCTTGACGGCGAACAGGATGCGGTTATTGCCGGCGATGCGCTCGAACCAGCAGACGCGGTCGTTGAACATCAGGCGCAGGCGCTCCAGCATGCCGGCGTAGCGCGGGTCGTAGCTGAAGATGTTGGCCACCAGCACGCCACCCTCGCGCAGGGCGGCGCGGCAGTCGCCGTAGAAGCGCGCCGTGCCCAGCGCCGGCGGCAGGCCGGCGGTGTCGAAGCCGTCGATCACCAGCACGTCGGCGCAGGCGGGGTGGCCGGCCAGCCAGTCGACCGCGTCGGCATGGACCACGGTGAAGCGCGCGTCGTCGGGCGGCACGCAGAACTGCTCGCGCAGGGCGATGACGTCGGCGCGCAGCTCGATGACGGTGATGCGCGCGCGCGGAAAGTGGCGGTAGCAGAATTTGGCCAGCGAGCCGCCGCCCAGCCCGACCATGACGATGGCGCGCGGGCGCGGCACGAACAGGGCAAAGCACATGATGGCGCGGCAGTAGGCCAGCACCAGCGCGGCCGGGCGCGACAGGCGCATTTCGGACTGCACGTCGCCGGGCGTGAATTCGAGGGTGCGGCGGTCGCCGCGGGTGTGCACCAGCGGCGCGCCGCAGGCCGTTGCACGCTCGGGCGACGGCGCGTGCAACGGCGGAGGCGATTGGTCGGTCAGTGGCGGCATGGCGGTCCGGGGCAGGCTGGGCTGGCGCCAGTATAGCGGAGCGCGGCGCAAGCGCGTGGCGCAAGCGCGCGACGCAAGCGCGTGGCCCAAGCGCACGGCCCAAGCGCGCCCCTGTTGCGCCCCATCGGTTTCTGATAAGCTGATCCTGCCCCGGCTGTGTGTGGCCGGCATCAGCGGCCAGCCTGCGGCGCGGCCAACCCGGAGAAACTATGTTTTTAGACCATCCCACCATCACCGCGACCAACAGTTTCACCGAGCCCGACCGCATTGAGCGGCTGACCCGGGTATACGGCTATGTGGTGGCGCTGGCCGACCTGGCCGGTGTCGAGGGCTTCATCGAGAAGTTCACCCAGATCCACGATCACAAGGGTACCCTGATCGTGTTCTGGAACGACCTGCCCAATGACATCGAAAAGCAGTTTTTCGCGCAAGCCTGGGCCAGCAAGATCGGTGACGGCAGCAGCAACGTCGAACACGAAGTCTGACGCCCCCAGGCGCGGCCATGGACATCACGACGATGTTGTTTGCGCTCGCGCTGGGCAACCTGAGCCTGGCGGCGGCGCTGTTTTTCTACGAATACGAACGCGGCAAGTCGCTCAGCTGGTCGACCTGGGCCATCGCCAAGCAGTGCCAGGCGGTGGCGTGGCTGCTGTTGTATTTCAACGCCAGCGGGGTGCTGCCCGATGCGGTAGCGGTTCCGGCCGGCTACGCGGTGCTGTTCGCCGGGGTCGGCCTGGAAGCCGGTGCGCTGTGGGAAGCGGTCGGGCGCCTGGCCTGGCGCCGCGTCGCCTATCCTGTCATCGGCTTGTCGGTGGCGCTGTTCCTGGTCTGCTACGTGATCGACGAAGCGGGGATGCGGGTGGTGGCCGGCGCGCTGATCCTCGGTGGCCTGCACCTGGCCAGCGCGGCGGCGCTGGTGCGCGGCTGGCGCGGCGGCAGCATGCTGCACCGCTTCCTGGTGATCGCCATGACGCTGCTGGCGCTGCTGGTGGCGGCGCGCGGCATCCTGGTATTGACCATGCCGGGCGGCTGGGGCTGGCTGAGCAAGGGCTTGCTGCAGGTGCTGACCTCGGGCGCGCTGTACTTGCTGATGTTATTGAATGGCTTCGGCTTCCTGCTGCTGGCGCGCGAGCAGCAGCGGCACGAACTGGACCGCCTGGCGCTGGTCGATCCCTTGACCGACCTGCCCAACCGGCGCAGCTTTTTCGCCGCCCTGGCGCCGTGGATGGCGCTGGCGCGCCGGCCGGGCCAGCCGAGCGCGCTGGTGATGCTCGACTTCGACCAGTTCAGGCGCGTCAACGACAGTTATGGCCACCCGGCCGGCGACACGGTGCTGCGCAGCGTGGCCGAGGTGTGCAAGCGCCAGTTGCGCGACAGCGACCAGCTGGGCCGCCTGGTGGGGGTGGAGTTTGCCCTGTTGCTGCCGCGCACCGGCCTCGATGAGGCGCTGCTGGTGGCCGAGCGCATCCGCGCCGCGGTCGAGGCCAGTCCGGTCAAGACCGAACGTGCGATGATTTCGATGACAGCCAGTTTCGGCGTGACCGTGATCCGTCCGGACGACAGCATGGTGAGCCTGTTCAAGCGCGCCGACGAGGCCCTGCGCGCGGCCAAGCAGGGCGGGCGCAACAAGGTCGTGGCCGCGCCCACCGGAGAGGCGCCCGGCGTGGATTCGCCCGGCGTGGATTCGCCGCCCGTGTAGCGCGGATGGCATACTGCGCTTGCCGAAGGCGCCGGTCATGACCGCGTCATACAACTCCGTTACTGTGATTGGTTTTGCAGCGGGAGAGCCTTGATGACAACAATACAGAAAGAGGCTTCGATGTACGCTGCCGTAGATTTAGGTTCCAACAGTTTTCGCTTGCATATCGGCAAGCACGATGGCGATGCGATCCGCGTGCTCAAGAGCGTGCGCGAGCCGATCCGCCTGGCCGCCGGGCTCGACGCCAAGGGCAACCTGACCGAGGCGGCCATGCAGTCGGCCCTGGCCTGCCTGCGCAATTTCCAGACGGTGCTCGCCGCTTACCGCTTCGACCCGCAGCTCGATGCGGTGCGCGTGGTCGCTACCTCCACCTTGCGCGTGGCGCGCAACGGCGCGGCATTCCTGCCGGCCGCCGAGCAAGCCATCGGCTATCCGATCGAAATCATCTCGGGCGAGGAAGAGGGGCGCCTGATCTACATGGGCGTGGCCAGCACCCTGGCCGACGCCTCGGAGCGGCGCCTGGTGATCGACATCGGCGGCGGCTCGACCGAAATCATTCTCGGGCACGGCCCTGACATCGAGCGGGTCGAGTCGTTCAGCGTCGGCACGGTCAAGCAAAGCCTGTCGTTTTTCGTCGGCGGGCGGATCGACGCGGTGTCGTTCGAGGCGGCCATCCTGTCGGCGCGCAGCCACTTCGAGGATGCCGCGCCGCCCTACCATCCGCAGTTCTGGAAGCAGGCCTACGGCTCCTCGGGCACGATCCGGGCGATCGCCGACATCATCGCCAAGAACAACCTGGGCGACGGCAAACTCTCCGCCGCCGGACTCGATGCGCTCAAGCTGCGCTTCATCGCGTTCGGGCAGGTGGCGCGCATCGACATGCCGGGCCTGCGCCCGGAGCGCGCCAGCACCATCATCGGCGGGCTGGCGATCCTGATCGCGCTGCTGCGCGAACTCGATATCGATGTCATGCAGCCGGTCGAGGCGGGCCTGCGCATGGGCGTCATGTGGGACCTGTACCTGCGCTCGATGCAGCGCGACCGGCGCGAGGAATCGGTGGTCGCGCTGGCGCGCAAGTTCCATGTCGACGACGAACGCGGCGGGCGCGTGGCGGCGCTGGCCAGCGCCATGTACACGCAACTCAAGCCGGCCGGCGACGGCTGCGCCAAGCTGCTGCGCTGGAGCGCGCTGCTGCACGAAATGGGCATGGTGGTGTCGCAGACCGGCTACCACAAGCATGCAGCCTACATGATCGAGAACGCCGACCTGCCGGGGTTTACCACGCGCGAGCAGCGCATCATGGGCAAATTGATCCTGGCCCAGAAGGGCAACCTGCGCAAGGTGGCCGAGGCGCTGACCGACCTTGACTTCGCCAAGGCGGTGCTGGCGCTGCGCGTGGCGATCCTGCTGATGCATGCGCGCATCGACGCCGACGCCGATGAACTCAAGCTGCGCATGAAGAACCGCATCGACCTCGAGATCCGGCGCGAATGGGTGGGCAGCCACCCGACCGTGTCGTACTGGATCGAAAAGGAGCAGGAATGGTGGGACGAGGTGGGCATCGATTTCAGCGTGCGCAGCGTAACCTAGCAGTTTGACGAGGTAGGTCGGCACCGGATTTTTGTATCAAACATCCATCAGTAGTGGCATAATTGCCAACGCCTGAACGGAGAGCGGCGTTTGTACGACAAAAACAAGAGGTGACCTTGATCCAGGCCCCGGACGGATACACCGTGATCGATACCTTGCGCGCGGACGAGCAGTTCGTCCTGCTGCGCGCGGCGCGCGACGCCGACCGCTTACCGGTGCTGCTGCTGGCAGCGCACGGCGCGGCCCCCCATGCTACTACGCTCCTGGAGCACGAATACGCCCTGCGCGAGGTGCTCGACGGCGCCTGGGCCGCCACGCCGCTGGCGCTGCTGCATGCTCACGCCAGCGCCACCCTGGTGCTGGCCGACAGCGGCGGCGCGCCGCTCGACCTGTCCGCAACTCCCCTCGATCTGGCCGATTTCCTGGCGCAGGCGGCCGCGATCACGCTGGCAGTGTCGTATTCGCACCACAGTCGCCTGGTCCACCGCGACCTCGCCGCCCACCATATCCTGTTCGATCCGGCCACCGCCGGGGTGCGCCTGACCGGCTTCGGCATGGCCACGCCGCTGGGCGGTCCGGACGACCCCCAGGCCGACCTGTATCGCCTCGGCCTGATCCTGTATCACATGCTGTGCGGCGCCGCGGCGCAGGCCGGCGCCGACGGCACGCCCGAGCCGCTCGCGCCGCACCGGCGCCGTCCGGGCGTGGACCGCATCTGTTCTTCCATCGTCGCGCGGCTGCTGGCCGCCGACCCGGCGCAGCGCTACCAGAGCGCGGCCGGGCTGTACGCCGACCTGCAGCACTGCCGTTCGATGCTCGAAGCGCAGGGCCGGGTCGAGCCCTTCGTGCTGGGCTGCCACGACGGCGCCCTGCGCGTGCGCATTCCGGCGGCGCTGGTCGGCCGCGCGCCGCAACTGGCGCTGCTGGACGAATCCTTGCGCCACGCGGCCGCCGGCGGCGCGCCCCAGCTGGTACTGGTGTCGGGGCGCGCCGGTACCGGCAAGTCGGCCCTGGTGGCGGCCCTGCGCCGCTCCGAAGCGGCCCAGGGCGCCACCATCATCGCCGGCAAATTCGACCAGCGCCAGCGCGACATCCCGTACGCCACCCTGGCCCAGGCTTTCCAGGGGCTGGTGCGCGAACGCCTGCGCGACGAGCCGGCCGCGCTGGCGGCCTGGCGCGCCGCGCTGCGGGAGGCCCTCGGCCCCAACGCGCGCCTGATGCTCGACCTCATTCCCGAGCTGGCGCTGGTGATCGGCGAGCACGCCAGCCCGCCGCCGCTGGCGCCCCCGGAGGCGCAGAGCCGCTTCGATGGCGTGTTCCGGCGCTTCCTGCAAGCCTGCCGCCGTCCCGGCACGGCACTGCTGCTATGTCTTGACGACGTCCAGTGGATCGATCCGGCCAGCCTGAAACTGCTGTCGCACCTGCTGACCCACCGCGGCATGGACCACATGCTGGCGATCTGCGCCTGGCGCACGCGCGAGGCGAGCGGCGCGCATCCGATGGCGCTGCCGCGCGACGCCATGCTGGCCAACGGCGCGCAGGTGCGCGAGGTGGTGCTCGAAGCGCTCGACCGCGCCGAGGCGTGCGAACTGGTGGCCGCGGCGCTCGATTGCGATAACGCCGAAGCGTCCCCGCTGGCGGCGCTGGTGTTCCCCAAGACGGCCGGCAATCCGTTTTTTACTCTGCAGTTCCTGACCCGCCTGGGCGAAAACCGCCTGCTGCGCTTCAACGACAGCGCCGCCTGCTGGGAGTGGGATGCGCAAGCGATCCAGGCCAGGGAGTTCTCCGACAACGTGGTCGAGCTGATGGTGGCGCGCCTGGGCCAGCTGCCAGGCTGCACGCTCGACCTGGTCAAGCTGCTGGCCTGCCTGGGACCCGATTGCGGGCTCGATACGATCGCGCTGGTGTCGGGCATGTCGCTGCTGGAAACGGACGAATATCTGTGGCCGGCCGCGCGCCTCGGGCTGATCGTGCGCGAGCCGGGCAACTACCGCTTTGCCCACGACCGGGTGCAGGAAGGCGCGTATTCGATGATCGCGGCGTCCTCGCTGCCCGAGCGCCACCTGCATATCGGACGCCTGCTGCTGGAGAACGTGGTGCCCGGATCGCTCGACAAGCACGTGTTCGACATCGTGCACCACCTGAACCGCGCGCGCGCGGCCATGCGCGACACGGCCGAACTGCGCGAGCTGGCGCGCCTGAACGCGCTGGCCGGGACGCGCGCGCGCAACGCCATCGCCTACGATTCGGCGCGCAATTACTTTTCGCTGGCGGCCGCGCTGACGCCGGCGCGCGCCTGGAAAGATGACCTCGACGGCACTTACGCCATGTACGCGGCGCTGGCCGAATGCGAATACCTGTGCGGCCACCTGGAGCGCGCCGGGCGCCTGTTCGAGCTGCTGGTCGAGCAGTCCCGTTCGCGCATCGACCTGGCGCGCGTGGCGCTGCTGCGCGTGGCCGTGTACCAGCTGCGCGAACGCTTCGACCAGGCGGTGTCGGTGGCCCTCGATGCGCTGGCCCTGTTCGGGGTGACCTTCCCGGCCACGCGCGCCGAAATCGACTGGGCCCTGCGCGAGGAACGCACCGCCATCGACGCGCGCATGGCCGGGCGCAGCATCGAGAGCCTGCGCGACGAGCCGGCCAGCACCGACCCGGAAGTGGCGATCGTGACCGAGCTGCTGTCCGATATCGGTTCGCCCGTGTTCGCGGTGCGTCCGGAACTGTATTTCCTGCTGGCGGCCAAGGCGCTCAATTACACGCTCACGCACGGAAGCACCGAGTCGAGCTGCATGATCTATTCGCGCTACGCGATCCTGCTGGTGTCGCTGGGCGCGATCGAGGATGCGTTTGCATTTTCGGCGCTGGCCATCGAGCAGGTGCAGTTCAGTGCGCCGCCGTCCAAGCGCAGCGGGCGCCTGCGCTTCGTGCACGCAGCCTATATCCACCCGTGGCGCGACCCGATCGCCGCCAGCGTCGCGCCGCTCGAACAGGCTTATGCCAGCTGCGAGCGCGCCGGCGACCTGCCGCACGCCGGTTATTCAAGCCACGTCGCGACCTGGAATGCGTTCGAGGCGGGGCTGCCGCTGCCTGAGGTGCGCCGGATGGCGGAGCACTACCAGGGCTTTGCGCGGCGCCACGGCAACCACGCGCTGGTGCGCCTGTTGCGCGGCTACGAGCAATTGACGCTGACGCTGATGGGCGAGGATGGCTTTGGCGAAGATGGCGCGGCCGGCGCCATTGCCGTCTTCGGCCAGGGCAGTTTCGGCGCGGCGCGCGCGCGCTACCTGCTGATGCAGCAGGTGCTGGCCTTCACCTTCGGGCGCTACGACGAGGCCCTGGCGGCATCCGAGGCAGCGGCGGCCAACCTGCATTTTTTCCTCGCTTCGCTCAACGAAACCACGCACCACTTCTACCATGCGCTGGCGATGACGGCCGTGTACACGACAGCGGCGCCGGCGCGGCGGCGGCGCCTGCTCGAAGCGGTGTGCGACAAGCACGCGCTGCTGGGCGGCTGGGCCGCGTCGTGCCCTGTCAATTTCGCCAACCGCCACCTGCTGGTCGGCGCCGAACTGGCGCGCATCGATGGCAATCCGGCCGGCGCCATGCGCGGCTACGAGGATGCCATCGCAGAGGCCATGGAGGGCGGTTTCGTGCAGAACGCGGCGCTGGCCTGCGAACTGGCGGCGGCCTGCTGCCGCGAACGCGGGGCCGCCTTTGATGCCATCGACTACGGCCGGCGCGCGCTGCGGGCCTGGGATGCCTGGGGCGCCCAGGCCAAGGTGCGCGACCTGCTGCTGCGCTTCCCGGAACTGGCGGCGGACGCCTGAGTTGGCGAAGCGACATGCGGGCGCGCGGCGAAGTGACGTCAGCGTGCAAATATTTCCTTATGGAATGTGATCCACCTCAATATCCGGAGCTTGGTGCGGCCATTTGTGCGATATTCGGCGTCAAGTTGCCGTAAGGTTGTACGAACTCAAGAAAAGTGCTGCGCGTCGGCAATTGAGTAAATCGTATATACTGTTTAAATCGATATCAAGACGGAGTTATTCAATGGCCAAGACTGCAAGCGAAAAAACCAACGGACACACGATCGCGGAGCTGAAGGCGGCTGCCCCGGCAACGCGCGCTGTCAAGACGGCGCCGAAAAAGACGACTGGCGCCGCGGCGCCAGCGGCGAAGAAGGCGCTACCTGCCCGGACCCCCGCCAAGGCCAAGGCCGAGGCCGAGGCCGAGGCCGAGGTCAAGCCGGCCGCGCGCAAGAGCGCAGCAGCCAAGGAGCCGGTGAAGGCGATTGCGCCTGCACGCGCCAAGGCGGCAGCGAAGGCAGTACCGAAAACGGCAGCGAAGGCGGCAGCGAAGGCAGCACCGAAGGCGGCAGAGAAGGCAGCGCCGAAGGCGGCATCGAAGGCGCCAGCGCCTGCGCCGGCAAAAACTGCGGCCAAGCCGGCGCCGAAAATCATCGCCGGCAAGGCCGCCAAGCCGGCGCCGAAGCTGGCAGCGGGTGTCGCGCCGGATGGCGATGCCGACGTCGGCACGCGCGACAAGGCGCGCAAGGCCAAGCTGGTACGCGACAGCTTCACCATGCCGGAGCAGGAGTACGCGGTGCTCGGCCAGGTCAAGAAAGCCTGCCTGAAAGCCGGCTTCGAGATCAAGAAAAGCGAATTGCTGCGCATCGGCGTGGCGCTGATCAGCGACCTCGATATCGCCACCCTGCAAAAGGTGCTGTCGAGCCTTCCGCAGCTCAAGACCGGCCGCCCGAAAAGCGAATAAGCCGCGCGCCGCGTGTCATCTGCCTGACACGCGGCTGTCACTTGCCTGACAAATTACGCAGTTAGGCTGTGCTTCGTCGCCACTGAAAGGACGAAGCATGCAAAACCTCCATCCCGCCCTGGATACGAAACCGGCCGCGCCGCGGCTGCTCCTGAGCCTGGCGTCGACGCCGGCCGAAGTGCGCGAAGTGCAGCGCCTGCGCTACAAGGTTTTCATCGAAACGATGGGCTTGTCCGCGCTGGCCAATGCCGAGCGGCTCGACCGCGATGAATTCGACGAGCACTGCGAACACCTGATCGTACGCGACGCGTCCACCCTCAAGGTGGTGGGCACCTACCGCGTATTGAGTCCGTCGAGGGCGCGCCGGACCGGCCGCCTGTACGCCGAAAACGAATTCGACCTGGGCCGCCTGAACCATCTGCGCAACCGCATCATCGAAGCGGGGCGCGCCTGCATCCACCCCAAATACCGCGGTGGCAGCGTGATCATGCTGCTATGGGCCGGCCTGGCCGAATGCATGCGGCGCGAGCGCTGCGATTTCCTGGCCGGCTGCGCCAGCATGAGCGTGGCCGACGGCGGCCACAACGCGGCCGGCGTGTACCGGTCGCTGATCGGCAAGCACGCCGCGCCGGCCGAATACCGGGTCACGCCGCACCTGCCGTTTCCGGTGGGGGCATTGGAAGCGGCCGGCGAGGTGCAGGTGCCGGCGCTGGTCAAGGGCTATGTGCGCTCGGGCGCGTGGCTGTGCGGCGAGCCGGCCTGGGATCCTGATTTCGAGAGTGCGGATTTGTTCTTGCTGCTGCCGCTGGCGAACCTGGACAGCCGCTACGCGAAGCACTACGGGATGGAATAGCTGGTGTCCGCACGGGGGCTCGGTGGGGATGCAGCGATACAACGGGCGCCGGACAATGCGCTGCCGGCGCCAGGCAGCTGTGCAAAACTGCCTAGTGCATTGACGCGTTGGACAAATCCTTCAAGTCGCGGATACTCATATCCGACTTTTCGTGCATGCGCAGCAAAATCGTCGCACCCACGGCCAGTTTTCGATGACGGATCTTGCTGATGATTGGCGGCTGGACCTCCAGCACGCGGCACAACTCCGCATCGTTCTTGAGGTTCATTTTTTCGATCAAGGTGTCGAGCAGCTTGTTCGGCACAAAGCTCGATGGTTCGAGCGCTCGAGCGCGGTTCATCGCCTCGATCATTTCCAGTTTCTTTTGCCGTACGTTCATCGTACTCCTCCAAAGATTATTTTTTCATTGATGGGGGACTGATCGACTGTTGGTCAACTTCAACCCGCTTGTTACATTCTGATATATTTCATGCACCACGGGTTTGTTCCGATGATACTACCGAAAGAATATACTCGCAGCAAAGTTGATAAATTAAACGATGGAAATGCGGCTTTTAGCGCACATCTTGCACAAAATGCAATCCTGAGCGGGTCAAAATGAGGGTTTGGTCCGCTTGCGCGGCTGCGGCGTGAGAATGTGTGACCATTATTGCACTGGCGCCGCTCGCCTTTACTTCATCGCGCAGCAAGGCCAGGATGCTGCCGGCGGTTTCCGGATCGAGGTTGCCGGTCGGTTCATCGGCCAGTACCAGGGCCGGGCGGTGCACCAGTGCGCGCGCGATCGCCACGCGCTGCATTTCGCCGCCGGACAGCTGGCGCGGAAAATCGCCGCCCCGTCCGCCCAGGCCGACCGCGGCCAGCATGGCGCCGGCGCGTTCCTGGCTCTGGCCATTCAATAACAGGGGCAGGGCCACGTTCTGCTCCAGGGTCAGGTGCGGCAGCACGTGGAAGGCCTGGAAGATGAAGCCCATGCGGGTGCGGCGCAGGCCGGTGGCGGCATTGTCGTCGAGCGCCGACATCGGCTGGCCGTCGATCACGATGTCGCCGCTGTCGGGCGCATCGAGGCCGGCGATGAGGTTGAGCAGGGTCGACTTGCCGACCCCCGACTCGCCCATGATGGCGACGAATTCGCCGGCCTTGAATTGATGCGAGAGGCGGTTGAGCACCGGACGGCCGTTGTAGGTTTTGGCGAGATCGCGCAGTTCGAGCATGAGGAATACCTGGTGACGGAGGGTGGGCTGGCCGCAGGCCTAGCGGGTGAGGGCGCGCCGCAGCGCAAAGCTGGCGGCGTCGACCAGCGCGACGAGCAGCAGCATGGCGATGATGACGGTGGCCGCGTTTTGCATCTGGAACAGCGACAGGTGAAACTTGAGCATCTGACCGAGTCCGCCGGCGCCGACCACGCCGAGCACCGCGGCGGCGCGGATATTGTTCTCCCAGCGGTACAGGGTGTACGACAGCATCTGGGGCAGCGTTTGCGGCATGGTGGCATACAAGAAGGCCGCCGCCGGCGCGGCGCCATTGGTGAGCAGGGTGGCTTCGGGATGCGGGTCGGCGTTTTCGAGCGCGTCGGCGAACAGGCGTCCGAGCACGCCGCTGGTGTGCGCGGCCAGCGCCAGGGTGCCGGCGAACGGCCCCAGGCCGGCCGCCACCAGCAGCAGCGAGGCCCACACCAGTTCCGGAATCGAGCGCAGTACGTTGAGCAGGCCGCGCGCGAGGACGCGCTGCACCTTGCCCAGGCGCCCGGCGCCGGCGATCGCCAGCGCCATGCCGCCGGCGACCGCCAGCAAGGTGCCGATGGCCGACATCGACAGCGTCTCGGCGGCGGCCAGCGCGGTCTTGCGCAGGAAGGCCGGGGCGGTTTCGGGCGGGGTAAAGCCGGCCAGGAATTCGCTGGTCACCGCGAGCGCGTCGGGCGAGAAGAAGGCCGACCATTGCAGCTGCAGCGAGGCGAAGCTGGCGACGACGAGCGCCACGATGGCCCCCGCCAGCAGCCAGGTGGAGAGGCGGCGCGGCGGCGCCGGGGGCAGGGGGCGCGCGCTCATCCGAGCCTGCGGCGCAGCAGCTTGGACACGGCATCGGCCAGGGCGACCAGCAGCACGAACACGATCAGCATGGTGCACACTTCGCCGCCGGCCATCATGCGGGTCGATTCATCCATGCGCTGACCGAGCCCGCCGGCGCCGACAAAGCCGATCACCGCCGAGCCGCGGATGGCGCACTCCCAGCGGTACACGGTGTACGAGACCAGTTCGGCGCTCGATTCCGGCAGCGCCCCGTACAGGAGCGCGGCCAGGCGCGAACTGCCGTTGGCCAGCAGCGCCCCGGTGGCCTGGGCGTCGGTCGATTCCAGAATTTCGGCGTACACCTTGCCCAGCATGCCGCTGTAGGTGAGCGCGATGGCCAGCACGCCGGCGGTCGGACCGAGGCCGACCACGCGCACGAACAGGATGGCCCACACCAGTTCGGGCACGCTGCGCAGCAGCACCAGCACCCAGCGCACCAGTTGGCGCAGCAGGCGGGCGGCCCAGCGCATGCGCCGTGTGCCCAGGCGCGAGATGGACAGGCGTTCGGTGATGATCAGGGTCGCCGGAATGGCCCCGAGCAGGGCCAGGGTCAGGCCGGCGGTGGCAATGGCCACCGTCTGCCAGGTTTCGCGCAGCACCATCGCCAGGAATTCGGGTTCCAGCGCTGGCTTGAGAAAGCCGGCCAGGAAGTGGCTGGCCGCGGCCAGGCTTTGCAGGTCGAACAGGATCCAGGGCTTGAATTCGCTGAACACCAGGGCGGGCCACAGCACGGCCGTGCCGATGGCGAGCATGGCCAGGCGCGCGCGCCAGGCCGGATCGGGATGGTGGACGGTTGCCGCGGGCATGCGTCAGAAGCAGGCGCCGACGGCCAGCCGTTCGGGCGTTTCGTGCGGCTGCGGCATGTGCTGCACCATGGCTTCGTTCTGGTAGAGCGCCGCGATCATCGCGTCGCTGACGTCTTCGCGCGCGGCGTCGAACACGATGCGCCCGTCGCGCAGCCCGACGATGCGGGGGAAATGGGCGCGCGCCATGTCGACCTGGTGCAGGCTGCATATCAGCGTGGCATTGCGGCGCGCCGCTTCCTGCTGCAGGGTGGCCAGGGTCATCCGGGACAGCGCCGGGTCGAGTGCGGAGAGCGGCTCGTCGACCAGGAACACGCGGGCCGACGACAGCAGCAGGCGCGCCAGGCCGCAGCGCTGGCGCTCGCCGCCGGAGAGGCGGTCGACGCGCGCATACAGTTTGTCGCCCAGGCCGAAGCGCACCAGGGCCGCGTGGGCGGCATCGGGATCGGCCGGCTTGAACAGGGAAGCGAGCGCCTGGCCCAGGGTCCATTCGGGCAGGCGCGCCGCCAGCACCGCCGTGACCACGCGCTGGCGTGGCGGCAGGGGCGGCGTTTGCGGCGCCAGGAACAGGCTGGCGCGCAGCTTGTGGCGCGCCGCGCCGGGCAGGGTCCAGGGATCCTGGCCGAGCACCTGCAGGGTGCCGCCGGCCGGCGCGTGGGCGCAGGCGAGGGTGGCCAGCAGGGTGGTCTTGCCGGCCCCGGACGGACCGATCACGGCCAGCTGCTCGCCCTGCGCCACCGCCAGGTCGATCTCGTGCAGGGCAGGCGCCTGCGCGCCGGCCAGGTGACGCACGGTGAGCTTGCCGAGGCGGTAGGAGTCCATGCGCGCGTATCCTGCTTACTTGAGCAGCTTGGCGCTGCGCGCGGCCGCTTCGATGGCGCTGTAGTTTTCCGGCTTGGTCGGCACGAACTTGCTGGCTTTTTGCAGTTCGAGGATTTCCTTGCCTTCCGGGGTCGACTTGTCGAGTGCCAGGAAGGCGTCGGTCAGCTTCTTCTTCATCGGCGCGGGCATGTCGGCGTGCACGGTCCAGTTGTAGTCGAAGTAGCCCGGGGTGGTGTAGAACACGCGCACGGCGGCCGGGTCGACCTTCTTCTCGGCGACCAGCTTTTCCCATACCGAGATATTCAGCGCGCCGGCATCGACCTTGCCGCCGGCGACAGCGGCCACGGTGGCGTCGTGCGCGCCGGAGTAGGCCACGCGCTTGAGATCCGCGTCCGGATCGATTTTCGCGGCCAGCATGTAGGAGCGCGGCATCAGGTGGCCCGAGGTGGACGACTCGGAACCGAAGCTGAGGGTCTTGCCCTTGAGATCATCGAGTTTCGTGATGTCGGCCTTGGTGGTGACGAACACCGAGCGGAAGGCGGTGTCTTCCTGGCGCTGCACCAGCGGCGTGACCTTGCCCTTGCTGCGCACATTGGCCTGCACAAAGGTAAAGCCGCCGAACCAGACCAGGTCGAGGCGCTTGTTGACCAGTCCCTCGACCGCGGCCGGGTAATCGGTCACCGGCGTGAATTCGACTTTCAGGCCGGTGGCCTTGGCCAGGTAGTCGCCCAGCGGCTTGAACTTGCGCTGCAATTCGGTCGGCGCTTCGTCGGGAATGGCGGATACGCGCAGCACGCCCGGCGTGACCTGGGCGATGGCACTGGCACTGGCCAGCAGCGCGGTGGCGGCCAATGATGCAGCCAGCATGGACTTGAGGGTGCGCAGGGCGGAGAAATGGGTCATGGTTGCCTATCGTAGGGATGTGGGGTAGACGCCGGCCAGCGAGCACGCTTGAACGCCGGGTGGGCCGTAAAATACGGGATATTCAGCTATGATAGCAAAAACACCAACGCAGCGATTTCGATTGACCACTACTCCTATGCCGACTTCCAGTCTTGCCCAAGCGCGCGATGCCCGCGCCAGTAGCGCCGTCGTGTCCGAACTGACTGCCGGCCTGCTCGGCAGGAGCGCGGCGATCTCGCCCAAATTTCTCTACGACGCCCTAGGTTCCCGGCTGTTCGAGGCGATCTGCGAGCTGCCCGAATATTATCCGACCCGTACCGAAGCGGCCATCGTGGCTCGCCACGGCGCCGACATCGCACGCGCCGTGGGCGTGGGCAGCACGCTGATCGACCTGGGCGCGGGTAATTGCGCCAAGGCGGCGCGCCTGTTCCCGCTGCTGCATCCGGCCCAGTATGTGGCGATCGACATCTCCTACGATTTCCTGCGCGAGTCGATCGAACGCTTGCAGCAGCGCTTTCCGCATATCGAGATGACGGGGCTGGGACTGGATTTTTCGAGCCATCTCGATCTGCCGGGCGTGGTACGGCCCGGCAAGCGCCTGTTCTTTTACCCTGGTTCCTCGATCGGCAATTACACGCCGGACGAAGCACGCGCCTTTCTGCGCCGCGCGCGCGCCGAGTGCGAGGACGACGGCGCGCTGCTGATCGGGATCGACCTGGTCAAGGATGCGGCCACGCTCGACGCGGCCTATGACGACGCCATCGGCGTTACGGCGGCCTTCAACCTGAACATCCTGCGCCACGTGAACCTGCTGATCGGCGCCGACTTCAACGTGGCGCAGTGGCGCCACCGCGGCTTTTTCAACGCCGACGAAAGCCGGGTCGAGATGCACCTCGAAGCGCGCGAAGCGTTGACCGTGCGCTGGCCGGGCGGGGAGCGCCGTTTTAGCGCGGGCGAGTCGATTCATACCGAAAACAGCTACAAGTACCGCCAGAGCGCGGCGGTGGGCCTGCTTGAACAATCCGGCTTTCAGAGCGTGCATGTGTGGACCGATCCGGACCAGTGGTTCGCGGTCATTTATGCGCGCGCCATTCCCCGATGAGCATGCGCGACCTTTACGACGGCGTGCGCAAACGCTCGCTGATGCTGGCGGAACCCTTGTCGGACGAAGACTGCGGCGCGCAGTCGATGGCGGACGCCAGTCCCGTCAAGTGGCACCTGGCGCATACCACGTGGTTTTTCGAGACCTTTATCCTGGAACGCTTCGAGGAAGGTTTCGCGCCGTTTCATCCGGCCTTCCGGGTGCTGTTCAACTCCTATTACAACGGTATCGGCGAGCGCCATCCGCGTGCCCAGCGCGGCGCGCTGACACGTCCCGCCATGCGCGAGGTGCGCGCCTACCGCGCCAATGTCGATGCGCGCGTGGCGCGCCTGCTGGCGGCGCAGCCGGGCGACGAGCTGCCTGGCTTGCTGGAACTGGGCTTGCAGCATGAGCAGCAGCACCAGGAACTGATCCTCACCGACGTCAAGCACCTGCTGGCGCAGAACGCCATGTGGCCGGCCTATGTGGATAGTGCCCTGCCGCGCGCGCAGGCCGGCGCGCCGCTGGCGTGGATTGGCTTTGACGGCGGCCTGGCCGATATCGGCCACGCGGACGCCAGCTTCAGTTTCGACAACGAGCTGCCGCGCCATCGCCAGTATGTGGCGCCGTTTACGCTGGCCTCGCGCCTGGTGACCAATGGCGAGTACCTGGCGTTCATCGAGGCGGGTGGTTATCGCGAGCCGGGCCTGTGGCTGTCCGAGGGCTGGGACTGCGTGAGCAATCTGAAACTGGCGCACCCGCTGTACTGGCAGCGCGACACGCACGGGCAGTGGCACGAATTTACGCTGCACGGATTGCAGCCGCTCGATGCGGCGCGTCCGGTGACGCATCTGTCGCTGTATGAGGCGGACGCGTTCGCGCACTGGATGCAAGCGCGCCTGCCGACCGAGGCGGAGTGGGAAGTGGCCGCCGCCGGCATCGGCGCGGCGACGGGCGGCCTGCATCCGGCCGGCGCGCCGCAGGGCGCGGGGCTGACGCAAATGTTCGGCGAGTGCTGGCAGTGGACCAGCAGCAGCTATGCGCCGTATCCCGGCTATGCCTGCGCGCCCGGCGCGCTGGGCGAATACAACGGTAAATTCATGTTAAACCAGTATGTCCTGCGCGGTTCTTCGTGCGCCACGCCGCCCGGTCATGCGCGCGCCAGCTACCGCAACTTCTTCCCGGCCGGTGCGCGCTGGCAGTTCACCGGTATCAGGCTGGCGCGATGAAGGGGTCCAAGGGCCTGCGCTTGCGTATCTTGAACCGCCGCGCCAACGCGTACGTGCTTGGCCATCCGCTCGCATTCGCGTGGCAGACGCTCAAGGGCTTCAAGGCCAACCAGGGCTTGCTGCTGGCTGGCGCGGTGGCGTATTACGCGCTGCTGTCGATCGTGCCGTTCCTGATGCTGGTGGTGGTGGCGCTGTCGCACTTCATCGACCAGGCCGAGTTGTTGTCGACGCTGGCGCGCTATCTGGAGTGGCTGGTGCCGGGGCAGTCCAACGCCATCGTGAAAGAACTGTCGCACTTCATGGACGACCGCGACCTGGTCACCTGGGTGCTGTTTGCCAGCATGCTGTTTTTTAGCTCGCTCGCGTTCACCGCGCTGGAAAATGCGATGAGCGTGATCTTCCATCACCGGGTGGCGATCCGGCGGCGGCACTTTTTGATCTCGGCCATCCTGCCTTACTGTTATATCCTGGCGCTCGGCGCCGGCATCATGATCGTCACGCTGGTGGCGGGCACGCTGCAGGTGATGGGCGAGGAGAGCGTGTGGTTTCTCGGCTACGAGTGGTCGCTCAACGGCGTGTCCGGGGTGCTGCTGTACTGCCTGGGGCTGACCGGCGAGATCCTGGTGCTCAGTTCCATCTACCTGGTGATGCCGGTGGGGCGGCTGTCGCTGTCGCACGCGCTCATTGGCGGCGTGACGGCGGCACTGCTGTGGGAAATCGCGCGCCATGTGCTGGTCTGGTACTTTTCGACCCTGTCGCAGGTGAACATGGTGTACGGCTCGATGACCACCGCCATCGTGGTCATGTTCAGTCTGGAGATCGGCGCGACCTTGCTGCTGTTCGGCGCGCAGGTGATTTCGGAATACGAGCGGGCAGGGCGTAACGAGCAGCACAAGGAACCGATCCCGATGACCACACGCCCGGCGCAATAATGCGATAAAGTTTGCTGCATCGCACAAACGTGTGATACACTACGTTCAGTGGTGAGGTTCAAACGAACCGAAACACTATCCAGAGCCTGCACCGCCGCGCAATATGTGTAATGTCGCAAAGGTAGATGGTTGCAACCGCATGGATTTGTAATTCCGAATACGGTAGTCGATTTACACGTCAGGGCACCACGCAGATAGCATGGGCGCCTGGGACACGATTAAAGCATTGGTAATACATTGGATTAGAGCTCGCTTCGGCGGGCTTTTTTTTCGTCTGAAATTCCGTCTCTGCCGTCGCCGATAATTAAAAAAGCGACAATTTTTCGCTCGATTTTTGTTGTCTAATCTGCTATAATTGTGATCTTTTAGATCACAAAGACATTAAACCCTCACGCTGATTGAATTGCCATTTCGTGAAGCCCATCAGGCATTGCGTTGTGCATCCTCAGCGACGTCGTTGTTGATTCCTTGTACGTTTGTGAGCCGGCATCCCGGCCGTCTTCTACTCATCATCGTTCCCTGTCCGGCCGTGCCCATGCGGACGGCCTGGGGCGACTGCGCGTTCAAATTATCGCCCATCAGGAATCTTATGACTACAGCGTTATCCGCCTTGCAAGAACTCATCAGCGGACGCCAGCACAAGCGTCTCTTGCGCCTGTCGTTTCCCGGCAATGACGGGCCGCCCGCCCAGTTGTTGGTCAACAAGCTGGAAGCGGTGGAAAGTTTGTCGCGGCCGTTTGAGTTCACAGTCGAATTGCTGTCGGATGACCCGAACATCGCCCTGAAGGATTTGCAGGGCAAGATGATGTGCGTGCAACTGGTGCGCAGGGATGGCAGCATGCGCTACTTTACCGGCCGCGTGTTCAGCTTTGGCCTCAAGACCGTTGACGGCGGCATGTCATATTACGAAGCCAGACTCGGGCCCTGGTACAAGTATCTGAGCATGCGCAAGGATAATTATCTGTTCCATTACACGACCATGTATCAGCAGAGCGCCAGCATCTTCGGTGACTATGGCAGTTTGGCGGACTGGGATTGGCGCGTGCAGGGAGCGACCGGGGTGATGAGCGATTGCTGCCAGTTCGATGAAAGCGACCGCAATTTCCTCGAGCGGCGCTGGGCTGCGGCCGGTATTGTGTATTGGTTCGAGCACAGCGCCAGCGGCCACAAACTGATCCTGTCGGACGATACGACCAGCGCCGAGGCGATCGATGGCAATCCGGAAGTGCCGTTCCAGCGTCACGGCGGAACGGTGATCGACGATGGCATTGGCGAATGGTCGCCGGCCCGCCACATCATGCAGGGCACGGTGGCGCTGGCATCGTACGACTTCAAATCGCCGCATCCGGCCGTGACGTCCTTGCCGACCGTGAACCGGCAGGGCGATGTGCCGAATATCGAATCGTATGAGTACACGGGCGCCTTCGGCTTTGGCGGCGGAGCGCGGGCCTTGGCCCAGTTGCGCATGGAAGAAGTGGAAGCGGCCGGAAAACAGTTCGACGGCACCGGCAATTGCCGCTACCTGATGCCCGGGCGCTGGTTCCGGCTCACTGGCCACTTCGATGCCTGCGACAGGAGCGACGATGCGCAAGCGCGCGAGTTCCTGGTAACGGCTGTTCATCACATCGCCAGCAACAATTACCACATCAAGGACACGGCAGAGTCGCACTATGAAAACAAGCTGACCTGCATTCGCAAGATCATCCCGTTCCGGGCCGGGCGCGATCACAACAGCGTTGAGACCAAAATCCACGGCATCCAGAGCGCGACCGTCGTCGGTCCTGCCGGCGAAGAAATCCACACCGATGAATTTGGCCGCGTGCGGGTGCAGTTCCATTGGGACCGGGTTGGCGCCAGCGATGAAAAAAGCTCGGCCTGGATTCGGGTGGCGACGCCGTGGGCAGGAGCCAACTTCGGCATGACGTCGATTCCGCGTATCGGTACCGAAGTGCTGGTGCAGTTCATGGACGGCAATCCCGACCGGCCGATCATTACCGGCATGGTGCCCAATGCCGACACCATGCCGCCCTGGAATCTGCCGGCTAATAAGACCCAGAGCGGCATCCTGTCGCGTTCGACGCCGGGCGGCAGCTACGACAATGCCAACGCCTTGCGTTTCGAGGACAAGAAGGGGCAGGAGCAGCTGTGGCTGCATGCCGAGAAAGACCAGTTGACCGAGGTCGAGCACGACGAGGACAAGTGGGTCGGCAACGACCGCCGCAAGACGATCGACCGCGATGAAACCAGTCACATCAAGCGCGACCGCGCCGAAACGGTGGACCGCGACGAGACGATCACCGTGCATCACGACCGCACCGAGACGGTCGGCAACGACGAGAGCATCACCATCCACAACAACCGTCGCGAGCGCGTGGACCATGATGAAACGATCAGCATCGGCGAGAACCGCACGGAAGATGTGGGCAAGAACGAGGCGCTGAGTATTGGCGCCAACCGCAGCAAAACCGTGGGCAAGAATCAGCAAGACAAGATCGGCAAGAACTGGTCGATCAATGTGGCCAAGATGAAGACCGAAACGATCGGCATGGCCTACATGCAAAACGTGGGCATGGGCCGCATGGACACGGTCGGCATGGGCTACAACCTGAATGTCGGCATGATCATGGCGACCATGGTGGGGCAGAGCCAGACCACGACCGTGGGAAAAACGGTGGCAATTTCCGCTGGCGAGCGGATCGAACTGGTGTGCGGGAAATCGAAATTCGTGATGACGCCCGATGCCATTTACCTCGAGAGCAAGGAGGTTCACATCAAGACCGGCAGCAAAGTGCATATCGATGGCCCCGATGACGTGGCGCTCAACTCGGGTACGGCCAAATCGCCGCCGGGCGCTGACGAATCCGCTCCTGCTGCGAAGCCCCCCGGTGGATGTTTCTGACATGGGCTTCCCTGCTAATCAGCGCGGCTGCGGCCGCCGCTTGCCGTGAAAGGAATACGCATGATGCAGCCGCGAGCACGTGAACTGGCCAGCCTGAATGCCCCCTGCGCCACGGTCACCAATCACACAGGTGTTCCCCATTTCTGGTTCGAACAAACCGGGCCAGAGGGTGAGCGGCTCGATGTGCTGGTGGTACGCGCGACCTTCGAATTTGCATCCTGCGGCGCGGTAATGACACTGGCGCAGACGCAGCAGGAGATCGTGCTGGGCGACGTCTACGCAGGCACCGACGGCAGCGCGGTGATGCGCGCAGTGGTCACCGACGATGGCGACGTGCTGCCGTACAAGCCGGGCACCGATGTGCTGGTCACCGGCAGCGCGAGCGCGCCGGATGGGATCGCGGCGAAGGAATGGATTGCGGGCATCCGCGTAGGTATGCTCAAGAAGATGTTGCGTCTGCACGGTCCGCGTCAGTTTCGCAGGCAGATGATGGGGTGGCGTCTGGGGCCGGCGCAGGCCGTGACAGAGGTAGCGCTCGATTATCGCCTCGCTTACGGGGGCTGCATCGATATTCCTGCTGCGGTGACTGAGGCCGGGGAAGCAGATTGGGTAGGGCATCCGGGCAACCCGGCCGGCTGCGGCTGGCTGCCGGAGGCGGGGGCATACGCCCACCTGCCGCGGCGGGCACGCGCGCACGTCGGGAAATGGATCGCCGCGCAGAAGGAATTGGCGGCGCCCCAGATCGAGGATGCCGTCGAGGCTGTCGGCAATCCCTATGCGAACCTCGCACCGCAAGGATTCAGCGCTACCGCGCGCTGGTGGGCACCGCGGGTGGAGATGCAAGGCAAGTATGACGATATGTGGCGCAGCACCCGCTACCCTTTGTTGCCGAAGGAATTCGATTCGCGCTTTTTTCAGTGCGCGTCGCCCGGGCTGGTTGCCACGCCCCATCTGAAAGGCGATGAGACCGTCACGATGCTCGGCCTGCTGCCAGCCCGCTGCGAAATGACTTTGCCCGGTTGGAAGATCATTGTTGCCGTTACCCGGGCCAGTGGTGTTGAGGAAATCAGCTTGCCCTTGCTCGATACGCTGCGGTTTGACCTTGCCACGCGGCAGGCGTCGCTCGTGTGGCGTACCCATTTCGATGTTGACGATCCGGTGCTCGATATTGTGATCGCAGCCACCACGGCGCAGATCGTCAGTAACGGTGTGGTGATTGGTAATGCGGTAGCAGCCAAGGAGGGCGGATGAGTGCTGGAAATGGTATGGACGCACTGAAGTTATCTGTCCCGTCTGGAAAGGACCCGAAGGGCAACGTTGCCTTCCCTGTGAAGACGGTTGAAGACAGGATCGCTGAGACTCGTGCCTTAAGTGACGCAAAGCAGCGGCTTCAAGAGGTGCAGCAGAACGTGAATGAGCTTACGGATGTGCTCGACAAGCAGGAGCAAGCAGGCAAGCAGAAAAAAGAGCAAGTAAAGCAGGGCACGCCGAAGAAAGCCGCCCAGACACGCCACATTGCGCACGTCGGAAATTGGCGTGCCGTGGCGATCGAGCCCGATCTGTGCCGCATCGGGAAATGTGTTGTTGCGTTTAACAGCTATTCGATCCTGCCTGAAATGACCGCAGGCGCGCCGAATGTCAAAGCGTGCGGAACCCGCGTGCTGCGCAAGGGAGATCTCATCAAGGGTGTGGAGGCGAATGCCGGCCAGAACATCGCGTCAGGGAGATCGCTCGACACGGGTTACCTCGCCATTCTCGAGGGGCACCGGAATGTGAAGAGCAACGGCTTGCCGGTCGCCCGCCACAACAGCTTGTGCAGGATTAACACCAATGAAAGCGGCGCGGTGGGGCCGCTTGCCAGGATGATGACCGTGGCTAAACCAGTTGCGGCTGCGCCGGTGGCCGTGGCCGAGGAGCCGCCCCCTGGCAAGCGCACGAGCAAGCGGCTGGAGGAACTGAAGGCGGAGAAAGCGAAGGTTGACGACGGGTTGCTCAACTTCGATACGTCGGACGAGTTCATCCGGTTCAAAGATCTCAATGCGATGGCGAATGACGCGATCGGGCAGATCAAGGCCGAACCTGGAACGTTACTGGATCACGGCGCACAGGCGGTGCGAGGGGGCGCGGGTTTTGTAAAGGATGTGTTCCTGGGAGTAGGCGAACTGGGATATGAGGGTGCCAAGGCAGTTCCGAAAACGCTGCAAAGCCGGTTCACGCCGTCGGGCTTCGCATCCGACATGCTGGATAATGCCATTTTGCTGGAGAATCTGCGGATCGGTAATATCACGGCCGGCACCATCGGGCAGAG